>SHVW01000054.1 GCA_009694085.1 Alphaproteobacteria bacterium
TGGCACCGTCGCCCTCGACCTTGTCCGTGCGAATTCCGCCGCGGCCGAGCGCGCAGCGCAAAAAGTGCCCACGCCATTCTGCGCGGCCCTCGTGAAGGGCATCGCCAATGGGCCGCACGATGAGCTCGCTGGCGGGCATGGCGTGAGGTCAGCCCAGGGCTTGAAGCGCGGCGGCGCGGACGGCGTCGGGGGATACGGTGAAGTTGCAGTGATCGGGCAGAATACCGGGACGGTTGTCGTGAATCGTGCCGGCAACCGGGGTCATGCGCAGCGGGATGTGAATCGCAAGATCTTTGTAATAGGGCATGACCCGATCGGGGTAGGCGATCACCAGGGGCGTGCCAGGCGAACAAAACATGCAATTCGCCAGCGCCGCGCCCTGCACGCCGACGACCACGCGAGCCTGGGCAAACATGCTGATTTGGTCGGCAAAAGAGAGGCGATTGGGGTCGGCACGCTCGAATCCGAGAGGCTCGAGAGCGGCGAAGACCGCGTCCTCGTTGACAAGCTTGCGATGGGAGGCGTCGCGTCGGCCGACGAATAGCCGGCGCCGCGGTTCGACATTTGGGCGAAGCGCCGCGATCGAGGCGACTTGGACCGCGCGCGATACATCGGAAACCACGAAGGCGTCGCGCACGGAAAAGTAGGGCTGATTGGTCGCGGCAATGGGAACATCGGGCAGGCCGTGGCATGCGAGGAACGCGGCCAGAGAATCCGCCCGGTAGGGCGGCAATCCGTCGACAATCAAAGCCGGCACCTCGCCCGGAGGGAACGCCTTGAGGGCGAGCAGCACGGGTAACGCATCCAGCAGCCAATGTCCGTAGTTATTGCCATGACCGGATACCACCAGGCCGTAAGCGAAGTCGTCGGGCCTGGTCAGCTTGTCGGCGATGGCGCGCTGGGTCGCCGTGCTCCAGAGGAAGTCGAAGCGCTCGGGATAGATGCGCCAGTCGAGCGTGCTGGAGAAGAACCGCCCGCTCGGCGTGACCGGCACGGCGGAGCTGCGTTCGACGACCACGCGCGGCAGGCGAACGAGCTGCGCCGTTTCGCCGCCATAGGGCATCGCCACCGACGTCACCGCGAGCCCATCCTTTTCGATGCCCTCCGCCAGCGTGGCATCGCGCAAAATCGGTGGCGCCGAATCCGGCGGTTCGCCATGCGTCATGCGGTAGGCGCGGCGGAGATACTCGCTCGCCTTGTCCGGCCGCCCGGCGCGCAGGAAAACATGACCAAGCGCCCGATGGGGCGCCGGCCAGTCCGGCTTCAATCGCATGGCGCGGCGGAAACACGCCTCGGCGTCGGGCAAACGACCGGAACGATTGAGATAGAGGCCGAGATTGTGGACGCTTTCGGCGTCACTGGGATGGCGCCGCGCAAGTTCACGCAACTGCGCATCCGCCTCGTCTCCGCGATAGGCCATGTGCAAGGCATTGGCATACAGCCGTCGCGGCTCGATCTCGTCGGGGGCAAGCGCGACGGCGGCGCCAAGGGGCGCCGTCGCGGCCGCGAAATGCCGGCGCTCGAAGCGCAGATGGCCCAGGGTGCGAAGCGTTCGCCAGTTATCGGGCATCCAGATCGCCGCGCGCAGCAGACACGCCTCCGCATCGTCGAGCCGTCCATCGCCCTTGAACTGCGCTGCCTGACGCAGGGCGGATTGCGCCATGCTCTGCGCGACCGTCGTGTCAGCCTCGGCCGGAGGGGATTGTTGGGTCGGTTGCATGGGGACCGTTATTGTCGCCGCCGGCCCCCGTATTGATGATTGGCGTCGCGCTGTCAACGGTCAATCGACGTGCCAAATCAACCCAGCCTAGTTGAGCGCGCTAACCTGCTGGCCCTGCGGCTTGCGCGTCTTGATCATCTGTTCGTATTTGTCGAGCGCTTGCTGCATCGCGCCCGGCACTTGCTCTGGCGCGGCGGCGACCGGTAGTTGCTGGGCTTGGATCGCCGGCGTCGCGACCGCATTCCAACCGAGCGGTGCTGGTGGCGGGGGCTGCGGCATGCCCTTGATGCCGGCGCTGGGAACGCCGGCAGAATAGGCGGCCATGGTGCCCTGGGAAACGGGGGTGGGGGAAACGGAAGCGGAGCCTGTGCCGGCGCGGGGTTGACCGAATGCCGGGTTGCGCGCGAGTGCGGCGGCCATGACCGCTGGCGGGAGACCGGGCGGCAGCCCCGCCGTTAGGGCTTGCGGCGATCCGCCAGCCTTGCCCTGAGCCATGGTCAAGGGAATGCCGCTCAGATTCTGGCTTGCCGGTAGATTTGGGGCTGCATTCGGTGCGGCGGCGATGGGCTGCGCCGGTTCGACCCGTGCCGAAGCCTGGGGCGGCAGCCAAGCCTGCGCGGCGACATGCTGCTCGTCCCGGTGCATCAAAGTCGGAAAGACCGGCATCGGGCGAGCCGCCACTTGCCGGGCGGCCTGCGCCGATGCGGCGATCGACTCTGCCGATGGCAGTTCGGCCGGGACGGCGGCCAATTGCTCGTCGCCATGACCCATGCGCGGGCGCGGCACGATTTGGGCCGGTTTCGCCGCCGCCGGCGGTTGCCGTCTCCCCGCCGCCCGTGGTCGTGACGCGCACGACGATCGCGGCGACCGTGCTGTTCGACGTGATCACGCGCACGGATACGACGTCGAGCAATTCGATCGCCGGTGCCAGTACAACCGGCAGTCCGGTGACCCAAAACGCCTATCAGACCCCGTCCCTATCCCTGGCGCTCGACATTGGCCCCCCGGCTGGCGGCCCCCCGGCTGGCGGCCCCCCGGCTGGCGGTGGAACGATCACGGCCTCTGGGGGCACGACGACCGAGCCCGGCGGCCAAAACAGCAGCAATCTCGCCGCCTCCAACCAAGGCGGCGGCGGTCAGGTGCTGGTGCGCGGCCTCCTGAACCAGGGGCCGGTTCCTCGGCAGAGCTTTACGTCGCCTGGCGGGAGCCCGACCTCGGCGTCCCTCCCCGGCTTCGGCAATCCCTTGAACTGGGGACCGCTTCGCTAAAACTGGACTGCTAAAACAAATGCCCGCCGCGCGCCGCCTTGGTGCGCAGGTATTCGGCGTTATGCGGGTTGGCCGGGAAGACATGGGGCACGCGCTCGGCCACCTCGATGCCGCAATGGGTCAGCGCGGCCACCTTGTCCGGGTTGTTGGTCAGCAGGCGCACGCGCACGATACCCAGCAGGCGCAGCATGGCGGCCGCCGGCAGATAGACCCGCTCATCGGCATCGAAGCCAAGCACCTCATTGGCGTCCATGGTATCGAAGCCGCGATCCTGTAGCTCATATGCGCGCAGCTTGTTGACCAGCCCGATATCGCGGCCTTCCTGGGCCAGATAGAGCAACACGCCGCCGCCAGCGGCCGCGATGGCGACGATGGCGCCGCGCAATTGCTCGCCGCAATCGCAGCGCAAACTTCCGATGAGATCGCCGGTGAAGCATTGGGAGTGCAGCCGCGTTAACCTCGCGCCGCCGGGCGCGGGGTTGCCGATCAAGATGGCCAGATGCTCCAGCCCGCCATCCCGAGGGCGAAAGGCGACGATGCGCGCATCCTCCGCCCCGTCCAGCGGCACGCGCGCCTCGCCGACGCGTTCCAGGGTGGCCGCGGCCAGGCGGGGATAGGCGGCGATGTCGGTTGCGGCCACCAACAGAAGTCCGTTGAGTCGCGCCCAACGGCCCAGCTCTTCCGGCTCGTGCAAATCGATCAGCGCGACCAGCGCCGCCGGCAACAGGCGGGCTCGTTTGGTCAGCTCCACGGCTGCGGCGGCGCAGCCCTCGGGCGGCTCGGCGACCACGGCCAAGCCCTCGATGCCGGGGCCGGTGATGCCCGGCGCCGCCTCGCCCGAGGCCAATAGGGTCGGATCGGCCAGCCGGCGCACCAGCTCGGCATCGGCCTGGACGGGCAACATAATCGAATGAATGCCGGCCCCGCCCGGGGCCTGACCGAGTTGGCCGGGCCTGAGCGCCGCCGCCCGCCGCGCGGTCAGGGCCAGCACCGGCACCGAACCGGCGAGCCGGCGCAGCAGTGTGAGATTGTCTGGTGTCGCCATTTCCGCCGCCAGCGCCAGCGCCGCCGTGGCGCGCGGCCCCCGAATCACGATCGCCCCGCCCCGGCGCAGATCGCCGATCGCGCGGTCGACCGCGAGCAGCGCGTCGGGCGCGGCGAGTGTGGGGCTGGCAAGCATGGTCATGGCGCGCGGATTAAAGCACGGGTGGGCAGAGGGGTGAACGGGCGATTGGGCGGTCCAAAAACTGACGCATCGCGTTCCGGATCGATGAGGCCGAAATCATCGACCTCGATTATAAGGATTATCACTGAAAGGAGGTTGCCGTGAATAAGACCGGAACTTACCGGCTCAAGAACCCGCCGCACCCCGGCAGCTTTGTGCGCACCGAGATCATCGGGCCGATGGAACTTTCGGTGACGGATGCGGCCAAGGCGCTCGGGATTACCCGAGCCGCGCTTTCGACATTTCTCAACGTGCATTCCGCCCCGTCCCCGGACATGGCGTTGCGTATCGAAAAGGCGTTCGGCGTCAGCATGGACACGCTCATGCGCATGTAGAACAGCTACGACATCGCCCAGGCTCGCAGGCGCGAGGGTGAAATTAACGTGGCGCGATACATGCCGAGGACCGAAGCCGATCGGCAACATCGCTCGTACTGAGAAATGGCATGGCGCCCCGTGGATTAGTGCGCGCGACGCAGATTAAAGCATGGGCGGTGAACCGGCTGCTTCTTCGCGCGTCCAAGTCGAGTTCGCTGTCGAGCGGCTTGTGCCCAAAATGGGCGCATGCTAGAAATTCGCCATGCGGATCATCGCGCGGCGAACGCTGCGGCGCTTTGCCGACTCTCGCATCGGCCGCCCGGATCACGGTGCGCTAAAGGCGGCGCTCGACGCGTGGTTCGATGAAGTTCGCAAGGCGCGTTGGGCCAACACGGCCGATGTGAAGCGATTGTACCGCACGGCCAGCGTGGTATCGGCCGAGCGGATCGTGTTCAATATCAAAGGCAACGACTATCGCCTGGTGGCATCTGTCGACTTCGCCCATGCCATCGTGTGGATAAAATGGCTCGGCACCCACCGCGACTATGACCGCATCGACATGAGGCAGGTAAACCATGAAAACCCTTAAGCCGATCCGAACCGCGCGCGATCACAACGCGGCGCTGGCCGAAATCGAACGGCTATGGGGCGCCAAGCCTGGCACGCCAGCCGGCGACCGGCTCGACATCCTGGCAACCCTGGTCGACGCCTATGAGAACGAGCGTTACCCCATGGACCCGCCCGACCCCATCGAAGCCATCAAGTTCCGCATGGAGCAGCAGGGCCTGACGCGCCGGGATCTGGAAGGCATTCTGGGCACCCGCACGCGCGTCGCCGAGGTGCTGAACCGCAGACGCGGCCTGTCGATCGCGATGATCCGCCGGCTGCACGAAAAACTGGGCATTCCCGCCGAGGTACTGATCCTGCCCAGTCGGCGGGCGAAAGCGGCGTGAGGGAACATGGGGAAACGCATCAAGCAAGAATTTAGGGTCGCGCTCATGAAGCCGGACGCGACGTTTCGGCCGTCGCCGAAGCATCGATGCAGCTTGGCGGGATAGGTTGCCGGCGTCCACTTAACCGGAAGACGCCACCAATGATCACCTGCTTCATCCGCTACGAAATCGATCCCTCAAGCATGAAGCTTTTAACCGATACGCGCGGACTCTGGGGCAAGCGATGCCCCGCCTCGGCGCCGACCTGATCGGCTACTACGCGCCCTATGAAGGCTACGTGACTACGGCCTATGCGCTCTACAATATCGAAAACCTGACGGCGTACGAAACTTATCGCGCGCGGCTGCGCGAAGACCCCGAGGGCCGCGCCAATACCGAGCTCTTGCAGCGCGAGCGCTTCATCGTGAAGGAGGATCGAATCTTTCTGCGCCACGCCTCAGGCCCCCACGCCGCGCTCGTGCGGCCGTGATTGCGGCCACGTAGATTGCGAACCACCGAGACACAGAGGAGACGAGTTGCGCCTTCGACGCAAAGCGCTAGGGCATTTCTCCTGCTTCTCTGTGTCCCCGTGTCTCGGTGGTGAAATTTTCTCTCGACATTCGGCAGCCCCTGCGCGCGCCCTTGCGCCGCTCCCGATCATCGGCGAAGCTGGCGCGTCAGCGCAGGCGAGGACCGATCGGTGAACGCGATATTCCACGGCTACGACCAGGCGCAGCTCGACGCCCAGTACAACAATCGCCAGATGGTACCAGAATACCCGGCCTATCTGGCGCGCTGGCAGGCCGACAGCGAAACGGCGCGGCGCACGGCGCGGGCCGAGCTGGATCTGGCCTATGGGCCCAGTGCTGCCGAGACGCTCGATTTCTTTCGCGCCGCCGACCAACCCGCCAATCAAACCGGGGGTGCTCCGGTCGTGTTGTTCATCCATGGCGGCTATTGGCAGGCGTTGGACAAAAAAGATTTCAGCTTCGTCGCGCCCGCGTTCCTTGCCGCCGGAGCAAGCGTGGCGGTCGTCAATTACGCGCTCTGTCCCGCCGCGACCATAGACGAAATCGTGCGCCAGATGCGCGCTTGCCTGGTCTGGCTGTGGCGCAATGCGCGCCGCTTCGGCGGCGATCCCGGCCGCATCCATGTTACCGGTCATTCCGCCGGCGGCCATCTGACCGCCGCGCTCATGACCACGGATTGGGCGGCCCATGGATTGCCGGCTATCGGTTCGGGTGGCGACCCGATCGCCGGCGGCGTGGCGATCAGCGGGCTCTACGAGCTGGAATCGATCCGGCTGACCTATCTGAACAAGGCGCTGACGCTCGATGCCGAAAGCGCGCGGCGGAACAGTCCGGTATTCGATGTGAAACCTTTATCTGCTGCGTTGCCGCCGCTCGTACTCGCAGTCGGTCAGCGCGAAAGCGGCGAATTCCATCGCCAGCAAAGCGCGTTTGCGGCAGTCTGGCGCGCGGCCGGCCGATCGGCTTTGGAAATGGATTTGCCCGGACGCAATCACTTCTCGATCTTGGATGCTTTTTGCGATCCCAGCCACGCGCTGTTCCGCGCCACGCTCGATCAGGTCAGCCAACCCCGGGCAAGCGCCTAGCCATCGGCCGTGGCGGCCATGCTATCATCGCGCTCGACCGAATCATGGGTTGGGGCTCGACATGACGGCAGCACGGGGCAGCGCCAAGACTGCGGGCAAGAAAATCCTCCTCGTCGATGACGACACGGCCTTGCGCGAGACGCTGGCCGAACAACTTCAGCTCCACGAGGAATTCGCGACCGTTCAAGCCGAGACCGGCCAGGCCGGGCTGGAACGCGCCAAGGCGGAGCATTTCGATATCGTGCTGCTCGATGTCGGCCTGCCGGACATGGATGGGCGCGAAGTGTGCAGGCTGATGCGCCGGGGCGGGTTGAAGTCGCCGATCGTCATGCTGACCGGCGCCGATACGGAGGCCGATACCATTCTGGGCCTCGATGCCGGCGCCAACGACTACATCACAAAGCCGTTCCGCATCGGGGTGCTGCTGGCACGGGTGCGCGCCCAACTGCGCCAGCACGAACAGAGCGACGACGCCGTTTTCGCCATCGGGCCCTATAATTTCAAACCCAGCGCCAAGCTGATGATCGACAGCGCGCGCAACAAGAAGATTCGCCTGACCGAAAAGGAAACCGCGATCCTGAAGTATCTCTATCGGATCGGCGACCGGGTAGCCGGGCGCGACGTAATGCTCAACGAGGTCTGGGGCTATAACGCCGGCGTCACCACGCACACGCTGGAAACCCATGTCTATCGCCTGCGCCAAAAGATCGAGCGCGATCCCGCCGCCGCGGCCATCCTGGTGACCGAGCCCGGCGGCTATCGCTTGGTGCGGTAAGGCCTTTTTACCTAATTGCCGCAATTTGATCTTTTCCAATCAGCGCGGCTCAGGCAAGATTGAGCCGACGCGGCCGGGACCGGCGGCGGGAAGCCGCGCCCAGCGAAATCGATCCCGGAGATCCTGGTGCCCGAAAAGGACGAGTTCTACGTACGGTTTTGGGGCGTGCGCGGCAGTATTGCGTGCCCTGGGCCCGATACCGTGCGCTACGGCGGCAATACCTCTTGCTTGGAAATCCGCTGCGGCAAAGAGGTTTTGATCTTCGACGCCGGAACGGGCTTGCGCCTGTTGGGCCCTGCACTCGACAAGCTCGGCACGCTGGATGCCGATCTATTCTTTACCCATACGCATCTGGACCATATCAACGGCCTGCCCTTCTTCAGCTCGGCCTTCAGCTCGGCCAACCGCTTCCACTTCTGGGCTGGTCATCTCAAGCCCGACCACCGCTTGCGCGACGTGCTCAACCGCGCCATGTCGCCGCCCCTGTTTCCCGTGCCGCTCGATATTTTCCACGCCGATATCAGCTACAACGATTTCAACGCCGGCGAAGTGCTGCGTCCTAAACCAGGTGTCGTGCTGCGCACCCAGCCGCTCAACCATCCCAGCAACGCGACTGGGTATCGGGTGGAATACAATGATAAATCAATATGTTACGTGACAGACACCGAGCATGTCGTGGGCTCGCCAGACGCCAATGTGCTTAAACTGATCGACCGGGCGGATATCGTCGTTTACGACGCCACCTATACGGACGAGGAATTCCCGAGGCATATTCGCTGGGGCCACTCGACCTGGCAGGAATGCTTGCGCCTGTGCGATGCCGCCAAGGTCAAAACTGCGGTGATCTACCATCACGATCCCAGCCATGACGATGCGTTTATGGATCGGATTGCGGTGGATGCGGCGCACGCCCGGCCGGGCACCGTGGTTGCCCGCGAGGGCATGACCCTAGCACCTTGATTTAGTACGGATTTATTTAGGCGTGGTTGGGGCGCCAGGATTCGAACCTGGGATCGCAGGACCAAAACCTGCTGCCTTACCGCTTGGCCACGCCCCACCAACGCGGCGGCACCTTACGCGCAAAGCCCGGGGGTCGCAACCCGGCCGCGCCGCCATCGATGGTCAAACCCATGACTTAACAAGCGAACCTCTCTCTGCTATGATGGCACTACCGGCACTACCGGCACTACCGGCACTACCGGCACTACCGGCGGCGGATATCATGGAAAATTCCAGTTTACCTTGGAGTATCAGTGGGGTATCCCCAGAGGCTCGGAGGGCGGCCAAAGAGCATGCGGCCGAATCGAGCCAGCCCATGGGCGCCTGGCTCAGCCAGGTTATCCACAGTGTCAGCCAGCAGGAGCGGGAAGAGGCGGAGGGCGGGCCGGCGATTATGCCCCAGTCCGTTATCCCGCCAATTTCCGCAGAAAAATCAGAACCTTATGATGATGCCGGATTTGACGAGGCCCACGCCGATCTCGCTGTGCTGGCCAAGCGGATCGCCAAGGCTGAACGTTGGACCGCTCGTTCGGTCGGGCCATTGCGCCAGGCGATCGACGAAATTGCGCGCCGGCTTGATGCCCTGGAACGAGGGGTACACCAGCCTGCGGGCTGGCCGGCCGATGTGCAAGACACCGGTGCCGATCGTCATCGCGGTCGGCCTTGATCCTATCGGGTCGAGCGGTGGTATCGCCAGTTAGATTGACCACAAATTCTGGCTCGATTGCGGCTCCACCATAGGTAGGGCCGGGTAGGGCGCCACCGTCTAATCATCTTGAAACAATGGAAAATTTTTGATAATTTTCGTGGGTTCGGGCACTTGCTACCAGGACCTACCGCGTATGATGGCAGCAGCTCTGCGATGACGAGCAATACTCCCTGGAGCGTCAAAAGCGTTGCCCACGAGGCACGCGAGGCGGCCAAGATCGCGGCGCGCAAGGCGGGTCAGCCCGTCGGCCTCTGGCTCAGCCAAACCATTCTGTCTGCTGCAACCCAGGAACTGAAGCGCAACCATGGCGGCGACCGGCCGCCGCCTCGCTACCCCGAGGCGCCGGGCGGATATCCGCCGCGCCAGGGTTATGGGCAGGGTTATGGCCAGGCTTATGGCCAGGGCTAAAATCAGGATTATGGCGGGCCCCCGCTCTATGACGGCGGCCCCCGGCCGCCGGCCCTAACTACCCAAGCCGTGATCGAGAGCATCAACAAGCTGTCCACGCGGATCGACGCGGCGGAACAGCGTACCAGCGCCCAGATCAAGCCGATTATGGACAAGGTCGACCAACTTGCTAGCCAGATCGAGCGAGTCGATCAGGTCGCCAGCCAGATCGCCCGGGTCGAAGATCTGGCCGTCCAGATCGAGGAAATCAAAAACAAGGCCTCCAACCCTGTAACCACGGCGCCGGTTGAGCGTGCCGTCATGCGCATGTCGGAACGCTTGCAGAAGCTCGAACAACGCAACCCGGGCGGTGGCGGCAGTTCGCGCGGCGACTCCGCCGCCAAGAGTGCCGGCCTCTTCGCCCGGTTGTTCAAGCGCGGCGGGAAGCGTGGGCAGCGCTGCCCACAATACCCCGTGTGTCTCCGGTGGTGCCGGGATGTTCGACAGCTCGCCCGTTCAAGGCAGTGCCGAATTGAAATATTGTTTTTGCTATATAAACTCAGCGCTACCTATGAGAACGTCAACGCTGGACAGCGGTCATGAGTAGCTCGTTCAGATCGAACGCGCCATGGAGCGTCAGGGGTGTCGGCCGGGCGGCGCGGGATGCCGCGCGGCTGGCCGCCCAGGAAGCCGGCCTAACCATCGGCCAATGGATCGACCGTGCCATTCTGCGCTACACCGGCGCGATCGAGGCGCCGCCGATTGCGCCGCGCCCGGCGCCAATCGCGGTGCCGCCGCCGGTTGATGCCGGACGAGATGCGGATTTGCGCGTTCTCGAGCGTCAGGTCGAACGCGCCGAGCGCGATATTTCCGATCAACTCCTCCCTGTGGGCAAGGCTGTCGAGGGGCTGGCACGCCGGCTGGTCGATATCGAAACGCGCAAACGCGAAGCGGATAGCGAACCGCCCCCCGCTCCAGAGCCGCCGGCCGAGCCGATTATTGTCGCGCCGTCGCCACCGCCGCCGCCGAAACCGGTCAGATTGCTGCCGGACCCGCCAAGAACAGCACCGCCGCCCGTGCCGCCAGCGCCTGTGGCCCAAGCTTTTACCCCGAGCGAACCGGTCGAGCCGGTTGAGCCGCCTTCGGAGATCATCGATTTCGAAACGCGCTTGAAACTGGGGCCCCAGGCCAAGGTTCGGCGCCGTTCCTTCATCGCCGATCCCGAAGAAGACGAGGCGCCGGTCCGGCCGCGCCGGCGGTGGGGCCGTACGATCCTGGCCGCTATCGTGGCGCTGAGCCTGCTGACCGGGCTCGGCGTGGCCGGATGGAGCGCCTTCATGGCGAGCCGCACGCCGGATATCACGTGGGAGGAAGTGCCGGCCAGGATGGCGGCCGAGGCAGAAGCCGTCTGGACCGATGGCGTGCGTCCGGTTTGGCGGGCACTACGCAGCGAAATAGCCGCACTACCTCTGCCGGAATGGCCGGATTCCTTGGGATCGCCCTCGGACTGGCCGCCCTCCTTGCCATGGCCGTCAATCTCTCTGCCCGATATCTCGCTTCCGGCCTGGCTCACCGATCTATTGGGCGTGACACCATCGGAGCCAGCCCCGGCACCGATTGAATTGCCGCGCGCGCCGCCGCCGGTTGCCGCCCCGCCGCCCCCTGAGACCGCCGCATCGGCACCGCCCGCCCTGACTGCGCCTGCCCCAACTGCACCCGCCCCAACTGCACCCGCCCCGACTGCAACTGCGTCGGCGCCCACCGCGCCGCGCCCGCAGACCCCGGCGGTGCCCGCCCCGCGGCGCCCGCAATCGGCAGTAACGACGGCCCCACAACAGCAAGCGAGCGTCACGCCGGGGCCGGCGCCCGATCTCGATCCCGCGGCACGGATCGCGTGGTACGAAAACCTGGCCAAACAGGGCGACGCCAAGGCGCAGCACGATTTAGCGATCCTCTACGCCAAGGGCGAGGGCACGAAGGAAGATTTCGTGAAGGCGGCCTATTGGTTCCGCGAAGCGGCGGTACAGGGCGTGGCGAACGCCCAATATAATTTGGGTGTGCTGTATGAAAACGGCCTCGGCGTTGCCAAGGACGAGGTGCGCACGCTGCTGTGGTATCACGCAACGGCCGAACTCAACCACGCCAATGCCCAGTACAATTTCGGCATCTACTTCTTGGACGGCCGCGGCGGTATGCAGCGCAATGCGAAGGAGGCGGTGCGTTGGCTGAAGCGCGCCGCCGACCAGGGCGTAGCGCGCGCGCTCCATGTCCTTGGCCGCGTTCACGAGGAAGGCTGCGACGACATCGCGCCCAGCGTGGCCGAGGCGGTGCTGTACTACACACGCGCTGCCGATCGCGGCTATGTGGAAGCACGAGCCGAGCTAGCGCGGCTTGGCCGCGCGTTCGCCGAGGGCACATCGACCCCGGTCCGCCGGGTCGACCCCAATGCGGTACCGCCTGCGCCGCCGCCGGTCGCTGCCGGCCCATCCACACCCGCAAGCGCGCCGCCGCCAACACCCACCGCCGCGCGCGAAACGGTGCAAGCGGTTCAGCAATTGCTCCAGCAGACCGGCCTCAACCCCGGCCCCGCCGATGGTTTCATCGGTCCGCGCACGACGGCGGCGATCAAGCGCTTTCAAGAGACCGCCGGCGTTCCCGCGGATGGCTTGCCCTCGGCAAGCGGTATTGCGGCTTTTAAGCGCGCACGCGCGTCAGTCCCGCATCGCAACCAACTGATCGATCCAATCAATCCAGGTTGGGTGAGCCTAACCGCGTCGCCTTGACCCACCAGCGCGGCTGCGACGCTGCGATCGCGCGCGCTGCCCGTCGTGCAGCGGCATCGCTGGAAAAAATCCCGTAGCAAGTCGCGCCGCTGCCGCTCATGCGCGCGAGCCGGCAATCTGTTGCCGCCAGATCGCGCAGCACCTCGGCGATGGCCGGTTGCAACCGGATCGCAGCCTCGGTCAGATCGTTGCGCCGTGCCGCCAGCAAGGTGACCAGAGCCGGCCCATCCAGCAGCGCGGGCGCGAACGGCCGTACCGATCCAAAGAGACCGCGCCGCGCCTTGAATACGTCGGGCGTCGCCAAAGCCAGACCGGGACTGACCAGAACCGCGGACAAGGCGGGCAGCCCCGGCGCCGAGGTCAGGCGCTCGCCGATGCCGGTCGCAAACGCGGCCCGGCTCGCCAGGCAGGCCGGGACATCGGCGCCCAAGCCGCGCGCGATCCCGGCCATCACGCCCGGCTTGACCTTGAGCCGCCAGAGCCGAATAAGCGCGCGTAAACTCGCCGCCGCATCGGCGGAGCCGCCGCCAATGCCGGACGCCACCGGCAGGTTCTTGCGCAGGGTCAGGCGCGCGCCGCGATGCACGCCCGCAGCAGCGCGCAGCGCGTGGGCCGCCTTAAGCACGAGATTATCGTCATCGGAGGATAGTTCGCCGGCATACGGACCGACGATGCGCAGCGACAATTCGCGATCGCTCTCCGCCGTCACGACGTCGCCGACATCGGCAAACGCGACCAGACTGTCCACGCGATGATAACCATCGGGACGCCGGCCGATGACGTGGAGGTAGAGATTGACCTTGGCCGGCGCGAATTGACGGACGGTCGCCATGATGCGTGCCGGCTCAACCGCCTCGTTGCGGCGCGGCGCCGGGCTTGAGCCCGTGCTGCAGCTTGTCTTCGATGGCGCTGGTCACGTCGGGCTCGGGCTTGAGCGATAGCGCGCGGCGCCATTGCACCCGCGCTTCGGCACGCCGGCCGACCTGCCAATAGGCGTCGCCGAGATGATCGTTGATCACCGGGTCTTGCGGTCGCAATTCCACGGCGCGCTCCAAATGGGTGACCGCGCCGACGAAATCGCCCGCGCGGTACAGCACCCAGCCCAAGCTATCGACGATGTGGCCGTCGCGCGGCCGAAGCGCCACGGCCTTCTCGATCATGACACGCGCGCGCACCAAATGTTCGCCCCGATCGACCCAGGAATAGCCGAGATAGTTGAGCACATAGGCCTGATCCGGTTGCAGCTCCAGCGCGCGCAGGAAATCGGCCTCGGCGCGCAGCCATTGCTTGGCGCGCTCCAGCGCAATGCCACGGGAATAAAATAGCGACCAGTGGCGCGGCTCGACCGTGCCGATCCGCTTGAACGCATCGTCGTAAAACGGCAGCGCGTCTTGATAGCGTTCCTTGGTGCGGAGGATGTCGCCGGCACGGATCAATGGGTCGGGCGCGGTCGGCCGTTCCGCCGCCATGGCTTGCAACTCGCGAACGGCGCGATCGGTCTCGCCCAACGCCTCCAGATTGACCGCCAGCCGAAGCCGGGCGTTCCACGCATAGGGCGAGCCGGTGGGCACGGCGCGATAGGCATGGGCGGCCGGCTCGTTCCGTCCCTGGGCCTCCATGATCTCGCCCAGCAGGATATAGCCGACATCGAGGTCCGGCCTGAGGTCGAGCGCCATGCGCACATAGATCAGCGCGGTATCGGCGGTGCGGCCGTCGATCAGGGCGCCCGCAATATCGACCAGCGCTTCGGCGATACCGTCGCGCGGCGAGCGCACGCTGCGCTCGGGCTTCGTTCCCTTGTGTAAGCGCGCCAGCGCCGCCTCCACGAAACCCGATTCCGGATCGCGTTGACCGAAATCGCGGTAGAGCGCTTCGGCCTTGGCGGCCTCGCCCGCGCGCTCGTAGAAGCTGCCGATCGCGGCGATCATGCGCTGGCTCGGCTCGCCCGCCTGCTGGCTCGCCCGCTGGTAACTTTGCTCGGCCGCCTCGTTGCGTCCGGCCAGGTCGTTCATGAAGCCGGCATGCATCTGGAACAGCGCGGCCAGGCCGGCCTCTTGTCCCGCCGGCTTCAAGGCCTCGAGCCCGCCCCCCAAATTGGCCTGACCGATCTTCACCCAGCCCCGCAACAGAGGGCTCATGAGGTTGTTGATCCGGTTGCGCTCGATCGCCGCAATGTGTCGCTCGGATTCGGCGAACCGGCCGGCCTTGATGTCGGCCAGCGCCAGCGTCAGGCTCGCCAGCGCCGTTTCGCCGCTGCCATCCGCGATGCGGCGCGCATAGCTCTCGGCCTCCGCAATCCGCCCCTCGCTCGCCGTCAAAAAGTAGGCGCGGCGGAGCAATTGCGGATTGTCCGGATCGGCGGCCAGCACGCGTTGCACGTAGTCTGCTGCCGCGGTCAGGTCGCGCTGACTCTGGGCAAACCGACCGGCCAGATAGCTGCCCGCGGTGGACATCTCGCCGGAGGTCGGCCGCGCAGTTGGGGCGCCCAACCTTGCCGGATCCGCTGCTTGGCCATCGCCTGTGCAACCGGTCAGAGCCAGCAGCGCAACGGCGGCGGCGAGCAGGTTTGTACGGCGACTGATGACGCCGGTTGCAGGGTCAGAAAACCGGGGCATGCTATTCCTTATCGGCGGCGTGCGGGGCCAAAGTTCAAGGCCAATTTATATCATTGGGCGCCCTACGGCGCGAGCGCGCATCATCGGCGATGCGGGGTATGCCCCCATGGTGTTTCCGGTCCGAACAGCTGGGCTGCTATCACGCAATCGATCGCCTTATCGGGCCCGACCAGTGGCAGCGCTAGCGCATGGGTCGGCCAGCTCCCGCCGGCAATGATCCGCTCGGTTCGAGCTTGCCAGCCCTGCCGCGTTTCCACGACTTTGGACAGCAAGGCGCCGATGGCGTCGCGATGGGCGGCGACCGGGTGGTCTTCCAACAATTTACCTGTCAGGTCGAAACCGGGGTGATCGGCAATGTCGGTGCCCATCAGGCGATAGCGAAAGCGCCGGGGACTGCCCACCACATCGAACAGCACGATCGATCCAAGCAAGGGGGCGAGCGCCAGGGGATCGACGAAAGATCGGGAGGGCGGAGTGTTGTCGCTCCCGGCCGCCCGCCACGTGCGGTATAGCCAGGCCAGACGCATATCCTCGATGTCCCGCGGGTCCGTAACCTGGCTATGCATGGCCACGACCCGGCGTCTTGCGCTTGCGCATGGCGCACATTTGCTCGCCTACATATTCGGATAGCTCGGGCCGCCGCCACCCTCGGGCACGACCCAGTTGATGTTCTGGGTCGGGTCCTTGATGTCGCAGGTCTTGCAGTGCACGCAGTTCTGCGCGTTGATTTGCAGGCGCGGATTGGTGCCACCGTCGTCGCGCACGATCTCGTAAACCCCGGCCGGGCAGAAGCGCTGCTCCGGCGCGTCGTAGAGCGCCAGATTGACAGCGACCGGCACGGCGGCATCGGCCAGCTTGAGATGGGCCGGCTGGTTTTCCTCGTGATTGGTGTTGGAGACGAACACCGAGGACAGCTTGTCGAAGCTGACTTTGCCGTCGGGCTTGGGGTAGTCGATTTTCGGACACTCATCGGCCCGGCGCAGGCTTGTATGGTCTTCGTGGTGGCGTAGCGTCCAGGGTGCCTTGCCGCGCAGCACATAAGTATCCACGGCGCCGTTCGCCAGCCCGGCCCACATACCGAGCTTGAAGGCGGGCCGCACATTACGAACGCGATAGAGCTCGTCCCACACCCAGCTTCGCTTGAGTGCTGCGGGATAGGCGGTCAGCTCGTCCATCCGGTCCTGGGCCAGCGCCTCGGCGATCGCCTCGGCCGCAAGCATGCCCGACTTCATCGCCGTGTGCGTGCCCTTGATCTTGGGCACGTTAAGGAAGCCGGCGCTGCACCCGACGATGGCGCCGCCTGGGAAGGTTAGCTTGGGAATCGATTGGAAGCCGCCTTCGTTGAGCGCGCGCGCGCCATAGGCAATGCGCCGACCGCCCTCGAAGACGGACCGGATCGCCGGGTGGGTCTTGAAGCGCTGAAATTCGTCGAACGGGCTGAGATGGGGATTGTCGTAGTCGAGCCCGATGACGAAACCGACCGCGACCTGATTGTTTTCCAGGTGATAGAGGAACGAGCCGCCATAGGTGGACCAATCCATCGGCCAGCCGATGGTATGGGTGATCGAGCCCTGCCGGTGCTGCTCGGGTTGAACCTCCCACAGCTCCTTGATGCCGATACCGAAGGTTTGGGGATCGCAATCGCGCCTGAGTTCGAAACGTTGAAATAGCTGTTTGGCGAGCGAACCGCGGCAACCCTCGGCGAACAGGGTGTAGCGCGCGGTCAATTCGACGCCGCGTGCATGGTTGGCGGTGGGCTTTCCGTCCCGGCCGATGCCCATATCGCCGGTCGCCACGCCGCGCACGCGCCCGCCGGAATCGGTCAAGATCTCCGCGGCGGCGAAACCGGGGTAAATCTCCACGCCCAGTGCCTCCGCTTGCTGGCCGAGCCAGCGGCACAGATTGCCTAAGCTGACGATGTAATTGCCGTGATTGTTCATCTGGGGCGGGGTGGGCAGGCGCAGCGCGCGTTTCCTGGTCAGGAACAGGAAGCGGTCTTCGCCGGCCGGCGTGTGGAGCGGCGCGCCCCTATCTTTCCAATCCGGGATCAGCTCGTTGAGCGAGCGGGGCTCCAGCACGGCGCCGGACAGGATGTGGGCGCCGACCTCCGAGCCCTTCTCCACCACGCAGACCGACATCTCGCGGCCCATTTCGCCGGCGCACTGCTTGAGCCGGATCGCCGCGGATAGGCCGGATGGCCCGGCTCCGACGATCACGACGTCGTATTCCATCTTGTCCCGTTCCATGCCTCGCCCTTTCCCCAAGCCCTAACGCGGACTCTTTGTCAGAGAATTAGCCCAGGTGCTAGGCTTGCGCCATGACTTCATCGCATGGGGATGGGCGCGGTACCTTGGCGGCTGCGCTGGCCTGGCAGGTTGCCGCCGGTGCCGACGAAGCGGTCGGCGAGGCGCCGGTGGATCGCTATGCCCAACCGCAAGCGGTCAGGGCATCGTCGGTCACCCCCATGCCAGCCGCGGCAGCGACGCCGGCAAAACCTATGACGGCCCCTCCGCCGGCAAATTCTGGCGCCGCGGATGCCCATCGGATTGCCGCCGGCGCCGACACGCTGGAGGCCTTGCGTGCGGCGTTGGCCGCCTTCGAGGGCTGCGCGCTCAAGCAAACCGCCACCAACCTCGTGTTTGCCGATGGCAACCCGGAATCGGGCCTGATGCTGATCGGCGAGGCGCCGGGCGCCGACGAAGATCGCATGGGCCTGCCCTTTGTCGGCGTCAGCGGCCGGTTGCTCGATCGCATGCTGGCGGCGATCGGGCGCGACCGCACCGGCGCCTATATCACCAACATCCTGCCCTGGCGACCGCCGGGCAACCGGCAGCCGACACCGGCTGAAATGGCGCTCTGCCTGCCCTTCGTTCAGCGCCATATCGAACTGGTCCGGCCCCGAATCATCGTGCTCATCGGCGGCACCTCAGCCAAAACTCTGCTGGGCACGGCGGAGGGCATCATGCGGCTGCGCGGCCGGTGGTTCGACTACAGCAGCCCTGGGCTGGCCCACCCAATACCGGCGCTTGCCACCTTCCATCCCGCCTATCTGCTGCGCACGCCGACGCAGAAACGCGAGGCTTGGCGCGATTTTCTTGCCTTGAAGAAAAAAATCGAATCGGCCGATTCGATCTAAGTCGCTGGTAAATCTTAGCTCGTCTGGAGTTACCCACAAGTCATGGCAAGCTGTGGATAGCCCTTGCTTGCCAGACCGGACTCGATCGTCTATGTAGGCCCGCAATGCGAGCGCGATATATCTGTCATGACTTGCGCGCAACCCCGGTAATGCTGGCCGGGTTTGTCGCGCTAGCACTCGGGGCCGCCATGGCTGCGAGTTCTGTTGCGCAAACTTCGGTCGCCCCTGTGGTCTTGGCGCAGGCCGCAACCAGCGCCGGACTCGATTTGGCCCTGTTGTTGCCGCGGCCGCCCGTGCGCGAAGGCGTGCTCGACTTGCCCGTCGTGCTCACGGCGAACGATGTCAGGCTCTATCGCGAAATCTTCCAAGCCCAGCAGGATGGCGAATGGGTGGCGGTCGACCGCAAAATCCGTGCGCTCAGGGACAAAAGCCTGGTCGGCCATGTCCTGGCCCAGCGCTATCTGCATAAGAGCTACCGATCAAGCTATAAGGAGCTTGCCGCCTGGCTCGAACAATACGCCGACATGCCCGAGGCGATCCGCATTCACCGGATCGCGCTCCAGCGCATGCCCAAGGGCGCGAAGCCGCCGGTTAAGCCGGTCGGCGGGTATCTCAGCGGCAACGGCCTGGAAACCAGTGGCGTCGGCGACGAGACAAGTCCGTCCCAGCATCGCGGCCAGGTCGACCGCGCGATCCAGGCCTTCACCGGCGGCGACGATCAGAATGCGTTGGCGATCGCAGCCGAAATCGCGCGCGGCGGCGACGTGCCCGGCGCAAATTGGACAGCCGGCCTGGCGGCCTGGCGGCTCGGCAAGTTCGATCAAGCGCGCCAGCATTTCGAGGCGCTGGCACGCTCCAAGACCGCGTCGGGGTGGTCGATTGCGGGCGGTGCCTATTGGGCGGCGCGCGCGCATTTGAAGCTGCGCCGACCCCAGGATTATACGATCTGGCTTGCCCGCGCGGCCGAACAGCCCCGCACCTTCTATGGCTTGCTTGCGCGCCGCCAGCTTGGCGTCGAGGCGCCGCTCAACTGGGACCTGCCGGAGCTTACCCGCACCGACGTCAAGGCCCTGATGGCCCATCCCGGCGGCAAGCGCGCGCTCGCCCTGATCCAGATCGGCGACAGTTATCTGGCCGAGCGCGAGCTGCGCCGGCTCTATCTCCAGGTCGAAGGCGAGCTTGGCCCGGCAATCCTGGCGCTTGCCGCGCACGCCAATATGCCGGCCCTGGCCATGCGCCTTGGCGGCAAGCTGCTGCGCGGCCAGGGGCTGCGCTACGATGCGGCCCTCTTTCCCACGCCGAGCTGGCTGCCCGAGGGCGGTTTCAGCATCGACCCCGCGCTGCTCTTTGCCATCATTCGGCAGGAATCGGCCTTCGATCAACGCGCGCGGTCCCAGCGCGGCGCCTCCGGTTTGATGCAGATCATGCCGCGCACGGCGGCAGCGATCGCCGACGACGACGAATTCGACGGCACGCGCGAGCGCTTGCTCGATCCCGGGCTCAATCTGGCGCTCGGCCAACGCCTGATCCGGATGCTGCTGGATAGCGATCAGATCCAGGGTAATCTGATCATGATGGCGGCGGCCTATAATGCCGGCCAGGGCAACCTCAACAAATGGGAGCGGCGCGGCGCGACCAAAAGCGATCCCTTGCTCTACATCGAATCCCTGCCCTCGCGCGAAACCCGGGCCTTTATCGAGCGGGTGCTGACCAATTACTGGATCTACCGCCAGCGCATGGGGCTGCCCACGCCCTCGCTCGACGCCATTGCCCAGGGCGGCTGGCCGATCTACGCTGACACCGACGGCTTCGTGCTGACGGTGTCCGAAAATGCCCAGGATTGACGAAACCCGCCCTTTCCTAGCGGTCAACATTGCGGTTCTGACCGTCTCCGACACGCGCGAGATGGCCGACGACAAATCGGGCCAAACCCTGGTCGATCGCATCGCGGCGGCCGGCCATCGCGTCGCCGCCCGCGCCATCGTGCGCGACGACGCGGGCGCCATCGCGGATCAGCTTCGGCGCTGGATCGCAGATAGCGCGATCGACGTGGTGATCTCCACCGGTGGCACCGGTGTGACCGGCCGCGACGTGACGCCCGAAGCGTTCGAACAGGTGTTCGAGAAATCGATCCCCGGCTTCGGCGAACTGTTCCGCTGGCTCAGCTACCAGAAGGTCGGCACCTCCACCATCCAAAGCCGCGCCGTTGCCGGCGTTGCCGGCGGCACCTATCTGTTCGCGCTGCCCGGTTCGCCCGGCGCCTGCAAGGATGCCTGGGACGATATTTTGGTCCACCAGCTCGATAACCGTCACCGGCCATGCAATTTCGTCGAGCTGATGCCGCGCTTGCAGGAGCATTTGAAGAAGCCGGCGTGAGCTCGATACGCGTTCCATCAATATTTTAGTCGACACCGAAAGGCGCTGGCATGGCTGCGCGGCCACTTTTGTTTTCCGCTGAATTCGCACGCGATTTTTGGCGCCTGCTGCGCTGGCGGCGCGATGTCCGCCACTTCGCAACCAAACCGGTGCCCGCGCGCCTCCTTGGCCGTCTCGTGCGTGCTCTCGAATACGCGAGGAGTACCTGGGCCGGAAGTACGATGAAAGAACAAGCTTCGTTGATGTTGCCAAGGGGTGGATCATCAGGCACGATCCGATCTGCAACGGTCTCCTGGTCATGCGAAGAGCCGGAGCGAGGTAAACGGTCAACCGGGCCGTCGAGCT
>SHVW01000055.1 GCA_009694085.1 Alphaproteobacteria bacterium
CACGCCGTATTGAGCCAAGTGCCGATCTCTGGAAACTAGCGCTATCTCAGCGCGCCTACATCTCGTCCGGCTTCCTCAAGGTCACATCGCGTTTGCCCACATGGTTTGGCTGGCTGACCATGCCTTCCGCTTCCATGCGTTCCACGATGCGCGCCGCGCGGTTGTAGCCGATCTGAAGGTGGCGCTGGATGAAGCTGGTGGAGCACTTGCGTTCGCGCGCCACCAGGGCCACGGCCTGATCGAAAAGCTGATCGCCCGAACCGCCTTCGCCGCCTTCGCCGCCGCCGGCCTCGCCATCGAATGACGCGGCTTCGTCGCTTTCGGTCACCTCGTCGATATATTCCGGTTCGCCCTGGTCCTTGAGGAACTTGACGATCGCCTCGACTTCGCGGTCGGCGACGAAGGGGCCGTGGACGCGGGTGATGCGCCCGCCACCGGCCATGTAGAGCATGTCGCCCTGACCCAGCAGGGTTTCCGCGCCCTGCTCGCTCAAGATGGTGCGGCTGTCGATCTTCGATGTCACTTGGAAGCTGATGCGGGTCGGGAAGTTCGCCTTGATCGTGCCGGTAATCACGTCGACCGATGGCCGTTGGGTCGCCATCATCAGATGGATGCCGGCGGCGCGCGCCATCTGGGCAAGGCGTTGGATCGTCGCCTCGATGTCCTTGCCCGCGACCAGCATCAAATCAGCCATCTCGTCGACCACCACGACGATATAGGGCAGTGGCGTCAGGTCGAGCGGCTCGTCCTCGAACACGGGCTTGCCGGTTTCGGCATCGAAGCCGGTTTGCACCCGGCGCTTCAGCGTCTCGCCGTTCTTGGCCGCCTCGGCCAGGCGCTGGTTGTAGCCTTCGATATTGCGCACGCCGAGCTTGGACATGCCGCGATAGCGGTTCTCCATCTCGCGCACGGTCCATTTGAGCGCGACGACCGCTTTCTTCGGATCGGTCACTACGGGAGTGAGCAGATGGGGAATGCCGTCATAGACCGACAGTTCCAGCATCTTGGGATCGACCATGATGAAGCGGCAGCGATCGGGCGGCAGACGATAGAGCAGGGACAGGATCATGGTATTGATCGCCACCGACTTGCCCGAACCCGTGGTGCCCGCGATCAGCAGGTGCGGCATGCGCGCGAGATCGACCACGACGGGCGTGCCACCGATGTCCTTGCCCAGGATCAAATTGAGCTTGCCGCCATTGCGGTCATAGCTGTCGTCGCCCAGCAACTCGCGCAGCAACACGGTCTCGCGCTTCTGGTTGGGCAGTTCGATGCCGATCACGTTGCGGCCGGGAATGACGGCGACGCGCACGGAGATCGCGCTCATGGAGCGGGCGATATCCTCGCTCAGGCCGATCACGCGGCTCGACTTGGTGCCGGGCGCGGGTTCAAGTTCGTAGAGCGTGACCACCGGGCCCGGCCTGACCTTGACGATCTGGCCGCGCACGCCGAAATCCTGCAACACCGATTCCAACAGCCGCGCATTCTGTTCCAAGGCATCCCGATCTAGGGATACGCGCTGGCTCGGATCCGGTTTGGCGAGCAGATCGTGAGGCGGCAGCTTGTATCCGCCGGAGGGCGCGAGATCGAGACTCTGCTGGCGCGCCGGCCGCTTGCGCTTGATTTCGGCCGGACCGGCTTCCACGCGCGGTTCGATCGTCGGCGTGGATTCGAGCTCCGGTTCCGTGGCGGGAGCGATAGCAGGATCGGGCGCCAACGCGATGACCGACCCAACCGCCGCAGTCGCGACATCCCTAGCACCATCGGCCGGCGCGGAACTGCGCAAGGGCGGCTCGACTCGGTCGCCGCCGCCCCGCCCGATTTCGCGCGCGAGCCGCGCGCCGGCACCCAATGCCGCGCCGCCAACCTTCAAACCGATTCGCGTGCCCGCACCGCCGGCGAGCGCCACGCCGCGCCCGGTGATGGCCGCCAACCGCCAGCCGCCGCGCGCCGCCCAGATCCAATCGGTTAGGGACAAGCCGCAGGCCGGTATCAGGCACAGCATGGCGAGCGCCGCACTGATCACCGCCAGCGTCGCTGCGCCCACGCCATGGCCGAACAAGGGCGACAGCGCAAAAAGCTGACCCAGCACCAAGTTGCCTGCCGCGCCGCCGAAACCGGCCGGCGCCGGCCAGGCCGGCGGCGGCGCCAGGACCGAGAGCGCGGAGGCGGTGAACAGCAGGCCGAGCGGCAACAGAGTCAGGCGCAGCCAGACCAACGTGACCGCGCGATGGATGATCAACCGCGAGCCCCAGGCCAGGAGCACCAGGAAGAGCGCGAAGCCGGCACCGCCCAGAGTCTGCACGACCACGTCGGCGACATGGGCGCCCGGACGGCCGATCAAATTCTTGGCCGCCCGCGCACCCGCCGTGTTGAATGACGGATCGCTCGGCTCATAGCTGACCAGCGCCACGAACAGGGCCAGGGCCAACAAGGCGAGCGTCCAACCCACGGCCTGTTCGGCGCGTCGACGCAGGGCGCGGGCCATCGCTTCCGGCAGCAAGGGCAGAGCGCCCGATCGCGTGGTTATGCTCGCCATATCAACCTCCGGCCTTAGAGAACCATTCTCAAAGCACCCTGGCCATGCGCTGAAGTGCCATATCGGTCGTCGCGGAGTCGTAAACCAGCGCGACCCTGAGGTAGGGGCCGCCGGGATTGACGCCGTTGGCATCGGCGCGCGCCATATAGGCGCCGGGCAGCGTTTTGATGCCGGCCTCGGCCCATAACCGTTTTGCCGTGGCCGGCCCATCGCCCACATCCAACCACAGGAACATGCCGGCCTCGGGCCGGAAGAAGCCGGGGCATTTACCCAGATGTTTTTCCGCAAGATCGAAATTGGCGCGATAGACTGCACGCGTCGGCGGCACATGGCTTTCGTCGTTCCACAACGCGGCCGAGGCCGCCGCGATCGGAAGCGGCAAGGGCACGCCGCCATAGCTGACCATGAGAAAATAACGCGCCATCAGCTCTGCATCGCCGGCGATGAAACCGGAGCGCAGACCCGGCGCACTCGACCGCTTGGACAGCGAGTGGAGTACCACGACATGATCGAGACCGCCGCCGAGATCGCGGCAGGCTTCCAACGCGCCCGGCGGCGCGTGTTTGTCGTAGATCTCGCAATAGCATTCGTCGACCGCGACCAGGAAACCGTATTGGCGCGCCAGCTTGATCGCCTTCTTCAGATAGTCGAGCGGCGCGATGGTGCCCTGGGGATTGGCGGGCGAGCAGACATACATGAGCGCGGTACGCGCCAGCACGGCAGGATCGACCGCGTCGAGATCGGGCAAAAAGCCGTTGGCGCGCGTCGCCGGCAGGAAGACCAGTTCGGCATGGCTGCTGATCGCGGCACCGATATAGATGTGATAGAGCGGGCTCGGCATCAGCACGACCGGGACCTGCCCGTTTTTGCGCTCGGGCACCACGGTCTGGCCCAGCATGAATAGCGGCTCACGCGTGCCCGGCACGGGTACGATGTGCTTGTCCGCATCGATCATGGCATCGGGCAGGCCGTAGCGCCTGATGAGCCACGCCTTGATCGCCTGGCGCAGCTCCGGCGTGCCGTTGGCCGGGGGGTAGCGGTTCCAGAGATGGGCGTTCTTCGCCAGCGTTTCCGCGAGCAGCGCCGGCGGCTGCCCCTGGGGCTCGCCGACCGACAGCAGGATCGGCGCCTCGTTGGTCCGCGGCACGATATCAGCGACCAGCTCGTTGAGCCGCCGGAATGGGTGGTCGCGCAGCGCATCGAAACGCGGGTTAAGCATGACTTCCCAGAGAATAATTCTTTAAATCAAACCAATACTATGCCGAAGCCAGAATCAACGCAAGATATGGTCTCTAACTATCTATAAAATAATGAATTTATGTGATTTGCCAATGGTTTGTTCCGGTCTGGTTCTCAGCCGCTTCGTCGATTACGCGGTGACAGAACCGCCAGGCGCCGACCCGTAATCGCCGATCAACCGGGCACCGAGCCAGGGATCGCAGAAATCCGGGATAGCTGCGATCGCGCCGGCTGCGCGCAGCGTTGCCACGTCCAGGCCCGTGGTCATGCCGATGGTCGGGATGCCGGCACGGCTGGCGGATTGCACACCCGAACGCGAATCCTCGAAAGCAAGCGCGTGTTCGGCCTTGCGCCCCAGCCGATCAAGCGCGGTCTGGTAAGGCAGCGGATCGGGCTTGCCGCGTGCCAGCTCGTCGCCGATCACCAAAATCTCAAAACGATGGAGCAGGCCGAGACCGCCCAGCATCGCCTCGGCATTGGCGCGCGGCGCGTTGGTCACGACGGCGGTGCGGATGCCGCATTGCGCCGCCCAGGCCAACAACGCCGGCAATCCCGGTGTCGGGACGATCGTGGTGAGCTGGGCGCGAAACAGGCTTTCCTTCTCCTCCGCGAGAGCCAGGCGACGCGTCTGGGATTCGCCTGAAAACAGCCAAGACATGATCGCCTCGTTGGCGGCCCCCATGATGCGGTGGCGGTAGTCGTCATGGGTGATAGTCTTGCCCAGCGGTGCCAGCAGGCGGCGGTAGGCTTCGAAATGCAGCGCGTCGGTGTCGGTCAGCGTGCCGTCGAGATCGAAGAGGAGGGTGTCGCGCATGGGGTGGAGTTTTATCTTGAGGTCAGTGCATACCGAACAGGCCAGGCAACCATGTCGTGATGCCCGGGAATAGGATCACGACGATCAGGCCGAGGATAAGGAATATATTGTAAACCCAACTCGGCCGCATAGCCGCGTTAACCGGCGCCTCGCCCACCGCGCAGGTGATGTAAAAGCCGAGCCCGACCGGCGGCATCATGACGCCGATGCCGATAGCCATGATCAGCAGAATGCCGAATTGTAAGGGATCCACGCCTATGCGCTCGGCAATGGGCAGCAGGATCGGCGCCGTGACCAGGATCGCGGGGAAACCTTCGAGCACGAAACCGATCACGACCAGGGCCAGCACGCTGATTAGGAGGAACAACGTTGGATCGTTGAACCCGGAGAAAGCTGTGGCCAGCGTTGGGCATCAAAGAGAGCGGCAGGAAATTTTTCGAGCTCGTGATACCAAGTTCCGTCTTTCCGATACAACGCATGCACAGCCCCAATGCCATATTACTCATTGAGTTCCTGGCCAATTTTCTTGCCCAATGGCCGCGCTCGCCTACCTCCGCATCACCATCATCTTCTTGATCTCGGCGATCGCCTTGCCCGGATTCAACCCCTTGGGACACGTCTTCGTGCAATTCATGATGGTGTGGCAGCGATAGAGGCGGAACGGGTCTTCCAGATTATCCAGTCGCTCGCCCGCCATTTCGTCGCGGCTGTCGGCGATCCAGCGATAGGCCTGCAACAAAATCGCGGGGCCGAGATAGCGCTCGCCGTTCCACCAATAGCTGGGGCAGCTTGTCGAGCAGCAGAAGCACAGCACGCATTCCCACAGGCCATCGAGCTTAGCGCGCTCCGCTTCGCTCTGCCGGCGCTCGGCGTCGGGCGGCGGCGCGCTCTCGGTTTGGAGCCAGGGCTGGATCGAGGCGTATTGCGCGTAGGGCACGGTGAGGTCGGGCACGAGGTCCTTGATCACCAGCATGTGAGGCAGGGGATAGATCTTGGCATCGCCCTTGATCTCGTCGATCGGCTTGAGGCAGGCGAGCGTATTGGTGCCGTCGATATTCATGGCGCAGGAGCCGCAGATGCCCTCGCGGCAGGAGCGGCGGAAGGTGACGGTGGTATCGATCTCGGTCTTGATCTTGATCAGCGCGTCCAAAACCATGGGCGCGCATTGGTCAAGATCGATCTCGAAGCTGTCGACCCGGGGGTTCTGCCCGTCATCGGGATTCCAGCGATAGATCTTGAAGGTCTTGATCCGCTTGGTGCCAGACGGCGCCCTGTGGGTTTTGCCTTCGCCGATCTTGGAATTCGCCGGCAATGTGAATTCGGCCATGATCTTGTTCCCTTGCCCTCACCCTCCCATCGCTCGCGCGATGGGCCCCGCCCTCTCCCGCACGCGCGGGCGAGGGAAGATCAATAAACCCGCGCCTTCGGCGGGATGACCTGGATTTCGTTGGACAGCGTGTACATGTGCACGGGCCGGTAATCGAGGCGCACCTTGTTCTGCTCGTCGCACCACGCGACTGTGTGCTTCATCCAGTTCTTGTCGTCTCGGTCCTTGTGATCCTCGTGGGCGTGCGCGCCGCGGCTTTCCTTGCGCGCCTGGGCGGACTGGATGGAAACCAAGGCCTGGCCCATCAGATTGTCCAGTTCCAGCGCTTCCACTAGGTCTGAGTTCCAGATCATGGAGCGGTCGGCGATGGCGATATCGGCCATGCCGGCGGCGACCTGATCTATTTTCTTGGCCCCGGAATCGAGCAGGGTGCTCGTGCGGAACACGGCGCAATGGTTCTGCATGGTGCGCTGCATGTCGCCGCGCAGCTTGCCGACCGAGGTGCCGCCCTTGGCATTGCGCATCCGGTCCAAACGGGCCAGTGCCTTGTCCGAGGCATCCGCCGCCAGCGGCTTGTGCGTCGTGCCCGGCTTGACCAGCTCGACCGCACGCTGCGCGGCAGCGCGGCCGAACACGATGAGATCGAGCAACGAGTTCGTGCCGAGCCGGTTGGCGCCGTGGACGCTGACGCAGGCGGCCTCGCCGATCGCCATCAGTCCCGTGCACACGCCATCGGGATTGTCTTTGGTCGGGCGGATCGCCTCGGCTTTGTAGTTCGTCGGAATGCCACCCATGTTGTAATGCACGGTCGGCAGCACAGGGATCGGCTCCTTGGTCACGTCGACGTCGGCGAAGACGCGCGCGGTTTCCGAAATGCCGGGTAGGCGTTCGTGCAGCACCTTGGGGTCGAGATGCTCCAGGTGCAGGAAGATGTGATCCTTCTCCGGCCCGACGCCGCGGCCCTCGTTGATCTCCACCGTCATGGCGCGGCTGACCACGTCGCGGCCGGCCAAATCCTTGGCAGTCGGCGCATAGCGCTCCATGAAGCGCTCGCCCTGAGCATTGGTCAGGTATCCGCCCTCGCCGCGCGCGCCCTCGGTGATCAGGCAGCCCGAGCCGTAGATGCCGGTCGGGTGGAATTGGGTGAACTCCATGTCCTGGAGCGGCAAGCCGGCGCGCAGCACCATAGCGCCGCCATCGCCGGTGCAGGTGTGCGCCGAGGTGCAGGACAGATAGACCCGGCCGTAGCCGCCGGTTGCCAGCACGGTCTGATGGGCGCGGAAACGGTGGATCGTGCCATCCGCCAGATCCCAGGCGACCACGCCGCGGCACGACCCGTCCGCGTCCATCATCAAATCGAGCGCAAAATACTCGACGAAGAACTCGGCGCCGTGCTTGAGCGATTGCTGGTAGAGCGTGTGCAGGATGGCGTGGCCCGTGCGGTCGGCTGCTGCGCAGGCGCGCTTGGCCATGCCTTTGCCTTGGTCGATGGTGTGGCCGCCGAATGGGCGCTGATAGATCTTGCCCTCCTCGGTGCGGCTGAAGGGCACACCGTAATGCTCAAGCTCGATCACGGCGGGGATGGCGTTGCGGCACATATATTCGATGGCGTCCTGGTCGCCGAGCCAGTCCGAGCCCTTGACCGTGTCGTACATGTGGAAGCGCCAGTTGTCGCCGTCGCCCATATTGCCCAGCGCCGCGCCGATGCCGCCCTGGGCGGCGACCGTATGACTGCGCGTGGGGAACACCTTGGTGACGCAGGCGGTCTTGAGGCCTTCCATGGTCATGCCCAAGGTGGCGCGCAAGCCCGCCCCGCCAGCGCCGACGACGATGACGTCGTAGCTGTGATCGACGATCTTGTAGGCGGCAGCCATCTATCAGCCTCCGAAGGCGAGCTTGATCACGGCGACGATGCCGGCGATCGCGAATGCGGCGCACACCAGCTTCGTCCCGATCAGGACAATGAATTTGGTGCCTTCCCTGTGAACGTAATCTTCGATCACGGTTTGCAGGCCGAGTTGGGCATGGTGAAACGTGGCGATCACCAGGGCAATCAACCCGCAGGCATTGATCTGGTGCGAGGCCCATTCATGCACCGCGCCATTGTCCTGGCCGATCAACCCGACCGCGGAATAGACGAACCACAGGGTGAGCGGCACCAGCGCGATCGCGGTCAGACGCTGGGCGAAGAAATGATGGGTCCCGTCCCTAGCCGAGCCCATGCCGCGCACGCGACCGAGGGTGGAGCGCATGGCTATCTCAGCCTCCCATCGCGAGAAGGCCGGCGGCCCAGGCGATCACCGTCAGCGCCACCGAGCCCGCCACCACCGCCCAGCCCGAGGCATGGAGCTGGGGCAGTTCGAAGCCCCAACCCACATCCCAGGCCAAATGCCGGATGCCATTGCACAGATGGAAGAACAGCGCCCAGGTCCAGCCGATCAGCAGGAGCATGCCGAACCAGGAGCCGAGGAAAGCATTAACCTGGGCATAGCGGGCCGGCCCAGCGGCGGCGGCGGCCAGCCAGATCACCAGGAAAATCGCACCGGCCGACAGCGCCACGCCAGTCGCCCGGTGGGTGATCGACAAAACCGATGTCAGTTGCGGCTTATAGATCTGGAGATGCGGCGACAACGGCCGCGTCGGCGTGGACATGCCCTGACCCTTTCCGCTGGCGCGCCCCGGGGCCGATGCGCTCCCCCGCGAGGCGGCACGACGAACCGCAGGCCGGTTGCCGCCTGGGCCTCGCCTTTTTCTTGACCGGTTCGAATCTCGCTCAGACCGTGCCCAAGGGCAAGTCGACTTTAGGGCTCAAGGGCTTACCGCAGCCGCGAACACAGTATAATGTATGTCAGAATACCCGGCGAACGATTACCCAAACCTGGGCAAACCGGCAGCAGCACCCAAGTTCCGTGACCGCGCGGCTGGGCCGGTCGGCTTCGGTCTGTTGCGATGGCGGGCGGTGTCTTTGCCGGGGCGTCCAGCGCCCGCCAGTCATTGCGTGACTATCGCGGCATCAAGGCCCAGTAATCCAGGTCCAGCAACACGGCAGGATCGTAACCCTCGCTCGTCCGTAGTGGAAACGCGGCGGCGGGGCGATCCTTGACCGCGACCAAACGCAAGCGCAACGCCCCGACGTCGCCGCGCTTGGCCAGGGGTTGCATGTCCAGCACCTCCGACCAGGCAAACACGGTGTCGCCGGCAAAACAGGGGTTGGTGTGGCGCCCGCCATTGATCGCGGCGATGCGGAAGGCGTTGGCCAGGCCGTTGAAGCTGAGGGCGCGCGCCAGGCTGATGACATGGCCGCCATAGATCACGCGGCGGGCAAAACGATCGGAGCGGGCGAGGACCTTGTTGAAATGGATGCGCGCGGTGTTCTGATAAAGGCGTGTCGCCGTCATGTGCTCGGCCTCTTCCACGGTCAGGCCATCGACATGATCGATTCTTTCGCCGACGCCGTAATCGCCCCAGCGTGTGTTGGACCCGGCGGCAATGTAATCATAGGCCGCGAGCCCGGAAACGCCGGGCACGACCAGATCGCCCACGGCCACCGAATCCGCCAAGGCCGGCACCGCGACCGGCGGGGGCGGGGCGTCGCGGTCGCGCTTCTTGACCATGACCCAGCGCACGAAACTCATGACCGGCTCGCCGCGCTGATTAGTGCCGGTTGTGCGGACCGTGACGATACCGCTCTCGCGATTGGCATTCTCGCGCAGGCCGATCACGGTCGAGCGCGCGGCCAGCGTATCGCCGGGATAGACTGATGCCAGAAACCGGCATTCCGCATAACCCAGATTGGCAATGGCATTGAGCGAGATATCGGGCACGGTCTTGCCGAACACGATGTGGAAGGCAAGGAGGTCGTCGACCGGCGCTGCGGCATAGCCGAGTGTCGTGGCGAAAGGCGCAGAACTGTGGAGCGCGAAGCGGCTGCCCGTGAGCGCGACATAGAGTGACTGATCGCCCGCCGTCACCGTGCGCGGCGTGGCGTGATGAATGTCCTGGCCGAGGCGAAAATCCTCGAAGAAATTACCGGCGCTGGATTTGGTCATTTGCGCTGCCCGACATAGACCCCGACGAAAATCAGGGCGGCGGACAGAGTGAGCGTTAGGGTCAGTGGCTCGCCTAGAAAGACGATGGCGATGATCAAGCCAACCGGCATTTGCAGGAATTGGAACACGCCGATTCGCGCGATGCCGCCGGCACCGAGCGCCCAATACCAGGCGACATAGCCGACAATCGTAACGCCGATCGCGAGGTAGAGGATTGCCAGCCAACCCGACAGGGGCGCCGCCTGCCAATCCTGCCCCGCGCCGGCCTGCCCCGCGCCGGCAAAGGGCAGCGCCATGATCATGGCAAGCCCAGCGATCACCACGCCCCAAAAAGTCGTGTTCCAACTGGAATAGCCGCGCTGGGCGAGGCGCGCGCCCGCGACATAGCCGGCGGACGCTATCGTCGCGGAAGCGAGCACGATCAAATCGCCTGCCAGCGTGGTACCGGCCGCTGCGCTACTGGAGCGGAACGTGATCAAACAAACTTCGCCCAGCAATGCGATCGCCGTGCCGATCCACCAATTCCGGCCAGGCAAGCGGCGCTCGACCAGGGCAGCGAACAGTCCGGTGAATAAGGGCAGAATGGCGAGCGCCAATGCACCATGGGCGGCAGAGGTCAAACCGATGCCGATGGAAAATACGATAGGGAAACCGACATAGCCGCAGAAGCTGGCGAGCAACAGCAAGCCAATGCCGATACCGTCGCGCGGCAAGCTCATACGTAGGAACAGCACCAGCGGCGCCGCCGCGATGCCGCCGATCACCGTGCGCAGCACGGCGACCAGGACGGGATCGAAACTGGCCACCGCCACCTTGGTCATGGGGGGCGAAGCGCCCCACACGGTGACGGCGAACAGCGCCGCTAGATTGACGAACAGCGCGGAAGCTGGGGGCATGAAGGCCTAGGTCACGCCGCCTTGCGCAAATGGTGCTTGGTCAGTTCCTCGGCGATTTGCACGGCGTTGAGCGCCGCGCCCTTGCGCAGATTGTCCGACACAACCCACATGGTCAGCCCGTGTTTGACCGTGGGATCCTTGCGGATGCGGCTGACGAAAACAGCGTCGTCTCCGGCGCATTCGACAGGGGTGACGTAACCTTCGTCGGCGCGATGATCGATCACGGTGATGCCGGGTTGGGCCTTGAGCGCGGCACGCGCCTCGCCCTCCGTGATCGGCTTCTCGAATTCTATGTTGATCGCTTCCGCATGGCCGATGAATACGGGCACGCGCACGCAGGTCGCCACGACCTGGATATCGGGATCGAGAATCTTCCGGGTCTCGACCGCCATTTTCCATTCCTCCTTGGTCGCGCCATCGGACATGAACGCGTCGATATGGGGAATGCAGTTGAAGGCGATCTGCTTAGTGAATTTCGTGCGCGCGATCGGATCGTTGACGTAGATCGCCCGGGTCTGGCTGAACAACTCGTCCATCGCCTCTTTGCCCGCGCCCGAAACCGATTGATAGGTCGAAACCACCACGCGCTTGATACGCGCCAGTTGATGGAGCGGTTTCAGTGTCACCACCATCTGGATGGTCGAGCAATTGGGGTTGGCGATGATGTTGCGCTTGGTGTATTGCGCGATGGCGTGGCCGTTCACTTCCGGCACCACCAACGGCACGTCCGGCTCCATGCGGAAATGGGAGGTGTTGTCGATCACCACCGCGCCGGCCTTGGCCGCGCGCGGGCTGTGCACCGCCGACACCTTGGCGCCGGGCGAGGACAGCACGATGTCGATGCCCTTGAAATCGAAGGCGGCGAGGTCATGGACCTTGAGCACCTCGTCCTCGCCGAACGAGATCTCGCGCCCGATCGAACGCTCGGACGCCAGCGCGAACACTTCGTCGACCGGAAATTTCCGCTCGGCCAGCGTTTGCAGCATTTCGCGCCCGACATTGCCGGTGGCGCCAACCACCGCGACCCTGTAGCCCATCGTTTCGGTTCCTTCGTGGGATATCTGGATAGCAACCTGGGCCGTTCGTTTACGCGCCCGGGTGGCAGATTGCAAGGTCAGGTGGCCAGGGCGGTCTTGGCAGGCCATGGTCTTCCGTCTACGATCAGATTAGGTGGTCTGATTGAATGGGGTGTGGAATGACCTTGCAAAAGCACACGGCTAAGCCGACCGCCACCAAGCCGCGCCGGCCGAATTCCTGGAAGATGCAGGATGCCAAGGCGCAGTTCAGCCGGGTCGTCCGGCTGGCGCGCGAGAAGGGACCGCAGCGCGTGACCTATCGCGGCCAAGACGCCGTCGTCGTTCTCGACGCCAAGGAATACGACCGCATCCGGGGCACAAAAAAAGAGCCCAGCCTCTACGACATCATGCAGGCCTCCCCCTTCGCCAAATACGATGTCGAGATGGAGTTCAAGGGGGTTCGGGTAACGCCACGCGAGCCTGAATTTTGACCCGCTGGCTGATCGACATCAATGTAATCTCGGAGTTGCGGCGCCCGCGCTGCGATGCGAGCGTTCGGTCCTGGATCGACAGCCGCGATTCCGCCAGCTTGTTTCTCAGTCGAGTCAGCATCGTCGAGGTGCGCTTCGGCATCGCGCGTGCGCCAGACGCGGCAACGCGCATCGGCTTGGAATTATGGCTCTCGGACACGCTACTACCCTGGTTCCAGGATCGAATTCTCGATGCCGACGAGTCCGTGCTTCTCCGTTGGCGCGAAATGCTCGAAGAAGGCTGCAAACGTGGTCGCACCTTCAGCGAACCGGATTTGCTTCTCGCAGCCACCGCGTCGGCCCATGGCCTTAGCGTGGCCACACGCAATACGGTCGACTTTACTGACACGGGCCTTGAGGTCGTCAATCCCTGGACGGCGGCTCCTTGATCGGGGGGCGCCCGCCCCTCACGCCGCCATCTTGTCCAACTGGCGCAACACTGCATCGCCCATGGTCGTGGTCGACACGCGTGCCGACCCGGCCTGCATGATATCGCTGGTGCGCATGCCGCCGGCCAATACCGTCTTGACCGCGTTCTCGATCAGGTCGGCGTCGTCGGCCAGATCGAAGGAATAGCGCAGCAGCATGGCGAAGCTGAGCAGTTCGGCCAGGGGATTGGCGATGTCCTTGCCCGCGATGTCGGGGGCCGAGCCATGGACCGGCTCATAAAGCGCGTGGCGCTTGCCGGTTTTGGGATCCACGGCGCCTAGAGAAGCCGAGGGCAGCATGCCGAGCGAGCCGGTCAACATGGCGGCGCAATCCGACAGCATGTCGCCGAACAGATTATCGGTCACGATGACGTCGAATTGCTTGGGATTGCGCACGAGTTGCATGGCGCAATTGTCAGCATACATATGGCCGAGTTCGACTTTCGAGAATTCCTTGGCGTGCAGCTTGGTGACCGTCTCACGCCAGAGCACGCCGGTGTGCATGACGTTAGCCTTCTCCACGCTGGTCAGCTTGTTGCGCCGCTTCTGCGCCAGCTCGAAACCGACCCGCGCGACTCGCTCGATCTCGGGCGTGGTATAGACCTGTGTATCGACCGCACGCTTGGTGCCGTTGGGCAGGGTCTCGATGCCGCGGGGTTCGCCGAAATAAACGCCGCCGGTCAGCTCGCGCAGGATCAGGATATCGAGCCCGGCCACCACTTCGCGCTTGAGGGTGGAGGCGTCGGCCAGGGCCTCGAAGACGATCGCCGGCCGCAGATTGGCGAATAGATCCATTTCCTTGCGCAGACGCAGCAAGCCGCGCTCAGGCTTTTTCTCGAAGGGCAGATCGTCCCATTTGGGTCCGCCGACCGAACCGAACAGCACAGCGTCGGCCGCGATTGCATCGGCCAGGGTCTTATCCGTCAACGGTGTGCCATGGGCATCGAGCGCAGCGCCGCCCACCAGGCCCTCGGACAGGTCGAAGCGCACGGCGCGGCGCTTGGCGAACCAATCGACCACGCGGAGCACCTGTTTCATCACCTCGGGGCCGATACCGTCGCCGGCGAGCACCAGGAGTTTCTTGTTGGCAGCCATTCCGAATTCCTTCTCTCTGACGATGCTTACGCGCCAGCCCAGGGCTGGCTCAGCTTCCGCTTGTCCTCAAAGGCCTTGATCTTCGCGTCTTTCTGCAAAGTTAGCCCGACATCGTCGAGGCCGTTGATCAGGCAATGCTTGCGGAAGGGATCGATCTCGAACTTGATCGTGCCGCCATCGGGACCGGTGATTTCCTGCTTCTCCAGATCGATGGCGACGATCGCGTTGGAGCCGCGATTGGCGTCGTCCATCAGCAGATCGACCTGCGCCTTCGGCAGCTTGATCGGCAGGATGCCGTTCTTGAAACAGTTGTTGTAGAAAATGTCGGCGAACGAGGTCGAGATGACGCAGCGGATGCCGAAATCGAGCAGCGCCCAGGGCGCGTGTTCGCGGCTCGACCCGCAGCCGAAATTATCGCCGGCAACCAGAACCTGCGCCTTGCGATAGGCCGGCTTGTTCAGCACGAAGTCGGGCTTCTCCGTGCCATCGGGGTTGTAGCGCAGATCGTTGAACAGCGCCGTGCCCAGGCCGGTGCGCTTGATCGTCTTCAAGAACTGCTTGGGGATGATGGCGTCGGTGTCGATATTGATGTTCGGCATGGGTGCCGCGACGCCGGAGAGCTTGGTGAATTTCTGCATGGGCTGAACTCGCTCTTGCTTGGAGGGTTCGGGGTCAGGGTCCGGTCGCGGCAACGGGACCGGGCGGCGTGGTTGCGTTTTTCAGCACCAGCGTGCCCGCGATCATGTCGTGCAAACCGCGTTTCTTGTCGGTGAAGGCGACCATGACAAAGCCGAAGGCCAGGATGACCAACGACAAATATTTGGTGAAATGCCGGCCGGTGGCGCGCGCGAAGCTGAGGGGATGGCCGGCATGGTCGGTGACCTTGAGGCCGACTGCCATCTTGCCCGGGGTGGCGCGGTATCTGGACGCCGTCATGCCGGCCTCGTAGAGCCAGTGAAGGGCGACCCCGGCGAAGGGCGTGGCGACGAAACCCGTGGGCTCCGCCCAGCCATGGACGATCGCCGTCGCGATGGTCAAGATCACTTCATCGATAAACGCCGCGACCACCCGCAGCCAGAACCCGCCATAACCGATGAAGGGTTCGGCGTCGATGGTAGGCCCGCCGCCGGTCTGGCGGGCTTCCGGTCCGGGCGCGCTCACTTGGGGCACCTGGCTCGACACGGGGGCAACTCAGCCCAGCTCGCGCACATCGGCGAGCCGGCCGGCGACCGCCGCCGCTGCCGCCATGGCTGGGCTAACCAAATGCGTACGTCCGCCGCGGCCTTGACGGCCCTCGAAATTGCGGTTGGAGGTGGAGGCGCAACGCTCGCCCGGTTGCAGCTTGTCCGCGTTCATGGCCAAGCACATGGAGCAGCCCGGCTCGCGCCACTCGAAGCCGGCCTCGCGGAAGATACGGTCGAGCCCCTCTTCCTCCGCCTGGGCCTTGACCAAGCCCGAGCCGGGCACGACCAGCGCATTGACATGGGCGGCCACCTTGCGGCCCTTGGCGATCGCCGCTGCAGCGCGCAAATCCTCGATGCGGCCATTGGTGCAGGACCCGATGAAGACCTTTTCGATCTTCAACTCTGCCAGCTTCATGCCGGGCTTGAGACCCATATAGGCCAGCGCGCGCTCCATGGCGTCGCGCTTGCCCGGATCGCTCACATCGGCTGGGTTGGGGACGAACGCGGTGATCGGCAGCACGTCCTGCGGGCTGGTGCCCCAGGTCACTTGGGGCACGATGTCGGCGGCCCGGATCGTGACCTCTTTGTCATAGGTAGCGCCGGGATCGGAAGGCAGGGTGCGCCAATAGGCGAGCGCCTGTTCCCATTTGCCCGCCTTGGGAGCGAGCGGCCGGCCCCGGACATAGGCGAAGGTGGTTTCATCCGGCGCGATCAGCCCGGCGCGCGCGCCCGCCTCGATCGACATGTTGCACACGGTCATGCGGCCTTCCATCGACAGGTCGCGCACGGCTTTACCCGCATATTCGATGACGTGGCCGGTGCCGCCGGCGGTGCCGATCTTGCCGATGATGGCCAGGATCAAATCCTTCGCCGTCACGCCCGCAGGCAACGCGCCCTCCACCGTGATGCGCATATTGGCGGCCGGCTTTTGCAGCAGCGTCTGGGTCGCCAGAACATGCTCGACCTCGGACGTGCCGATGCCGAAAGCGAGCGCGCCGAAGGCGCCGTGGGTGGCCGTGTGGCTGTCGCCGCACACGATGGTCATGCCGGGCAGCGTGAAGCCCTGTTCCGGCCCGATGATATGAACGATGCCTTGGCGAACGTCGTTCATGTCGTAGAGTTCAATGCCGAATTCGCGGCAATTCTGGGTCAGCGTGTCGATCTGGATGCGCGATTCCTCGTCCTCGATCCCCTTGCTGCGATCGGTCGTGGGCACGTTGTGATCGGCGACCGCCAGCGTGCCGTCGGGCCGGCGCACCTTGCGCCCGGCCGCGCGCAATCCTTCGAAGGCTTGCGGGCTGGTCACCTCGTGGACAAGGTGGCGGTCGATATAGATCAGCGCCGTACCGTCGTCCTGAATGTCGACCAGATGATTGTCCCAGATCTTGTCGAACAGCGTGCGTGGCTTCGCCATGACCTAACTCCCGAATGCCGATACGGGCAATGCCGCCGGCGCGTGTAAGGCGCGCAGCGACGGCATCGATGCCCTACTCTTTCGCGTCTGCCTCGGCCGGCGCCGCAGCCGGCTGGCCGACCAGAACGGCGGCATCGATGCCCAACTTAGCCGCCTTCTCGGCGATACGCGCGCGCTTGCCCGTGCGGCCGCGCAAGTAGTAGAGCTTCGCCCGGCGCACCCGGCCGCGGCGGATCACTTCGATCGACTCGACGCGCGGGCTGTAGAGCGGGAATACGCGTTCCACGCCCTCGCCGTAGGAAATCTTGCGCACGGTGAAGCTCGAATTGAGGCCGGAGTTGCGGCGTGCGATGCACACGCCCTCGAAAGCCTGAACGCGCTCGCGCGTGCCCTCGACCACCTTGACGTTGACGCGCAAGGTGTCGCCCGGCGCAAATTCCGGTACGGCGCGCGTGGCCGTCAGCTTGGTCATCTGCTCTTGTTCGAGCTGTTGGATGATGTTCATGACGCGTGTCCTCCAGTGACAATCGTAATTGCGGGGCCGTAATTACAGGGCTAGTTGCGGGTTTCGGCATGGCGGCGCCATAGATCGGGCCGGCGCTCGCGCGTCGCCTGCTCGGCCTGTTCGCGGCGCCAGAGTTTGATTTTCTGGTGATGGCCGGAGAGCAGAACCTCCGGAACGGCATAGCCCTGCCACATGGCAGGGCGGGTGTAGTGAGGATATTCCAGCAGCCCGGCATCGGAACCGAGCGCGAAGCTTTCTTCGGCGAGCGCATCGGCATCGCCGATCACGCCGGGTAGCAGCCGCACGCAGGCATCGATCAACGCAATCGCCGCGGGCTCGCCGCCGGACAGAATGAAATCGCCCAGGCTGACTTCTTCCAACCCGCGCGCATCGATCACGCGCTGGTCGAGGCCCTCGAACCGGCCGCATAGTAGCTTCACCCCAGGGCCGTCGGCCAGGTTGCGCACGCGCGTCTGGTCGAGCACGCGCCCGCGCGGCGACAGGTAAATGACTGGGCCGGGGCGATCGTCGATCGCAGCCAGTGCGCGATCCGCCACATCGGCACGCATCACCATGCCGACACCGCCGCCGAACGGCGTATCGTCTACCGTGCGGTGTTTGTCTTCGGTATGGTCGCGAATATCGACGGTCTCCAGCGCCCACAACCCGGCGTCGAGCGCCTTGCCGGCGAGCGAATGGCCGAGCGGGCCCGGAAACATCTCGGGGAAAATGGTCAGCACGGTGGCGTGCCAGGTATGGGCTGCGGCGATCATGGCGCCTCTTCCCCATCCGGCTTGGCCGTATCGAGCAGGCCAGCGGGCGGATCGACCACCAAGCGGCCGGCTGCCAGGTCCACCGACGGCACCGCGCGCTGGGTAAACGGGATCAGCACCATCGTGCCCGCGCGCGCAATTTCCAGCAAATCGCCGGCGCCAAAATCATGCACCGCGACCACCGTACCGAACGCCGTGCCGTCGGCATGGATGGCAGCGAGGCCAACGAGATCGGCATGGTAGTACTCCTCCGCTGCCGGCGCCGGGAGGGCGGCGCGCGGCAAATAGAGGTCGAGACCCTTGAGCGCCTCGGCCGCATCGCGATCGGCAATGCCGGCGATGCGCGCATTCAGGGTGCCGGCGCTGGCCCCCGTCACGGTCAGGCTGAACATTCGCCTTCCGTCCTGCGCATAAAGCGGACCATAGGACCCGATCGCCCGGGGATCGGCGGTATCGCTATGCACGCGCACCTCGCCCTTGACGCCGCGCGCGCCCAAGATGCGACCGACCCGCAACAGCGGGCCCTGCACCGGCACGTTATCGTTGCCGGTAGAGGGGTCGATCCCTGGGCTGATCGCGGAGTCGTCGCGTCGTGTCATGGCGGTCGCGCTGGCGGGCATGCCGATCGATCCCGTGCCTTAGGCGGCCGGTGCGGCCGGTGCGGCGGCAGCCTTCTCGGCAGCAGCCTTCAGGCGCTCCTGGGTCTTGGCGCGCGGCGCGGACTGCTTGGGCGTCTCGTTCCATTTCGGCATCTCGCGCAGGCCCAGCTTGCCCAGGAATTTGGCGACCCGCTCGGACGGCAGCGCGCCGACGCCAAGCCAATGCTTGACCCGCTCGACGTCGAGCTTCAGACGCTGGGGATGATCGTCGGGCACCATCGGGTTGAAGGTGCCGAGCTTCTCGATGAAGCGGCCGTCGCGCGGGCAGCGAATATCGGCCACCACGATGCGGTAGAAGGGGCGCTTCTTAGCGCCGCCCCGGGTCATTCTGATCTTGAGTGCCATGTTCTCACACCTCGTTGCAGTTCATTCGGGAAGATGACAGACGGCCTCGATGTGATGGCCGTCGGGATCGACAATAAAGGCGCCGTAGTAATTCGGGTGATAGTGGGGTCGCAGGCCGGGCTTGCCGTAGTCGCGCCCGCCGGCCTTGAGTGCAACCTTGTGAAAAGCGCGCACAGATTTGCGATCGGGTGCGGCAAAAGCGATATGGGTTCCGGCGCCCGGCTTCGGCCGCTTAACCCGGCCGATCCAGAATTGCGGTGCGTGCGGGCCGATACCGAAGGCTGCCCCCTCCTCCGCATGGTCGCGCATATGGCGATAGCCCAGCGGCTTGAGCGCGGCTTTGTAGAATTTGCGCGCGGCTTCCAAATCGCCGACGCCGAGGGAAAGGTGATCGAGCATGGGGCCCATCTAGCGCAGCCCCCCGCCGAAGCCAGGGCCGCCGAAACCGGGACCACCGAAACCGGGGCCGGGGCCACCGCCCATCAGGCCCTTGAGGCCGGAGCGCAGCAGCCCGCCTTTGCCCAGCTTCTGCACCTGTTTCATCATCCGACTCATATCCTGATATTGTTTGATCAGGCGATTGACGAGCTGGACCGTGGTGCCAGAGCCAGCTGCGATGCGCTTGCGCCGCGACGCGTTGAGCAAGGCCACGTTGCGCCGCTCCCGGCGCGTCATGGACGAGATGATCGCTTCCTGCTGGCGGATCATCCGGTCGTCGATATTGGCGCCGGCCATCTGCTGCTTGATCTTGCCGATACCGGGCAGCATGCCCATGACGCCGCCCATGCCGCCCATCTTACGCAACTGGCGCAACTGGCTCGCCATGTCGTCCAAATCGAAGATGCCGGCCTGCATCTTGGCCGCCAGCTTTTCCGCGTCCTCGCGCTCGATGGTTTCGGCTGCCTTTTCCACCAGGCCGACCACGTCGCCCATACCCAGGATGCGGCCGGCGATGCGGTCGGGGTGAAAATCTTCCAGAGCGTCCAGCTTCTCGCCCGTGCCGATCAGCTTGATCGGCTGGCCCGTAACCGCGCGCATGGACAAGGCGGCGCCGCCGCGCGCGTCGCCATCGACGCGGGTCAGCACGATGCCGGTGATGCCGATGCGCTCGGCGAAGCTCTTGGCCACGACGACCGCGTCCTGGCCGGTCATGGCGTCGGCAACCAGCAGGGTTTCCACCGGCTTGACCGCGTCGCGCACGGCGGCCACTTCGTCCATCAATGCGTCGTCCACATGCAGGCGGCCGGCCGTGTCGAGTATGACCACGTCATAGCCTTCGAGCCGTGCCGTCGTCATGGCGCGCCGCGCAATGGCCAGCGGCGGCTCGCCCGGCACGATCGGCAGGGTGGCAATATCCGATTGCTGGCCCAACACCTCAAGCTGATGCTGGGCGGCCGGACGCGCCACGTCGAGCGACGCCATCAGCACCTTCTTGCGCTCGCGGGTCTTGAGCCGGCGCGCAATCTTTGCGGTCGAGGTAGTCTTGCCCGAGCCCTGCAAGCCGACCATGAGGATCGGCGCGGGCGGCGAAGTCTTGAGGTCGATCGCGGCGGCGGTCGAGCCAAGCACTTCCACCAGATGATCGTGGACGATCTTGACCACCATCTGGCCCGGCGTGACCGAGCGCAGCACGTCCTGGCCGACCGCACGAACGCGCACGGCCTCGATGAAATCCTTGACCACGGGCAGCGCCACGTCGGCCTCGAGCAAGGCGACGCGCACGGCGCGCAACGCCTCGGTCACGTCGGCCTCGCTCAGCGCGCCGCGCCGGCGCAAGCGATCGAAGACCTCGCCGAGCTTGGTGGTCAGATTCTGAAACATCGACGCCGACAATCCCTTTCGCCCAAACGTTTCCGCGCCCGTGCGCGAAACTCGCGGACGGGCGGACCCGGAGGGAAACGGCCTTGGGTCAGGCTTGGACGGGCGGGAAACTAGACCGGAGGAGGGCGGAAGTCAACTTTGAGGAGCGGGAGCGCCAGGGCAATCGCTTGAACGGCTCAATACGTGATCTGCGATGTGAGGTCTTTACGTCCGAGCCTGTCGCGGTGCCCCGTTTACCCACCTCGGATTGTCACCCCAGCCGAACAATCTAGTTTCCCGAGTCTTCAAGCGCTGCGCTGAGAAGACTTGTCAGTCGGGATTCGAGGTTTGTTCCTTCAAGCGATTCCCCTAGCGGGAGCACCTATTCGGCGGCGGCTGATTCCACAGTGTAGAAGGCCGCTGCGACCCTTTGCTTCCGCTAGCGTGATCCGTACATCCGTGCTGAGCCGGAGAGCCAGCTCGATCAGGCGATCCTTGGAGAAGCCGGCGAGGCGCGCATTTATGATCTCACTGACCCTGGGTTGTTCGACGCCAAGCCGGCGGGCGGCCTCGCTCTGC
>SHVW01000056.1 GCA_009694085.1 Alphaproteobacteria bacterium
AGCCCGCCGATCCCCGCCGTGATGCCGGGCACGATGCGGAAGGGCACGCCGGCCTCGACCAGCGCCAGTGCTTCCTCGCCGCCGCGTCCGAACACGAAGGGGTCGCCGCCTTTAAGCCGCAGCACGCGCTGCCCCTCGCGCGCCAGGCGGATCAATTTCAGGGAAATGTCGGGCTGGCGGGGGCTGGGCCTGCCGCCGCGCTTGCCCGCGAATTCCAGCACCGCTCCCGGCCGCGCCAGTTTGAGCACGTCGGGCGACACCAGCGCGTCATAGACGACGACATCGGCCCGGCCGAGCGCGTGCAGCGCCAGCAGGGTCAACAGCCCGGCCTCGCCCGGCCCCGATCCGACCAGCCAGACCGAGCCCGGGTCGAATTCGGGCAATTCGGGAAATGCTGCGTTCATGGCGCGGGAGTCTATACCGCCGACCTAAGGAGGTGAAGTGAACCACAGAGGCGCAGAGGCACAGAGAAGAAGAATTGCGCCTTCGGCGCGAAGCGCCAGGAAGCTTCTGGGATTTCACAATCGACCGCGCCAGTTTTTCGCTTTCTCTGTGCCTCTGTGGTTTTCCGAGCAGTGCCGCCGCCCGGGATTCCCATGATCGAACCCTTAGAATTTTCGAGACTTTCCCGTGGCCTTAACCATATCTTAACGATCGGCGGGGCAGGCTGGCGCGGGGGCCGCGCGGCTGCGCCGGTCCAACTATTCCGGGGGGCATCAGGCCCCGGGGGCATCGGGAGAACAGGGTCATGGCACGCAACAAGATCGCACTCATCGGCGCCGGCAATATCGGCGGCACGCTGGCGCTGCTCGCCGGCTTGAAGGAGCTGGGCGACATCGTCATGTTCGACGTGGTCGAGGGCGTGCCCCAGGGCAAGTCGCTCGATATCGCCCAGGCGGCACCCGTCGAGGGCTTCGACGCCAAGCTGACGGGAACCCAGGGTTACGAGGCGATCGCCGGGGCCGATGTCTGCATCGTCACCGCCGGCGTCGCGCGCAAGCCGGGCATGAGCCGCGACGATCTGATCGGCATCAACACCAAGGTGATCGGCCAGGTCGCGGCCGGCATCAAGGCCCATGCGCCCAACGCTTTCGTCATCGTCATCACCAACCCGCTTGACGTCATGGTCTGGGTCATGCGCGAGGCCTCGGGCCTGCCCTACGCCAAAGTGGTCGGCATGGCCGGCGTGCTCGACAGCGCGCGCTTCCGCTGTTTCCTCGCCGAGGAATTCAAGGTCTCGGTCGAGGACGTCACCGCCTTCGTGCTCGGCGGCCATGGCGACACCATGGTGCCGCTGGTGCGCTATTCCACCGTCGCCGGCATTCCCGTGCCAGATCTGATCAAGATGGGTTGGTCGACCCAGGAGCGTATCGACAAAATCATCCAGCGCACGCGCGACGGCGGGGCCGAGATCGTCGGCCTGCTCAAGACCGGCTCGGCCTTCTACGCCCCGGCTTCCGCCGCCATCCAGATGGCGGAGAGTTATCTTCGGGACAAGAAGCGCCTGCTGCCTTGCGCCGCCAATCTGACCGGCCAGTACGGGTTGAACGACATCTATGTCGGCGTGCCCGTGGTGATCGGCGCCGGCGGGGTCGAGCGCATCGTCGAGATCTCCATGACGCCGGAAGAACGCAAAATGTTCGATCACTCGGTCAACGCGGTCAAAGGCCTGGTCGACGTGGTCAAGAAGATGCAAGCCGAGGGTAAGGCCTGAAATCCGCCGCAATCTCACGGGTTTGCGCCGGTGGATTGAAGTGTTAAAGTCGCTCGACGAGGAAGCGGCGGGGCGGCGGTTGTCGTCCCTGTCATGGCGCAACGCCGTCCCGGGAAGAGCCCATGAACATTCATGAATACCAGGCCAAGCAACTCCTGAAGAAGTACGGCGTGCCCGTGCCGCGCGGCGGGGTTGCCTATACCGCCGTCGAGGCCGAGCAGATCGCCAAGGAACTGGGCGGACCCATCTGGGTCGTCAAATCCCAGATCCATGCGGGTGGGCGCGGCGCCGGCCGCTTCCAGGACGATCCCCAGGGTAAGGGCGGGGTGCGCGTGGTCAAGTCGGTGGACGAGGTCAAGGCCAACGCGGCCAAGATGATCGGCCATGTGCTCGTGACCAAGCAGACCGGGCCCAAGGGCAAGGAGGTCAAGCGCGTCTATATCGAGGAAGGCTGCGACATCAAACGCGAGCTCTATCTCGGCTGCCTGATCGACCGCGCGACCAGCCGCATCACCATGATGGCCTCCACCGAGGGCGGCATGGAGATCGAAGAGGTCGCGGCCAAGCATCCGGAAAAGATTCTCAAAGTCGCCATCGATCCCGCCACCGGGATGCAGGCCTTCCACGCGCGCAAACTCGCCTTCGGGTTGGGGCTGGAGGGCAAGCAGGTGGGCGCGGCGGTCAAGTTCATGACCACCATTTACAAAACCTTCGTCGATCTCGATGCCTCGATCGTGGAAATCAACCCGCTGGTCGTGACCGGTACGGGCGAGGTGTTGGCGCTCGACGCCAAAATGAATTTCGACGACAACGCACTGTTCCGCCACAAGGATATCGAAGAGCTGCGCGACGAGTCCGAGCAGGATCCGGCGGAGCTTGAGGCGGGTAAGCACGAGCTCAACTACATCAAGCTCTCCGGCAATATCGGTTGCATGGTCAACGGCGCCGGCCTGGCCATGGCGACCATGGACATCATCAAGCTCTATGGCGGCGATCCCGCGAACTTCTTGGATGTCGGTGGTGGCGCCACGCGCGAGCGCGTGTCGACCGCTTTCAAGATCATCCTGTCCGACGCCAATGTGGAGGGCATCCTGGTCAACATCTTCGGCGGCATCATGCGCTGCGACGTGATCGCGGAGGGCGTGGTGGCCGCCGCGCGGGAAGTCTCGCTCCACGTGCCGCTGGTCGTGCGCCTGGAGGGCACCAACGTGGATCTGGGCAAGAAGATCATGAAAGATTCCGGCTTGCCCATCATGTCGGCCGACAATCTGGCCGATGCTGCGCAGAAGATCGTCAAGGCCGTGAAAGAGGCCGCGTGATGTCGGTCCTGGTCAACAAGGCCACCAAAGTCATCTGCCAGGGCTTCACCGGCGCCCAGGGCACCTTCCACTCCGAGCAGGCCATCGCTTACGGAACCCAGATGTTCGGCGGCGTCACGCCGGGCAAGGGTGGGACCAAGCATCTCAACCTGCCCGTCTTCGATACCGTGCACGACGCGATGGCCAAGGTGGGCGCGGATGCCAGCGTCATCTATGTGCCGCCGCCCTTTGCCGCCGACGCCATCCTGGAGGCGGTCGATGCCGGCGTGGCGCTGGTGGTGTGCATCACCGAGGGCATTCCCGTGCTCGATATGGTGCGGGTGAAGCGTGCGCTCGCGGGGTCCAAGACCCGGTTGATCGGGCCGAACTGCCCCGGCGTGATCACGCCGGAGGAATGCAAGATCGGCATCATGCCCGGCCATATCCATCGCAAGGGGCGGATCGGCATCGTCTCGCGCTCGGGCACGCTGACCTATGAGGCGGTCGCCCAGACAACCGCAGCTGGCCTGGGTCAGACCACCTGCATCGGCATCGGCGGCGATCCGGTCAACGGCACTAATTTTGTCGATTGCCTCGACCTGTTCCTGGGCGATCCTGAAACCCAGGGCATCATCATGATCGGCGAGATCGGCGGCACCGCCGAAGAGGAGGCCGCCGATTTTCTCAAGTCCCACAAGGTCAAAAAGCCGGTGGTCGGCTTCATCGCCGGGCTCACCGCGCCGCCGGGACGGCGCATGGGCCATGCCGGCGCCATCATCTCGGGCGGCAAGGGCGGGGCGGGCGACAAAATGGAGGCCATGCGTAGCGCCGGCATCGCCGTCGCGGATTCGCCGGCCAGCCTGGGCAGCACCATGTTGAAAGCGATGAAGGGCTGATTCGCTCGGCCCGAGCATCTTAGCAGCAGGAGGTCGCGGCGAGCGTCGCGGCAAGTATGGAGTGACCATGAGAGCCGATCACGCCACATCCTTCTTGAATGGCGCTAACGCGCCGTTCATCGCCGAGCTTTACGAGCGCTGGCAGGCCAACCGGAGTTCGGTTGACGAGAGCTGGCAGCGTTTCTTCGCCGAACTGAGCGATGCGCCCCAGGCGGCATCGCGCGAGGTAACCGGCGCCTCCTGGGCGCCGCGCAAAAACCGTGTGATCGGCGCCAATGGCGAGGACAAGGCGTTCGCTGGCCGGGATGGCGCGAAGGGCGCCAAGACGACCCCGGCTGCCTCGGCCCTAGATGCTCGGCGGTCGACGCTGGATTCGATCCGCGCGTTGATGCTGATCCGCGCCTATCGCATTCGCGGCCATCTCGAAGCCAATCTCGATCCGCTCGACCTCATGAAGCGCGAACCCCATCCCGAGCTCGATCCCGCTTCCTATGGCTTCGCCGACGCCGACATGGACCGCGAGATTTTCATCGACAACGTGTTGGGCATGGAAACCGCTACGCTGCGCACGATCCTAAAGGTCGTGCGCGCCACCTATTGCGGCAATATCGGCGTCGAATTCATGCATATTGGCGATCCCGCCCAGAAGGCGTGGATCCAGGCGCGCATCGAGGGCGTGCGCAACCACACCGACTTCACCGCACGCGGCCGGCTGGCGATCCATGAACGCCTGATCGCGGCCGAGGGCTTCGAGAAGTTCCTGCATGTCAAATATGTCGGCACCAAGCGCTTCGGACTAGACGGTGGCGAATCCCTGATCCCCGCGCTCGAACAGATTCTCAAGCGCGGCAGCCAACTCGGCCTTAGGGAAGTCGTGTTGGGCATGCCCCATCGGGGCCGGCTGAACGTGCTGACCAATTTCATGGGCAAGAAATTCTCGGCCATCTTCTCGGAGTTCCAGGGCAACCCGGCGACGCCGGAGGATGTCCAGGGTTCGGGCGATGTGAAATACCATTTGGGCACTTCGGCCGATCGCGAATTCGACGGCAACACGGTCCACCTCTCGCTCAACACCAATCCATCCCATCTGGAGGCGGTCGATCCCGTCGTGATCGGACGCGTGCGCGCCAAGCAGGATCAGCGCGGCGATGACGAACGCGGCCAGGTCATGGGCTTGCTCATGCATGGCGATGCCGCCTTTGCCGGCCAGGGGCTGGTGGCCGAGACCTTCGATTTCTCTCAGCTCCGCGGCTATATGACCGGCGGAACAATCCACTACATCGTCAACAACCAGATCGGCTTCACGACCGCACCGCACTATTCGCGCTCGTCGCCCTACCCTTCCGATGTGGCGAAGATGGTGCAGGCGCCGATCTTCCATGTGAATGGCGACGATCCCGAATCCGTGGTTCATGTCGCGCGCATCGCCACCGAGTTCCGTCAGCAGTTCAAATGCGATGTCGTGATCGACATGTTCTGCTACCGCCGCCACGGCCATAACGAGGGCGACGAGCCCGCCTTCACGCAGCCCTTGATGTATAAGCGCATCGGGGGCCATGCGACGACGCGCGAACTCCACGCCCAGCAATTGGCCGCCGATGGCGTGGCGACCAAGGCGGAGCTGGACAAGATGTACGCCGATTTCATGGCCCATCTGGAAGCGGAATACGCTGCCGCCGCCAGCTACAAGCCGAACAAAGCGGATTGGCTGGAAGGCGCGTGGTCCGGGCTTGCCGTTGCCTCGGGCGACGAGCGGCGCGGCGAAACTTCGGTGCCGCTCAAGACGCTGCGGGAAGTCGGTGCCAAGCTGTGCGCAACGCCCCAAGACTTCAACGCCAATCCCAAAATCGTTCGCCAGCTTGAGGTCAAGCGCAAGGCGATCGAATCGGGTCAGGGCATCGACTGGTCGACCGCCGAAGCGCTTGCCTTCGGCACACTGGCGGTCGAGGGCAACGGCGTCAGGCTCTCGGGCCAGGATTCCGGGCGCGGCACCTTCTCCCAGCGCCATTCCGTTCTGGTCGATCAGGAGACCGAGCAGCGCTTCGTTCCGCTTAACAACCTCAAAGAGGGCCAGGCTCACTACGAGGTAATCGACAGTCCGTTGAGCGAGGCGTCCGTGCTTGGCTTCGAATACGGCTACAGCGTGACCGAACCCAAGACCCTGGTGTTGTGGGAGGCGCAGTTCGGCGATTTCGCCAACGGCGCCCAAGTCATCGTCGACCAGTTCATCTGCTCGGGCGAGAGTAAGTGGCTGCGCATGTCGGGCCTGGTCATGCTGCTGCCCCACGGTTACGAGGGCCAGGGGCCGGAGCATTCCTCGGCCCGGCTGGAGCGTTATCTCCAGCTCTGCGGCGAAGACAACATCCAGGTCGCCAACTGCACCACGCCGGCCAATTACTTCCACGTCCTCAGACGGCAGATGCGGCGCAATTTCCGCAAACCGCTGATCATCATGGCGCCGAAATCCCTGCTGCGGCACAAGCTGTGCACCTCGACGCTGGCGGATATGGGGCCGGGCTCCACCTTCCACCGCGTCATGTACGACAACGAGGTGCTGTGCCCCGACAAGGACGTCAAACGCGTCGTGCTGTGCTCGGGCAAGGTCTATTACGATCTCTACGAGGAACGGGCCAAGCGCAAGCAGACCGATGTGTTCTTCCTGCGCCTGGAACAGCTCTATCCCTTCCCGCACCGCGCGCTGGTCAAGGAGCTCGGCCGGTTCCCCCGGGCCGACGTGATCTGGTGCCAGGAGGAATCCCAGAACATGGGCGCCTGGCATTTCGTCGACCGGCGCATCGAGGATGTATTGACCGAGATCGGCGGTCGGACCAAGCGGGCGCGCTATGTCGGCCGGCCCGAATCGGCTTCGCCAGCCACCGGACTCAACAAACGCCATGTGCGCGAGCAGGCCAAACTGGTGGACGAAGCGCTCACCATCGAATCCGCGAAGAAGATGGCGGCAGACTGACCGGTCTGCGCCCGAACGAGAAGGAACGAGGACGATATGGCGACCGAAATCAAGGTTCCCACGCTCGGCGAGTCGGTCAAGGAAGCGACCGTCGCCAAATGGCTGAAGGCCGCGGGCGATCAGGTCAAGGCGGATGAGCCGTTGGTCGAGCTGGAAACCGACAAGGTGACGTTGGAGATAAATGCACCGGCCGCCGGCACGCTGTCGGAAATCAAAGCCGCTGCGGGCGCTACGGTCGGTGTCGGCGAAGTGCTCGGGCTGATCGGCGGCGCGGCTGCGGCGCTCGCCGCTGCCGCCGCGCCGGCCAAAGCTGCGCCCGCACCAGCGGCGCTCGCGGACAAGCCGCTCGCCCCATCCGTGCGCAAGATGGTGGCGGAAACCAAGACCGATCCCGCTGCCATCGCCGGCACCGGCAAGGATGGAAGGTTGACCAAGGGCGACGTGATCGGCCATGTCGAGGCGCGCGCTGCCGCGCCCGTTGCATCTCCGCCTGCGCCGCCGCGCGCACTGGGGCCGCGCGAAGAGCGCGTGCGCATGACGCGGTTGCGCAAACGTATCGCCGAGCGTCTGAAGACGGCGCAGAACACGGCGGCCATGCTGACCACCTTCAACGAGGTCGATATGGGCGCGGTCATGGCGCTGCGCAAATCCTACGCCGATGCCTTCGAAAAGAAGCACGGCGTGCGGCTGGGTTTCATGTCGTTCTTCGTCAAGGCCTCGATCGCCGCGCTCAAAGAGCTGCCGGCGGTCAATGGCGAGATCGACGGCGACGACATCATCTACAAGAACCACTACGACATCGGCGTGGCTGTCGGCACCGAACAGGGCTTGGTGGTGCCGGTGGTGCGCGACGCCGATCAACTCGGCTTCGCCGAAATCGAGAAAACGATCAACGCGCTGGGCAAAAAGGCGCGGGACGGCAAGCTGTCGATGGACGAGCTGACCGGCGGCACTTTCACGATCACCAATGGCGGCGTCTATGGCTCGCTCATGTCGACGCCGATCCTCAACACGCCCCAGTCGGGCATCCTGGGCATGCACAAAATCCAGCAACGCCCGACGGCGGTCGGCGACAAGATCGAAATCCGCCCGATGATGTATCTGGCGCTCAGCTACGACCATCGCATCATCGACGGCCGCGAAGCGGTCACCTTCCTGGTGCGCGTCAAGGAGGTGATCGAGGATCCGCAGCGGCTGCTGATCGAGGTGTGAGAAGGTTTTCATTAAACCTCATGGTTCGACAAACTCACCATGAGGCGGTTTGCGCAGCCACTAGGGAGCATCGACTGACGTCATGGCAGATTCTTACGATCTCGTCGTCATCGGCGCCGGGCCCGGCGGTTACGTCGCCGCCATCCGCGCGACGCAACTCGGCCTCAAGACCGCCTGCGTGGAGGCGCGCGAGCGGTTGGGCGGCACCTGCCTGAATATCGGCTGCATCCCATCGAAGGCGTTGCTGGCCGCCTCCCACAAGCTGCGCGAGGCGGAGCACGGCCTGGCCGCCTTCGGTATTCAGGTCGGCTCGGTCAAACTCGACCTCAAAGGCATGATGGGTCACAAGGACAAGGTGGTGGACGCCAACACCAAAGGCGTCGAATTCCTGTTCAAGAAGAACAAAATCTCTTGGCTCAAGGGTTGGGGTTCTATCGCCGGCCCGGGCAAGGTCGCGGTCAAGAAATCCGACGGCAGCACGGAGACGGTGGAAACCAAACGCATTCTGATCGCCACAGGCTCGGAATCCATGCCGCTGCCGGGTGTGGAGGTGGACGAGCAACGCATCGTCACCTCGACCGGTGCGCTAACGCTATCGGAGGTGCCGAAGCATCTGGTGGTGGTCGGCGGCGGCTATATCGGACTGGAGATGGGTTCGGTGTGGCGCCGGTTGGGGTCCGAGGTGACGGTGGTCGAATTCCTCGATCGCATCGTGCCCACCATGGATGGCGAGGTCGGCAAGCAGTTTCAGCGCACCCTCGCCAAGCAGGGATTCAAGTTCAAGCTGGGCATGAAAGTGGTCGGCGCCAAGACATCCAAGAAGGGCGTGACGCTGACGCTTGAGCCGGCCAAGGGCGGCGCCCAGGAAACGCTGGAGGCCGATGTGGTGCTCGTCTCGATCGGCCGGCGGCCCTTCACCGAAGGGCTTGGCCTTGAGGCCGCCGGCGTCGCGCTGGACGAGCGCAAGCGCATCCAGGTCGATCACCATTTCCAAACCAACGTGCCCGGCATCTTCGCCATCGGCGACGCGATACCGGGGCCGATGCTGGCCCATAAGGCCGAGGACGAGGGCGTGGCAGCGGCAGAAATCATGGCCGGACAGTCCGGCCATGTAAATTACGACGTCATTCCCGGCATCGTCTATACCTGGCCTGAAGTTGCCTCGGTGGGCAAGACGGAGGAAGAGGTCAAGGCGACGGGCGCGGAGTACCGCGTCGGTAAATTCCCGTTCACCGCCAATGGCCGCGCGCGCGCCAACAACGACACCGAGGGCTTCGTCAAAATCATCGCCGATGCCAAAACCGACCGCGTGCTCGGTGTCCACATCATCGGGCCCGATGCCGGTTCGTTGATCCATGAATGCTGCGTCGCCATGGAATTCAGCGCCTCGGCCGAGGACATCGCGCGCACCTGCCACGGCCACCCCACGCTCAACGAGGCGGTCAAGGAAGCGGCGTTGGCCGTCGTTGGCCGGCCGATTCATATATGAGAAGAATCACCACGGAGATACAGAGGCACAGAGAAAAAGAGTCTTTGTCGTGAAATTCAGATCAAATATTGCGGTGCCTTCATACATCTTCGATGCGTTCTCTGTGCCTCTGTGCCTCTGTGGTTCTGGTCACTTAGCCGCATGCGACGTTTCCCGCAGCCCCTAACCGATGGCCCTGCTGCGCTCGATCGCCACTGTTGGCGGCTACACTTTTCTCTCTCGCATTTTGGGATTCGTGCGCGATGTCATGATCGCGGCCGTGCTCGGCGCCGGGCCGATCGCCGACGCCTTCTTCGTCGCCTTTCGCTTTCCCAACATGTTCCGCTCGCTCGCCGCCGAGGGCGCCTTCTCCGCCGCCTTCGTGCCCATGTTCGCGAGCCGGTCGGCCGGCGAGGGGCGGGCTGCGGCGCTAGCCTTCGCCGAGCGCTCGCTCGCTCTCTTGGTGGCGGCGCTGGTCGTGTTGACCGTATTTTTCATGATCATCATGCCCTGGGCGATGTACGCTATTGCGCCCGGCTTCGCTGCCAACCCAGCCAAGTTCGAGCTGGTGATTCAACTCAGCCGTATCACCTTTCCCTATCTGCTGTTCATCGCGCTGGTCAGCTTGCTCGGTGGAATCCTGAATTCGCTCGGTCGCTTCGCACCCATGGCGGCGGCGCCGATGTTGCTCAATATCTGCTTGATCGGTGCGTTGTTCGTGTTGGTGCCGTTGACGACATCGCCCGGCCATGCCTTGGCCTGGGGCGTGGCGGTCGCCGGGATCGGCGAATTCCTGTGGCTGATCTGGGCCTGCCGGTCGGCCGGCATCAAACTCAAGCTGCCGCGCCCGCGCCTGACCGCGGATATGCGCGTGCTGCTCAGGCGCATGGCGCCGGCGGCGGTTGGCGCCGGGGTGGTTCAATTCAATTTGCTGGTCTCCTCGATCCTGGCCTCTCTGCTGGTGGATGGCGCCGTCTCGTATCTGGCCTATGCCGACCGGGTCAATCAATTGCCGCTCGGCGTGATCGGCGCCGCCGTGGGCACGGCCCTGTTGCCGCTGCTGGCGAGCCAGTTGCGCGCCGGCCAGGCCGAGGCCGCCATGGACAGTCAGAACCGCGCGCTCGAATTCGCGCTGCTGTTAACTGTGCCGGCGGCAGCGGCCCTGGTCGTGCTCGCGCACCCGATCATCACCGTGCTGTTTCAGCGCGGCGCCTTCGGTGCGGCCGAGGCGGCGGCGACGGGTACGGCGCTTGCTGCCTATGCCGTGGGATTGCCGGCCTATGTCATGGTCAAGGTGTTCGTGCCCGGCTTCTTCGCCCGGGAGGATACGGTAACGCCGGTGCGGATTGCGGTCTGGTCGGTCCTGGCCAATGTGGCGATCAACCTGGCGCTGATGCCGGTTCTGGGTCATGTTGGCCTCGCCCTGGGTACGGCCCTGGCGGCCTGGTTGAACGCGATCATGCTCGGTTGGATTCTGCATCGGCGCGGCCTGTTCGTGCTCGACGATCGCCTCAAGCAACGCTTGCCGCGTCTGGCGTTGGCCACCATTGCCATGACGGCGGCGTTGGTGCCAGCGGCCCAAGCGCTTGCCGCCTGGCTTCACGGCACGGGGTCGCAGCGCGTGACGGGCCTAGTCGCATTGGTGGTGCTGGGATTGTTGGTGTTCGGCTTTTCTGCTCAGATCATGGGCGCAGCACGGCTGGGCGAGTTGCGAGCCATGTTGCGCCGGCCGCAACAGCCGGCTTGACCTGGGGTAGCGCTGCGGCGATAACACGCGGCCAATTTTCTCGGAATCCGAGCCATGAACCGCATCTTTTCCGGCGTCCAGCCCACGGGCAATCTGCATCTCGGCAACTATCTCGGCGCCATCCGCAACTGGGTGCTGCTGCAAAAAGAGTTCGAGTGCATCTACTGCGTCGTCGATCTGCACGCGATCACCCAGGAACAGGATCCTAAGGTGCTGCGCGCCGCGACGCGCGAGGTTGCGGCCGGCCTGATCGCCGCGGGCATCGATCCCAAGCGCAATATCCTGTTCAATCAAAGCCAGGTGCCGGCCCATGCCGAGCTAGCCTGGGTGTTCAACTGCGTCGCTCGGCTCGGCTGGCTCAACCGCATGACCCAGTTCAAGGAAAAGGCGGGCAAGAACCGCGAGAACGCATCGGTCGGGCTCTATGACTATCCCGTGCTGATGGCCGCCGACATTCTGGTCCACAAGGCAACCCACGTGCCCGTGGGCGAGGATCAGAAGCAGCATCTGGAACTGACACGCGACATCGCCCAGGCCTTCAACAGCCAATTCGGCGTGTCGTTCTTCCCGCTGCCGGAGCCGCAGATTTTCGGCGAGGCCACCCGCGTCATGAGCCTGCGCGACGGCACCAAGAAGATGAGCAAGTCCGACGCCTCGGAATATTCGCGCATCAACATGACCGACGATGCCGACGCCATCGCCCAGAAAATCCGCAAGGCCAAGACCGATCCGGAGCCGCTGCCCAGCGAGCCCGCCGGGCTGGAGACGCGGCCGGAGGCCGCCAATTTGGTCGGCATCTATGCCGCGCTTGCGGGCAAGACCGCGATCGAGGTGCTGGCCGAACATGGCGGTGCTCAGTTCTCCGCCTTCAAGCAGGCCCTGGTCGATTTGTCCGTTGCCGTGCTCGGTCCCATCGGCGCCGAAATGAAGCGGCTGACGGCCGATCCCGGTTATGTCGATGCCGTGCTGCGCGACGGCGCGGAGCGCGCCCGGGCCAGCGCCGCGCCGGTGCTGCGCGAGGTCTATGACATCGTTGGTTTTCTCAGGCCCTAGACCCAGTCTAAGACCATGAATTAATTGGGGTTGAACTCCGCGGCGGCCTGGCCCATGTCTATGGCAGCGGGATAACCCCCTAGCGCGAGGATCAGCCGATGTTTATCCAGACCGAACAGACGCCCAACCCGGCGACGCTCAAATTCCTGCCCGGTCGCGGCGTCATGGACGCCGGCACCGCCGATTTCCCGAGTGTGGCGACGGCGGCCAAATCGCCCCTGGCCGAACGCCTGTTCCAGGTCGACGGCGTGACCGGCATTTTCCTCGGCTCCGACTTCATCACCGTGACCAAGCACATCGATAAGGAATGGCACCTGCTCAAGCCCGCCATCCTGGGCGTGATCATGGAGCATTTCACCTCGGGTCGCCCGGTGTTGCTGGAGGCCGCGGTGGCCGAGGCGGCGGGCGAGGACAGCGAGATCGTCCAGACCATCAAGGAACTGATCGACACCCGCGTGCGCCCTGCGGTTGCTCAGGATGGCGGCGATATCGTGTTCCGCAGCTTCGAGAACGGCGTGGTCTATCTGCACATGCAGGGTTCGTGCTCGGGCTGCCCCAGCTCGACCGCCACCCTCAAGATGGGCATCGAGAATATGCTGAAGCATTATGTGCCCGAAGTAACCGAGGTTCAGGCAATCGCCTGACAGGAACGTTTCGGAAGAATTCGACGGGGCGTCCTTCTGGGCGCCTCGTTTCGTTTGCGGTGTTGCGTCAGATCAACACATATCCGTCGAGCGGATCGCGATCGTCCACGCCGATCAGGTCGATTTTGGACGCCGATGCGCTTGTGGCGCGGCCATCGGTTGGCGGGACCGCCATGCCCGACGCGGAGGCGACCGAGAGTGTGTAGGTTCCCGAGCCGGTGGAGAAGCTATCGACGTCGATATAGTGGAAACCCGATATCGTCGGCGTGAAACGCAGTAGAGAATTGAGCCCGGTTCCGCGCTGTCGTCGTCGAACGCTACGAGTGCGCCGCCGCTATTGCGCACGCCCACGGTCGGGTCGGACAGCGTGCCGCTTCCGGTCGCCGAGCCCTTGGCTTCGATGATCACGGCCCGCCCCGCCGTCAGCTCGATGCGATACCAATCGGTGTCGGATCCGCTCGCGATCGTGCCGGTGACGGAGCGCCCGGCGACCATCCGGCCGGCCGTTGTCGTCGAGGCGGCGAAGTCCGCCCCGGTTTCATTGGTCGGCTGTACGGTCGCCGCGGTCGCGGTCAGTGGGCGACCTTCGCCGGCACCCTGCAAGACATAGTGGCGTGCCGCAGCCCGCGTATCGCTGCCGAAGGCGGCTGCAATGTCGGCATTGGCATTGAGATAAGCGGCGCCATCGAACGTGACGGTACGCCCTTCCCTCAAACCATCGTTCAGGTAGTGGAGTGCGGCCGCATCGCGGTTGGCCCCGAAGGCGACGCGCAGATCGGCATGGGATGCCGAATAGGCCATGGCGTCGAAGCTATTGGCGCGCCCTTCGTGAACGCCATTGGCGAAGAAATGGGATCGTGCGGACGTCGCATTTAGGCCGAAAGCGGCACGCAAATCGGCGTAGCTCGCGAGGTATTCGTAAGGACTGAAATTCGGATCGACATAGGTGCGCACGGCGTAGTCGACCGAGCCATTGTGATCCAGCAAGAAATAGCGCGTGGTACCGTCGGCTGGATCGGGGGCGGATAGCGGCCCCCGGCCAGCTTGCTGTAGCGCATCGACGACTTGATCGTAGGTTAAGGTCTGCCCGGTGGCAGCGAGGTAAGTTCCCTGTACCGTTGCGACCGCTGCCGCTGCCTGGGGCGCGGCAAAACTGGTGCCATTCTCCCCGGCAGCGGGAAAATCCTCGCCGTCGGCCAGGACCGCAACGCGCCCCCGTCCTTGCTGCGAGAAGGCCGAGGGTACCCCGGCTCCGTTATGCGAGCCGACCGCGATCACATCGGACCGAGCACCGGGAAAATCTGGCGCTTCCAGTGTCGACCGGAAGCCGGAATTGCCACTGGCCGCCACCATGAAAATGCCGCGCCCAGCTAGGATGTCGAGTTCGTCTTGATAGAGCGTGGATGCCGTAGACGTGGCGCTACCGTAGCTGTAGTTGATCGCGCCGATGCGATAGCCCTGGCCGGTAAGCGAAATCATCGCCTGTAGGCCCTCCTCGACATCGGACGAGAAGGCTTGCCCCAAACTGTTGGCCACACAGGCGTCGATCAGATCGAGCTGCGCATTGGTCCTAACCACGGCCTCTGCTACGATGGTTCCGTGAGTCCGAGAGACGCCGAAATCGGCCTCGTTGTCGATAAAAACATAATCGCGCTCAAAGATCGAACGCTTGACCGTGGCCTTGAACGAGTTGGACATGCCATTGTCGAGAATGGCGACGGCAACCACGCGAGACCCCCATACAGAGAGTATCGAGTTATAATAAATGGCTGGGTCGATGTAAACGCCGGAGATGCATGGCCTTTGGAATAAGCCGGGTATGTAACGTTTGGTGCTCTATTCATGGATCCGAGAAAACTAGCGAATATAGCTGCGATCTTCGTCGTCACCGCTTGCACGCCCGACGGGTTCGTGGCGCAGGTCGATGCGGTAGGCGAATGCGCCGTCACGCGGCTGGCGCGCATGCCCAACACGCCGCTGAACATGCTCGATTCCTTACGCGCGCCGCACGGCCTTTGCGGCGGCCGAACATCTGCCCGCGCGCGAACATGCGGGCTGGGCCCGCATGACGACCGGGCCCTATCGCTCCGAACACAGCCTTCAGGGCGTGTATGTCGCGCTCTTCGTCAACGCCAAAGCGGCAGACTATGCGCGTTTCGAGGATGGCGAGCCCATGCCCGTTGGTGCCGGCATCGCCAAGGCGGGGTTTCGCGTGTCGCATGAGGGACATGTGTCAGCCGGGGCCGCTCTACATGCCGGAAAAGATGCCGGCCGGATTCGATCCGGACGGCGGCGACTGGCGCTATACCTTACTTGGCCCGGATGGACAAATTGTCGGCCAGACCGGCGGACGCGCCGATGTCTGGATGGGGCATTGCAAGGCCTGCCACGTGGCCGCGCGTGAGCAGGACTTCTTGCTGTTCCCTGCGCCGCCTTACCGTCGCAAGATGAATTAGTCAGCGTGCATAGAACTGGATTCCGAGCCAGCGCCAGCGATTGTCCGGCCCGGGCATGGTGCAATTGATGCGCGACCGGCCGCGCGGCAACGGCTGGTTAAAGCGCACCTCCAGGCGATCCGCGCCGAGCCGTTCGATCGCCGTGCGTCCCTGCTGGGAAGCGAAACAGGCGATTTGGCCGAGATCGCCGATCTCGGGATCGACGGAAAAGCCCAGGGCCGGCGGGTTGTCGCGGAGCAAGGGGTCGGCCGGCGTGATCTGCCGGGCCGGCAGCGGCAAGGCATTGGCGGCCAGGCGGAAGCGTTCGATGCTGGCATAGGTCTCGTTGAGCGTAAAGCGCGGCAGGGCGTGGAAATCGGCGCCACGATAGACCACGCCGGAATGCTGGCCGAAGGCGGCGGCGATTCCGGCCTGCATGATCAACTCACGCACGGCCAGGCTGTATTCGCCATAGGGATAGGCGAACAGCTCCGGCGCGCGTCCCAGTTCGGTCTCGAAGCGCTTGCGGGCCCGCGCCAATTCGCCTCTGATTTCGGCCGGCTCAACGTCGGTCATGTGCGGATGGGATGCCGTCATGCCGCCGATCGTCACGCCGGCCTTCTGCATCTCGCGCAGATGGCCCCAGGTCATGATATTGCCGAAGCTGCGGTCCAGCGAATCGGTTGCCACAAACAGGGAAAAGGGCAGGCCTGCCCGACGCAGGCGGGGAAATGCTTCGGTGTAGACCGAGCGATAGGCGCCATCGATGGTGATGCCGATGGTTCGGTCAGGCAATGACCGCCCCTCGCGCAGCGCCGTCACAATCTGGGGTACGGGCAGCACCGTATAGGCCCCGGACCGCAATTCCTGAACATGGGTCTCGAACTGGTCGAGGGGGATGTTGGTCGAGGTGAAGAAATCTTCGCCGAAGCGGTGATACATGAAAATCACGGCGGAATCGGCAGCTGTCGCGGGTGCGCCGGCGACGCCAAGCCACAGTGCTGCCAACAGACCGATCGTATTTGCCCGTCCTGCGGTCGACATCATGAATAGGGCGCCTGTCATCTGCCAACGTTTCGTTGGCGGCGATTATGTGGCCCTTTGTGCTCAGAACTCAAGCCACGCCCCAGGGCACCCATGGTCATGACATCAGGCCGAGCGGTAAAGCGCTATCGCTCCAAAGCGGGTAGCGGCGCGCCTGAAAAAGCTGGTAGTGCCACCATTCCTTACTGTAAAAATCCCACCCTGCCGCAGTCATGAGGCCAAGCAGGAGCAAGCGATGGCGTTGAGCTTCGGACGCGATCGCGGTATTGCCGTGATGGGACAGATCGGTCAGTGCATCGAATCCGGTACCCATGTCGAGCGCTCGGTCCGTGCTGCGCTCGATCAGTGTAAGATCGACGGCAACGCCCCGGGAATGGGGCGATCCGCGCCGGGGATCGGCGAAGAAGACAGGGTCCGGATTATGATCCCACAAACGCCATTGCGCCTCGCTCGGGCGGAAGGCATCGAAAACGCGCAAGCGAAAACCCTGGATCGCCGCCAGCGCGCTTGCCTGTGCCAGCAGCGCGGCGGCATCGCGGTGAAGATAGCAACGGGCATGGCGGTAGATCGGCGCGCCCGTAACGTTATCGGCCGTGGCGTAGGCGAGCGCGATATCGACGTCGTGGCTCTCCAGCGTGATCTCAACAAGCATAAAGCGGAAGCCTCCGGCTGGGGCCGAAAGAGGGGGGATCGAAACCGGGCTTCTAGCATGCCCGCGCGGTGGCCGCAGCAGGCAAGCGTGCGCCCATGAATGTGCTTGGTTTGGATAGCGCGACCGGCGCCTGCTCGGCCGCGTGGTGGCGGCGAGATCGGATCGTCGCTCGCCGTTTCGCCGTTATGGTGCGCGGCCAGTCGGAGTCGCTCGTGACCATGGCCGCCGCGGTTGCGGCCGAGGCGGAGCCGGCGGCACAATATCCCTTCGACCGGCTCGATTTGATTGCGATCACCGTTGGACCCGGCGCATTCACCGGGCTGCGTATCGGTTTGGCCGCGGCTCAGGGCCTGGCCGTTGCAACTGGTGCGGCGCTCGTCGGTGTGACCACGCTGGAAGCGGTCGCGGCCGGCCTGGCACCGGAGCAGCGCACGCGTCATCTGGCAGTCGCGTTGGAAACCAAGCGCAACGACATCTATTGGCAGGTCTTCGATCCGGCGTTGATGCCCTTGACCGAGCCAGCGGCGGTGTCGGTCGATATGATTCGTGCCGCGCTTGCCAATTACGATGGCGTCACCTTGCTTGGCGATGCAGCTCGGAGAATTGATACCGGCGGCCGCGACGTCGCGCGGGTCGAGGGGCCGGGACTGCCCGATGCGGCCGCGATCGCGACGCTGGCGGCAGCGCGCGGTGCCGGCAACGGCCAGCCGGCCGTGCCGCTCTATCTGCGCCCACCGGACGTAACATTGACACCGAAACCAGGCGTGCCGTGACGCGACCCGCCATCGTTGCGTTGGGTGTGGAGGATCATCACCTTCTCGCCCACTTGCAATCCCAGTGCTTTCCCGACCCTTGGGGCCCGGACGGCGTGGCGCGGACGGCGTCGCTGTCCGGCACATTCGGTCTGATCGTGCGGGTGACGGCCGCCGGCAAGCGCGTGGCCACCGGATTTACCCTGGCGCGCGTGGTTGCCGATGAAGCCGAATTGCTGACCATCGGCGTATTGCCGGCCTGGCGCGGCCAAGGCTTGGCCGGGCGACTGCTCGGCGCCGTGCTGACTCGCGCCGTTGCCTTGGGTGCCACGCGCATGCTGCTTGAGGTGGCGGAGGACAATGCCGCCGCGCGGGCGCTTTATGGGCGCCGGGATTTTGTGATTGTCGGTCGTCGCCCCGGTTATTACCGTCGCTCGCCCCAGACCGCGATCGACGCCCTCATTCTGCGCTGGTCTAAGCCAGCGGACACTGAGTTTAACCTGCGCACGTTGACATAAAAATAGTATTGGCAAAACGAAATGAAATCCCAAGACTGTCACAAATGTAGAAACGAAAGAGACTTCTTGAACCGTTGAGAAAATGTCCCTATGTTTGTGCCCGATCCGGTTTCAGGGGAAATACTGACAATGACTGAGCAAGCCATGCAGAATGATTTGTTGACCTACACCACGGAAATCGTGGCCGCGCATGTTTCTAACAATTCCGTCCCCGTTGCCGAGCTTCCTCAGTTGATCCGCCAGATTTACAGCACATTGGCCAGTATCGGCGGCGCGCCAGCGGCAGAGACTGAGCGGCCTCAACCGGCGGTGGCGATTAAGAAATCGATCTTGCCCGACTACATCATTTGTCTTGAAAACGGCCGTAAGCTCAAGATGCTCAAGCGCCACCTGAAGACGGCGTTTAATTTGACGCCGGAGCAGTATCGGGAACGCTGGGGCCTCGGCGCAGACTACCCGATGGTCGCGCCAAATTACGCCAAGCAGCGCAGTCGCCTTGCTAAGGAGATCGGCCTGGGCACGCGCGCGCGCCGTCGCCGGGGTTAAGCTCACCCGCTCCGGGTTCCGGGGCGTGCGGCCAAACAGGTCGGCGAGCGGGCGATATGGGCGCGCTGCGCTGTTTGATATACACTCCGCCTATCCGACGTAACCGCATCGGCCCATGACGACCGATCAGACCTCCCGCCTTGAGCGCCTGTGCCTGGACAAAGGCCTCAAGATGACCGACCAGCGCCGCGTGATCGCGCGCGTGCTGTCGGATTCATCCGACCATCCCGATGTGGAAATGGTCTATCGGCGGGCGGCAGAGATCGATTCTCGCATCTCTATTGCCACAGTCTATCGCACGGTTCGCTTGTTCGAAGAGGCGAACATCCTGGAGCGCCACGATTTTGGCGACGGCCGCTCGCGCTATGAAGAAGCGCCAAGCGAGCATCACGACCATCTCATCGACGTCGAAAGCGGTCGGGTGATCGAGTTCCACAACGACGAGATCGAGGACTTGCAGCGCCGGGTTGCGGACAAGCTAGGTTTCCGCTTGGTCGGCCACCGCCTCGAACTCTACGCCGTGCCGATCGACTCTAAGCGCGCGCGCAAATAAGGGCAATTGCGGGGCCGAGTCGACTCGGGAGACGCGATTGCTCGTGTTCGGCAACGCCGCGTCTGCGCCGGAGCGGCATTCCGGAATCGCGAATTTTCCCAAGGTTTTCTAAGCTAAAGACGGGGCCGTGTCGCGCGGTTGCACAACCATGTTCGTCAGACTGTAACGGAAGCAACGTAGGGTCTGCCGCGACGGCCTATACATACGGGAGATTGCGTGATGCCGAATGCCACTCAGGTCGACGTCCGCACGGCGGTGGTGGTGCCTTCGCTTGTATCGCGCGCGATATTCGCGGTCGATGAAATCAGGTGCGGCGATCTCGAAGTCCGGCTCGCCAGCCACGCGGCCGAAATCGATGCCGCTCAGGCGTTGCGCTATAGCATATTCTATGAAGAGATGAAGGCACGCCCGAGCGCCGACATGGCTCGACTCAAGCGGGATTTCGATGCCTTCGATCTGGTTTGCGATCATCTGATCGTGTGCCAGCGCGACATCGTGATCGGCACCTACCGGCTGATCCGGCGTGCCGGCGCCGAACTTGTCGGTCAGTTCTATGCCGAGAGCGAGTTCGACATCGAACCCGTGCGTCGCTTTCCCGGATCGGTGCTCGAACTCGGGCGCTCCTGCGTGGCGCCCGCCCATCGGCAAAGAGCGACTCTGCACTTGCTGTGGCGTGGCATCGCTGCCTATGTGCGACGTCACGGCATTGGACTGATGTTCGGTTGCGCCAGCCTGCCGGGAATCGATCCCGAGGCTCATGCGCTGGCGCTCTCCTATCTCCATCATGCTCATCTGGCACCGCCGGAACTCAGGCCCCACGCTCGGGCGGAACGGCGCGGCGATATGGACCGGATGCCGGCCGATGCGATTGATCGTCGGGCCGCTCCCCTGACTTTACCGCCGCTTGTAAGGGGGTGCCTCCGCCCGGGCGGCTTGATCGGCGACGGCGCTGTGATCGATCATCAGTTCAACACCATCGACGTCTGTTTGCTCGTACGCACGGACGGCGTGGCGGAACGCTACCTCAGCTTCTACGAACGCGGTTTGGGTGGTCCCCTCGCTAACACCGATGGGTTGAGTTAAATCCGTGGGTTCCCCGTTCCGCGCGTTTTGCCGGTTGACACTCTATGCCGGATTGACGGTAGCGCTTCTGCCACTCCAGATTCTGTTCTTGTGCATAAGCCGACAGCTGGCCTCGACCTTGTCACGGCTGTATCACCGTCTGTGCTGCGGCGTGCTCGGTTTGGACGTCGAGGTGATCGGGTCACCACCCGCCGCCCAACCCGCTTTATACGCGGCCAACCACAGCTCCTACCTTGATGTCGCCGCGGTGGGTGCCGCAATCCAGGGCAGCTTCGTCGCCAAGATCGAAGTCGGGCGATGGCCGATCCATGGTTTTCTGACCCGCTTGCAACGCACTGTACTCATCGATCGGCGCCGTATGCGGGTCGGCAATGCGCGGGCGGCGCTGGCTGAGCGGTTGGCGCAGGGTGATCGCCTCGTGTTTTTTCCCGAAGGGACCAGCAGCGACGGCATGCGCGTTCTGC
>SHVW01000057.1 GCA_009694085.1 Alphaproteobacteria bacterium
CTCTCCAACCGCATCTTCAAATCCTATGACGACATCGTCGATCACTGCTGCGAGGCCTGGAACAAGCTCGTCGATCAACCCTGGCGCATCATGTCCATCGGATTGCGCGACTGGGCCATTGGGTTCTGATCACTGGAGATTGGTATAAGGGTTAGCCCGTCAATAGAATGTCTTGACGTCGAGTCCAAGAGAAACTGCCGCTGTCGCCATGGCTCGGTCAGCGGTTGCTACTTGGGTTGCCTCAGCTGCAATAGCGGCTGCGAGGTGCACGGCATCGAGCGATCTGAGAGCAAGCGTGGGTCGCCGTGCGAAGAGTTCGATAGCAGCAGAGGCTTGATTATCCGCTAAAGGAATCACCTCGAGATATCCGCGCCCGATATCGCCCTGAAACGTACGCCAAACCAGAGACACGCTCCGACCATCAAGCTCTCCAGCGCGGCGTCGCCGTGCCAAAAGGCTACGCAGCTCGACTTCGCCGAGCCGGCCGATAACCGCACCATCCTGCTCCGACATGAACGCCCCGAACTCGTCCGCCATTGGTTCGGGCAGATACCACTTTGCCAGCGCGCTGGTATCGAGATAAAGACTCCTCATCGCTCATCCCGCTCGGCGCGTATATGGACCTCGCTGGCAACCGAAAGGCGGGGGATGCGGCGCCTAATATCGGCGTGGCTGGGCAACTTACCAAGGCCTGCGACGGCCGACAGCCGTGCGATTGGTCGCCCATGGCGGGTGACTTCGATAGTTCCGGACTGCGCTAGGACGTCTTCAAGCCTGGGCAAACTGGCTCTGATTTCGCGAATGCTCAACCGCTTCATGGCGCACCTTTTATGTCACAATGTTTTTTATTGTGACACAAAATGCAAAACTCCGCAAATCGGCACTACGACAACTCCCGCCGCACGATCGCCGCGCCCGCCGCCAGAGCCTTCAGCTTGCCCATCGCCACGTCGCGCGCCAGCGGTGCCATGCCGCAATTGGTGCAGGGATAGAGACGATCCGCCGGCACGTGCTTGAGCGCGGCCCGGATATTGGCGGCGACCCGGTCGGGCGTTTCGACCTGGTCGCTCGCCACATCGATGGCGCCGGCGAGCACGTCCTTGCCCGCGAGAAGCGCGATCAGGTCAAGCGGCACGCGCGAATTCGCGCACTCCAGCGAAACCCCGCCGATCCGGCTGCGGGCAAGCACCGGGAAGGTCAACTCGTATTGGCGCCATTCCGCGCCCAATGTCTGTTTCCAATCGGCATTGGCCTTGATGCCGTAGCCGTAGCAGATATGAACAACCGTCTTGCAGCGCAGGCCCTGGGCCGCCCGCTCCAGAGCCACCACGCCCCAGTCGCGCACCTCGTCCATGTAAACGTTGAACGCGGGTTCGTCGAACTGCACGACATCGATGCCGAGCGCCTCCAGTTCCAGCGCCTCCACGTTCAAGGCCTCGGCGAACGCCATGGCGAGCTTGATCTTGTCGCCGTAATGCACGTCGGCGATGGTGTCGACGATGGTCATGGGTCCGGGCAAGGTAAATTTAAATTTGTGCGTGGTGTGAGCGCGCGCCAGCGCCGCCTCAGCGCGATGGACGGGACCGCGCCGCCGGATCGGGCCCGTAACTGTAGGCACCTCGGCCTTGTAGCGATCCTTGCGAATGCCCATCACCACCTTGCGCTCGAAATCGATGCCGTCGAGCCCGCGCAGGAAACCATGGACGAAATGCTGGCGCGCTTGTTCGCCGTCACTGACGATGTCGATGCCGGCATCCTCCTGCTCCTTGATCGCGAGCACGGTGGCGTCGAGCTTACCCTGGGTCAACACATCGCCCTCAAGCTGCCACGGCGCCCACAAGGTCAGGGGTTTGGCAAGCCAGGCCGGCTTCGGCAGACTGCCGGCGATGGTGGTTTCCAACATGATGTGCGCGCTCCCGTTACGAGCCATGACCCTTGTGACTATGCGCGGCCGGTTCCCGCGCGCCGACCGCACCGATCGCTACTTTGACCGGAATGGTCCCCGCCTTCTCGAAAATTAGGTCGAGCGCAAAACTCTCGCCTGCCTTCAAGGGTGCCTTCAAACCGATCAGCATGACGTGTAGCCCGCCAGGCTTGAGCACGGAAGGCTCGCCCGGACTGACTTCGATGGTTGCGATCAGCCGCATACGCATGACATCGCCGTCCATGACATGGGTGTGCAACTCGACCTTGTCGGCGACCGTGCCCGTTACCTTGACCAAACGATCGGCCGCCTGCCCGTGATTGACCAATGTCATATAGGCGGCTCCCGTGCGCGCCTGGCCGGCACTGGCGCGCGCCCAAGCCTGTTCGACATGCACGGTCGGCACGCTCTGCGAACGACTGGGCGTCGCCACAGCCATGGCCAGGGAAGAGACGAGGAAAAACCGACGAGTCTGCATGTTGGAAATCCTTTCGCATTCGACTGGAAACGATCCTATCACAGGGCGAGATAGGCCTGTCGCACGCGATCGTCGGCCAGCAAGGCCGCGCCCGTCCCGGCCATCGCGATCTGCCCGGTTTCCAGCACATAGGCGCGATGGGCAAGGCGCAGGGATTGTGCGACATTCTGCTCGACCAGTACGATGGTTATGCCCTCGCGGTTAAGCGACTGGATCGTCGCAAAAACCTCTTGAACCAAGGCGGGCGACAGGCCGAGGGACGGTTCGTCGAATAGGATCAGCTCCGGCGCGCCCATGAGGCAGCGGCCGATCGCTAGCATCTGCTGTTCGCCGCCGGAAAGCGTGCCGGCCACCTGGCGCCGCCGCTCAGCCAGGCGCGGAAACATGGCGAACACCCGGGTAAGATGGGCGGACTCCTGGGTGCGCGCACGCGCGATCATGGCACCTATCCGCAAATTCTCTTCGACCGTGAGCGAGGGGAAGATCTGGCGTCCCTCGGCCACCTGGCCGATGCCGAGTTCGCACACCCGGTGGCTGGGCCAACCCGTTATATCTTGGCCGTGCCAATGGACGCACCCGGCGCGCGGCACGAGCATGCCGGCAATGGCGCGGATCAGCGACGTTTTGCCCGCACCGTTGGCGCCGACAATGGCAACGATTTCGCCTGACCCGACCTCAATGGACACGCCACTGAGCGCGCGCACACCGGCGTAATCGAAGTCGAGTTGAGAGACCGACAGCATCAGGCCGCGGCCTCGCCGAAATAGGAGCGGATCACGACGGGATCGCGGGAGATGTCGGCGGGTGTGCCCTCGGCGATCTTTTCGCCGTGATGGAGCACGACGATCCGCTGGGCCAACGCCATAACCGCGCGCATGACATGCTCGATCAGCACGATGGTCAGGCCGGTTTCCCGGTTGAGCCGGGCCAGAACCGACACCATGCCGTCGATCTCGGTCGGGCGCAGTCCGGCCATGGCCTCGTCGAGCAGCAAAAGGCGCGGCCCGGTGGCCAGTGCGCGCGCCATTTCAAGACGTTTGCGATCGGGCAGAGTCAGTTGAGAAGCTAGCAGGCCCCGGCGGTCGGCAAGGCCGAGCCGGTCGAGCGCGGCAAGCGCCTCTCGCCGCGCGGCGGCAACGTCCGGCGTTCGCGCAAGTGCGCCGACGATCGCGTTATCCTCGACCGTCAGGCCAGCGAACGGACGCACGAGTTGAAAGGTACGCGCAACGCCGAGCCGGCAGCGCCGGTCGGCACGTAGCCCAGCGATGTCGCGGCCGTCGAAGCGGATCGCGCCATCGTCCGGTGTCAGCGCGCCCGCGATCAGATTGAACAGCGTGGTCTTGCCTGCTCCGTTCGGTCCGATGACCGCGACGATTTCGCCGGGCGCAACGGCGAAGGATACCTCGTTCACCGCGCGCAAGCCGCGAAAGCTGCGGGACACCCCGGAAACATCGAGCAAAGCGGTCATCGCCGCCTCTCCAGGCCGAGGCGGCGCGCAAGGGCCGGCCAGATACCTTCGGGAAGGTACATAACGACGACCAGCAGGCACAGCCCGTAGAAGACCTGCCGGGCCCCGGGAATTTCCCAACCGAGTGCCGCTAGCACCTCGTTCAACACCTCGGCCAAAACGGTCAGCACGAAGGCGCCGAGTATGGGACCAAACAACGTCCCCAACCCACCGATGATCGGCCCCAGGATGAGCTCGATCGAGCGCAGCATGGAGAAAATCTGTTCGGGAAACAGGGTATTGTAATAGAAGGCGAAGAACACGCCGGCTGGCGCGGTCATCGCCGATGAGATCAGGATCGCCAGCATCTTGTAGCGGAAGATATCGATGCCAAGCGCCCGGGCGGCATCTTCGTCTTCGCGGAGCGCACGCCAGTAATAGCCGATCCGACCGACCATCAGCAGGCGGCACATGGCAAACGCCATCGCGGCCATGGACAGGATCACATAGTAGAACATGACCGGCGGGCCGCGCAGCATCCAGAACTCGCTCTCGCCGTGTCGGGCAACCGGCAGGAACAAGCCGCCGCTACCCCCGATCCAGGGGAAGTGATCGAACCCGATGCGGGTGAACTCGGCGAACGCAATGGTGAGCAACGCAAAATAGACGCCGGCGATGCCGAACCGAAAGGCCAGCGCACCGATGATTGCCGCTGCGGCGATCGCCGCGCCGATTGCCGCGAACGCGCCGATCCAGGGTGCCACACCATGGTGGACGAACAAGACGGCAGAGGCATAAGCACCGAGACCGACATAGAGCGAATGTCCGAGGGAGAGCTGCCCGGCAAAACCCATCATGATGTTCCAAGCTTGTCCGACATAGGCGAAGTAAAGCACCAGGATCGCGATGGACAGGACGTAGGAGTCGACAATCGCCGGCAGAACCAGGAGTGCCGCGAGAAGCGCGGCCAACAATGGAAGAGCACGCGGCGGCGCGTCGCCGGCCATCCGCCCGGCCCAATCGGTCATGCCCGCCGCCCGAACAGGCCTTGGGGTCGAAGCAACAAGACCAGGATCAGCAATGCGAAGGTCACCATGCTCTTGGCCGAAGGTACTAAAACCAGCCCGGCCAAAGCCTCGGATAAGCCGATCAACACACCGCCGACCAGTGCGCCCATCATGCTGCCAAGACCGCCGACGATGACGATGACGAAGGCAAGGAGGGTGTAGACCGGGCCCAGGGTTGGCGTTACGTCGATCAAGACGGCCATCAGGCATCCCGCGGCACCGACGCAAGCGGAACCCAGACCGAAGGTCGCCGCATAGAGCCGTTTGACGTTCAACCCGACCACCAGGGCGCCCGTGTGGTTGTCGGCAGCGGCCCGGATCGCCGCGCCCAATCGGGCGTAGCGAAAGAAAGCGAATAGTCCCGCGGCAATCGCCAGCGCCGTACCGGCGGCGTAGAGCCGCACCTTGTCCACCAGCAGCGGCCCCAGCTCGATCGAATCGAGTGCATAGGGCACCAGCACGGTGCGCGCATTCGGCCCGAACGCCATGAGCAGACCATTAACCGTGACGATGGCGATCGCGACCAGCAGCATGAACTGAGAATGTTCCGGTCTCGTAATGAACGGGTTGATCAGGCTGGTTTGAAGCCCATAGCCGAATAAGAACAACCCGGCCGCAACCGGCAGAAGCACGGCAAAAGGATCGAGTTGCCAATGGGCGAATGCCATGACGGCGGCATACATAGCGACCGTCATCATCTCGCCATGGGCGAAATTGACAATGCGAACAACCCCGAAAATGACCGACAGACCCAGCGCCATCAGCCCATAGACGAGTCCGGTCAATACGCCGCCAATGGCAACGTTGAGCACCAAATCGAGCGGCATGATTTGGATTTAGCCGCGCTTGGTCCAACCGGGTATGGGGAAAACGGGCGTTGCCTCGGCGGCGGTCGCGGGCAGAACGACCCTGGGTTCGCCGTTGCGATTCTGCAAAGCCGCCGACCCGATTGCGATGTTCTGTCCCTTAGCGTCGAAGGCAATGGGGCCGCCGACCATGACATGTTTCTCGATGCGCGTGGCGCGCAATGCTTCGGCCAGTGCCTTGCCATCGGTCGAGCGCGCACGCTGATAGGCGTCGACCGCCCCCAGCACCGCCTCGAAGGTGAAGCCGACATTGAAGATATGGCCGATCATGCGGTCATTGGGAAATTGCTTCTTGAAGGCCTGAGCCAGAAGATTGGCGACTTCCGAACGCGGATTGTACCAGGGCACGTTGGAGACGATGAATTCGGAGTATTTGCCGAGGCTGGTGAAGAACTGCTCTTCGTACATGCCGGGCGAGCCCGGGCTGACGATGCCCATGGGCTCCCAGCGTTGCTTGACCATTTCGCGCACCAGCAGGATGGCGTCGTTCAGCCGCGCCACCACCATCAGCAACTCGGCCTGGGTCGCCTTGGCCTTGGCCACCTCGACCGACAAATCGCGCGCCGCGGGATCGTAGGCGATGGTATCGAGAATGCGGAACGGCATGTTGAAGCTGGGAAACAAGCGCTCTATCGCGGCTCGGTTGGCCTGGCCGAAGGTATCGTTGACGTGCATGAACACTGCGGTCTTGGGCATCGCGCCGGTCGCGGCGAACATATCCTTCATCAGCGAGAAGCCGTTGGTGACCAGCATTCCCGAGGTCGGGAAGTTGCGGAACACAAATTTGTAACCCTGTTCGGTGATTTGGGGCGCGGCGGCAATATTGATTACGAAAGGCACGCCGCGTTGCTCGGCTACCTGGGCGATCGCGCCGGCCGCGCCGGAATCGAACGGGCCGACCAGAACATGGGCACCATCGTTGATCAGCTTCTCCGCCCGCGCGCGCGCCGTGTCCACATTGGTTTCGGTGTCGGCGTTCATCAATTCAAAGCGGGCCTGATAGCCCAGCTCTGGCAGCAAAGCTGGCGCGATGTCGGCGCCGCGCTGACAGGACTGACCGAAGAAGGCTTGCACGCCGGTCTTGGGCAGGAGCACGCCGATCTTAAGCGGCAGCATCGCTTGGGCCCGCGCGGTCCCTGCGCCAGCCAACGCGACGGCACCGGCGGCGAAGGCACGACGGCCGAGCCGCGGTCCGCGCACGAGTAAGGGTCGGTCGATCATGGGGGCCTCCCTTTCAAGGTCGTTTCAAACGGTAAAATCTACGCCCGTCGCCGGCCAGCAGGCCAGCAGGCCAGCAGGCCAGCAGGCCAGCAGCCTAATCGTGCAACTCGCGCCAGATACGATCGAAATCCGCATGATTGGCAGCGAATACCGCGGCGATACGCGGATCGAAATGTCCGGCCGCGTCGAGCCGGTCGTCGCCGCTCAAAATGACCCGGCGCGCATGATCGTGATCGAAGTCCTTCTTGTATGGGCGAGAATCGCGCAAGGCGTCATAAACGTCGGCGACCTGGACGATGCGCGCGGCGATCGGAATCTCGTCGCCCTTAAGCCGGTTCGGATAGCCCGTTCCGTCCCACTTCTCGTGATGGCAGAGCGCGATCTCCGCGGCCATGCCAAGACGCGGCGACTGCCGCAGTATCTGGTAGCCGTATTCGGGATGGCGATCCATCTCGATGCGCTCGGTCTCGGTCAGTTTGCCTCGCTTCTTCAGCACCGCAGCGTCGACACTCATTTTGCCCACATCGTGGAGCTGGGCGCTGTAACGGATCTCGTCGCAGAAATCCTCGGGCATGCCCAACTTGGAGGCGAGCACATAGCTATACTCATTGACGCGCTGAATGTGGTTGCCCGTGTCGTCATCGTGCAGATCGGCCGCTTTGGCGAGCAGGCGGATTGACAGGAGAAAGGCATCCTCGGTCTGGGCCTGGAGCCCAGCGACCTGGCGGCGGCGGGATTCCAATTCGCGGTTCTGCAGTCGTAGCTTCGCATTTTGGCGCGCGATGCGCTCGACCATTTCGGCGCGCTCGACGGCGCGGCCGATGACGTGATCGATCGGTCGGATCAGCTCGGCATGTTCGGGCGCGAAGGGCAGAATCGGTCCCTCCGTTCCAGTCCGGCGATTGACCAACTGAATGATGCCGAGCACCTCGCCTTCCAGATTGCTGAAGGGAAAGCACAGGACCGAGTGCGAACGATACGTGCCGGGTTGGTCGGCCGCCATGTCGAAGGCATGGGTGCGCCCAAGCGCGGGTTCGGCAGCATCCGCTATGTTGACGACCTCGCCGGTGGAGGCGACGTATCCGCTGATCGACTTGGCATCGAGCGAGGTCAGCACAGCCGATCGACGCGGCCGCGCCGTATCGTTCTGGATGCTGACAACTTCCAGCCAGCGCCGTCCGCCGCGCCTGCGGACCAGGGAAACCGAGCCCGCTTCCGCGCCCGTCATGCGCCGCGCCTTGAGCAAGACGCGCTCCAGGATATGGCGCGCCGACCGATTCGGTGCACCTTCAACAAATTCTAAAAATTCTACTAGAGGGCTCATTTCAAAAAGTTCTACAGAGGTCGCGCCAATTCACCGTACATTTATTAATCATACACTTAATCGCCCCAGAGCCGAAACGCGACCTGAGCCGTCAATTGACCAGGAATGGCCGGGGGAAGGCGCCGTGAACGGACCGGCGATAGGACAAATAGGTCCGAGCGTTGGCAGACGACAAAAAGTTATAGGCATCCGTCACCACCTCGCCCCCGGCCAGCAAGGCACGATCGACCAGGCGCGGCCGACCTAGGGCCCAGCGAAAGTCCGCATCGAGCGACGCCGGCAAATCCGGCTGCGCCAATGCCACCGATGCGGCGGTCGGACCATTGGTCGCGAGCAGGAAGCTGTTGATCTGGGCACCCGGCGACGCATCGCCGCGAAACATCAGGACCGTGGCAAACTCGGCCTTGAGCGTGGTCAGCAGATGAGCATAGCTGGGCAGATTGCTCATATCGGCAAAGGTATTGAACACGGCCGCCCCGCCCGGCTTGAGGCACAGACGCAAATCCCGGAAGAATTCGCGGGTGGTTAGATATTCCGGCGTGCCGTCGCCTTGGAATAGATCGACCAGCGCCAAATCGTGGCGCTCGGACTCGCCGCGTCGCCCGCAGCCGCGCACGAAACCGCGGGCATCTTCCAGGTGGTTGCGAAAGCGCGCGGGCTCGAACCCGAAATAGGCCTCGGCCGCCTGCCAGGCCGCCGGATTGATCTCAACGATCTCGACGTCGACACCCTGGCGAGCGAGGCGCATGGGCACGACGCCCGCACCCAGGCCGAGCATCAGCGCCGACTTGGCCTCGGGGCGATAGCCCATGGCGATGGCTTCGAGTGCATAGGTGAACAGCGTTAGCGACGTGCCCTGCGCATCGACTCGGTTCTGCACGATGCCGTCCTGAAAGAAATAACGCATGTAACGATCCGGCGCCGCCGGCTCGGCCGCGCGCAAGACCTTAACGGTGCCGAACAGCGATCCGTAACTGCGCTCGACCTGCCAGAGCCGGTCCTCATGCAGGACCATTGCTGTGCGGCCCAGTAGGGTATCCGCCAAGGCCAGCAAGGTGAGACAAGCCGCCGTTGCGGCCGCGCCGGTCAAGACCAGGCGGCCCCTATGGGCCGGCGGCGTGGGCAACAGATAAGGCGCCGCTAGGGTCAGCGAACCGAGTACGGCGCCCACCAGCAAGGCGGCGGCATAGTTGCTGACATGGGGGATCAGGCCGAAGGCCGTAATCAAGACGCCCGCGACCGAGCCCGCCGTAGAGATGAAAAGCACGCGCCCGGCACCGGCATCCGCCAATCTTGTCCGCTGGGCGCCCTCGATCGCAATCAGAAGCGGGTTAAGAGCCGACGTCGCGACGAGCGGGACGAACAGCAACACAAGGCAGGCGATAAAGGCGCCCAAAACCAGGTTCATGGCGGCAAGGGCATAGAAGACCCAGGGATAAACAAGGCAAGCCGCCGCGATGGCAAGGGCGGCGATGGCCGGCAGGCCCAGAAACATCGCGATCAAACGCTCGGCTGCCACCCCACCGGCGATGCGACCGCCCAGCCAGTAGCCGAGCGCTAGCGCGATTAGCGTAATCGAGAGAATGCCGGTCCAGATATAAAGGCTGACGCCGAAATAAGGCGTCATGATGCGCGAGGCCAGCAATTCAAGTGCGATAATCGCGCCGCCCGTCACGAAGATGATCGCACGAAAAAGGGAGGTCATGGGGCGATCTCTAAGGTCGAATGCATCTTACTCTCGATCCTCTAAGATAGGCGGCCTCTCACAAACGTTTCCATCGACATGGCATCGGCCGGGAAAGCCTTGAGGACCGCCCTATCGGCCGTCACCAGCGGTACACCCAGCGTAAGCGCGAGTGTCGCAAACTCACTATCATAGGCAGACAGGTGCGATCCTATGGCTACATCGATCACGCTCTCAGCAATTGGCAAATGCTCGCGATCGTTCAACGCAGCCTCGCTTCTCGCCGATATTCGTGCGGCCTGCAACCTGGTCAAACTGCCGTCGCGTATGTAACCGAGCAGGATGTTGCGCATTTCGGATCGCCACAGCAGAGGGGCGTGCCAGTCGGGGTCGATACGGCGCACACGTTGGGCAAGGGGCGTCAGCGGACCATTTATCCAGCAATACGCGATAACGTTGCTGTCGACGACAATCACAATCGCCTCGATCAGGCACGCCCCTGATTCTTGTAACGGCCGATGCGTCCATGGTCGACACGAGGCATGCGCGCGGTAAATACCCGGAGCCTCCGCGCTTCCGCGCCAACGTCTCGCTTTGGGTCCGCCATTGCGCCTTCCAGCCTCACAAGAATCTCGCTGTTGAGGCTCCGCCGGTTCTGCGCCGCTCACGCCTTCAGCCGGGCATGCAGATCTTGGGGAACGTTCTTGAGCGTTAAAGTCGTCATGGTTTCTTTCCGGTTCCGAAATGGAACCATATTGCGCATGGACTTGGCGGTGGCGTCAATCGACGGGAAACAATCCGCCACCGTCATGGGTGACGGCGAAAGCCAGAAATGGATGAAACTGCGTTATGGTATCGCCCCTGGGCGGCAGGAAGGCAGCGAGGCCATGACCTATCAATCCATCATCTTCGCCATGTCGGATGGCGCGGCAACCCTAACGCTGAACCGGCCGGACAAGCTGAACAGCTTTACCGCCGCCATGCATGGCGAGATCGCCGATGCGATCGGAAAGGTGGAGGCAGGCCCGGCGTGCCGCGCCCTGCTGATCACCGGTGCCGGGCGCGGGTTTTGTGCAGGCCAGGATTTGAACGATCGTGTCATGACGCCGGGCAGCGCGCCGCCCGATCTAGGCGACACCCTGGGGCGGCTCTACAACCCGCTGATCCGCCGCCTGCGCGCCCTGCCCATTCCAATCGTGGCCGCGGTCAATGGCGTTGCCGCCGGGGCCGGCGCCAATTTCGCGCTGGCCGCCGACATCGTGCTGGCCGCGCGCTCGGCCAGTTTCATCCAGGCCTTTTGCAAACTCGGCCTGGTGCCCGATGCAGGCGGCACCTATGCTCTGCCGCGCCTGGTCGGCATGGCGCGCGCCGTGGGGCTGGCGATGCTCGGCGGCAAACTTTCTGCCGAGCAGGCCGCTGATTGGGGCTTGATCTGGCAATGCGTCGATGACGACAAGCTGATGGCCGAGGCGACTCGGCTGACGCGCCATCTGGCGACCCAGCCGACCCGGGGTCTGGGCATGATCAAGCGCGCGTTGAACGCAAGCTGGAACAACGATCTCGATCGCCAGCTCGATCTCGAACGGGATTTGCAGCGCGAGGCCGGACGGTCCGACGATTATCGCGAAGGCGTGCGCGCCTTCATTGAGAAACGCCCGGCAGAGTTCACAGGCCATTGACCGGGGGTACGTTATGCTGATTGGTCATCTCGCCCTGATCGTTGCCGCCGTCTTCGCGGGAGCCGCAGTCTACATCAACGTTGCGGAACAGCCGGCCCGGCTACAACTTGAGGCGCCAGCACTCCTGGCCCAATGGCAGCCAAGCTATCGCCGCGGCTTTGCCGTGCAGGCCAGCCTTGCGGCGATCGGAGCCGGGCTTGGCGTCGCAGCCTATGTCATGGTTCTGGATTGGCGCTGGCTTCTGGGCGCTGCGCTGATGTTTGCGAACTGGCCCTTCACTATGATCGCGATCATGCCGACCAATCGCCGGCTGATGGCGATCGCCCCGGCGGATGCGGGCGAAGAGGTCCGACGCTTGATCGAACGCTGGGCCCGGCTTCACGCCGTGCGCAGTGGGTTGGGGGTCGCGGCCACGCTCAGCTTTCTACTGGCGCTCAACTGATCAAGCCACCCACTCGCTGACCGGCGCGTGCGCGTCCTGAAGCGGCTGGGCGATCACGTCGACCAGGGTCGGCCCATTCGAATTGACGGCGGCGGCCAGCGCCGTCTTGAGATCAGCCGGATTTTCCACCCGCCAGGCCTTGACGCCAAAAGCCTCCGCGACCTTGGCATGGTCGGTGCGCGTGAAATCGACGGAATAGTAGCGCGCGCCATAGCCGGTCTTCTGCCCGGCCTTGATCCAGCCATAGGAGCCGTTGGACACCACCACCATGGTGATCGGCACCTTCAGGCGCACGATGGTTTCCATTTCGCCCGCGGTGAAGCCGAAACTGCCATCGCCCATGACCGCCACGCATTTGGCTCGGGGCCGGCCGTAATAGGCGCCGACCACGGCCGACATGCTATAGCCGAGCGCGCCATGGGCCCGGTTGGAGATGAATTGCCGGCCCGGCGTTTTCTGCTGCCAGTAGGCCGAAAAATAAGGGCAGGGCGTGCCGGGATCGCACACCACCACCGCATCGCTGGGCAGCACGGCCTGGAGATCGGCGACGATGCGCTCCGGCCGGATCGGCGCCTCGTTCGAGCGAGCGAGTTCGCCAAAGCGCTCGAACTTCCGGCGCTTAACCTCGGCGATCCGCGCGCGCGCATCGCCATTGCGCCGAACCAGCTTCGACTCGACGGCCCGCACAAGCGCCGCCAGGGCCAGCTTGGCATCGCCGACTAGCGCCGCTTCGGTCGGATAGGTCGCCCCGATCACAGCGGGATCGGCGTCGATGTGGACAATGCGCGTCTTGACTGGCGCGGGATAGCGCCAGCGCTCGGTCGTGACCGAGCCGGCGCGGCAACCGACGAACACGACGAGGTCCGCGGCCTCCACCACCTCCCGCGTCTCGGGCACGCCGCCATTGCTGCCGACCACCCCGACGGCCAGGGGATGATCGTCGGCGATGCTGCCATGGCCGCTGACGGTCATGGCCACTGGCGCCTCCAGCAGTTCCGCCAGGCGTTGCAGTTCGGCTTCGCCGCCCGCGATGACGACGCCGCCGCCGCAGATAATCACGGGCGATTTGGCCGACAGGAGCGCATCGACTGCTGCCGCCACGGCATCGGGGTCGGGGCCCGTGCGCCGGGCGGGAAATTGCCCAAGCCGGGCATCGGCCCAGATCTCGCTCTCGTCCACCGGACCCTTCTGGGTGTCGTAGGGCAGGCCGATATGGGCAGCTCCGGCCCGGCCCGTGGTCATGGCGGTGAAGGCGGCGCGCACCATGCGCGGAATGTCGGTGGCCTGATCGATTACCTGATTCCACTTCGTTAGCGGCCGGAACAGCGCCTTCTGGTCCAGTTCGGTCAGGGTGTAGCGCCCGCGCGAGGTGGTCGAAATATCCGTGGTAATGCCGAGGATGGGGATCGAGGACTCGTTGGCCTCGACCAGCCCGGGCAGGATATAGGTCGCGCCGCCGCCGGACGGCCCTTCGCACACACCGACCCGCCCGCTCACCCGCGCATAGGCATCGGCCATATAGGCGGCCGAACGCTCGTCGCGGGTCAGGATATGGGTGATCCCATGCCCCATCCGGAACAAGGCATCGTAGAGCGGCAGGCTGGTATCGCCGCACAGGCCGAAAACGTGGTCGACGCCGTGCAGCTTAAGCATGCGCACAAGCGCTTCGGCGCCGGAGAGCTGGTTCATGGCAGGCAACCCCTGATACCCTGAATCGAGGTGAGAATGTGGCAAGCCGCAGCAGCCGGCACAAGCCATATCGCCGGCCGGAGGAGCCGACCGGGCCGATACGAAAATTCACGCCACAATGAGGCCGCAATGTCGTACATAATCGCCTGCCGTTATCTTACCCCCAATCGACGATGACATACGGACTTTACGATTCAGAACGACGCCATCGCCGGCGCATAGTTTGGCGCATCCTCAAGCTCGTGCTTGCCGCGATCGTATTCGGCGGCGGCGGCTTGTTCGCCTATCAGCTCGGCGTCGAGCATGCGCGCACGGCCGAGACCCGGTTGGACCGCCGAGTTGGCGAGCTTTCGGACTCGGAAGTCAAGTTGCGCGAGACCATAACCGTGCTTGAGGGGGAGTTGCAGCAGGAACGCGGCAAGGCCCGCGGCTTGGAAGAAAAGCTGACACGCGAAATCCCGAGCGGCGACGCCAAGGCGCTGATCGAGCAGCTGGCGGAGCGCATCAAGGCGGGCATCGAGCCCAAACGACTGGCCCAGGTCATCGCGGCGACCCAGAACCAAAGGAACTGCCAGGAACCGCAGTCCAAGCGCTTCATCGTCCAGACGCCGATCCGGCGCGGCGATGCCTCGGCCGTGACCTTCGCCAACGACACCATTACGATCAGTGCCATCGGCGCGCCAGCCAAGGGCGCCACCGGCCCCGAGGCCTGGTTCGATCCGGGTCAACCCATCGTCATTCGCATCTCCGGCTTGGGCGCCCAACCGGCCGACCTGACCGGCGTGCTGCCGATCTCCCATACCCAAGTGATCAAAGACGCGGAGTACCGCTTCGTCTTCGCACTGGCCCAGACCCGCGGCTTCGTCCAGATCGCCGCCGAGCGCTGCGCGTTTCCCTAAGTCCCCGTGCTTTTTCCCCCGGGATGGCCTAATCATGGGCCTTTCCGCGTTCCTGGTCTGGCATGAAGATACATCCCGTCATCCTATCCGGCGGCTCCGGCACCCGATTGTGGCCGGTGTCCCGCGCGGTCTACCCTAAGCAGCTATTGCCGCTTGTGACCGAGCGCTCCATGCTCCAGGAAACCGCCTTGCGCGTGGTCGATGCCGTGCGTTTCGCCGCGCCGCTGATCGTTTGCAACGAAGAGCACCGCTTCATCATCGCCGAGCAGATGCGCCTGCTCGACCTGGCATCGGCCGGCATCGTGCTCGAGCCGATCGGGCGCAACTCCGCCCCGGCCGTAGCGGTCGGCGCGCTCCTGGCCCAGGCTGCCGACCCCGACGCCATCCTGCTGGTCCTGCCCTCGGACCATGCCATCGCCGAACTTGCTCGTTTCCAGCTTGCCGTCGACGCGGCGGCAAAATTGGCGACCGGGGGAGATCTGGTGACTTTCGGCATCAAGCCGGATCGCCCGGAAACGAGCTATGGCTATATCGAGCGCGGCGCCCCCCTAGGCGGCGATGCTTACCGGGTCGAACGCTTCGTGGAAAAACCCGATACCGCGCGTGCCGCGGAATTTCTGGCCTCCGGACGGTTCTTCTGGAACAGCGGCATGTTCGTGTTCGGCGCGCGCCGCTTCCTGGAGGAGCTCGGACGCCTACAGCCGGCGATCCTGGCAGCGGCCAAGGCAGCCATCGCGGCGTCGCAACGCGACCTCGCCTTCACCCGGCTCGACAAAACCGCCTTTGCTGCCGCGCCGGCCTTATCGGTCGACTACGCGGTCATGGAGCACACCCGAGCGGCCTCGGTCGTGGCCGTCGATATCGGTTGGAACGACGTCGGCTCCTGGGCGGCATTGTGGGAGATTGGCTCCAAGGACGGTCGCGGCAATGTGCTGCTCGGCGACGTCATGGCGACCGATGTTGCCAACAGCTTCATCCGCGGCGAGCGCCGGCTGATCGCGGCAATCGGCGTGGACGATTTGGTGATCGTCGATACCGACGACGCCCTGCTGGTAGCGCGACGCGACCGCGCCCAGGAAGTCAAGGCGATTGCCGAGGCGCTCAAGGCCAAGAACCGGCCCGAGGCGAGCATTCATAGTCGGGTCTATCGGCCCTGGGGTTATTATCAGAGCGTCGATGCCGGGCCGCGCTTTCAGGTCAAGCATATCTCGGTCAACCCCGGCGAAAGCCTATCGTTGCAGATGCACCATCACCGCGCCGAGCATTGGATCGTGGTACAGGGCACCGCGAAGGTCACGCGCGGCGACGATGTTCTGATGCTTCAAGAGAATGAATCGACCTATATTCCGCCGGGCACACGCCACCGGCTTGAAAATCCGGGTAAGATCGCGCTGCGGCTGATCGAAGTGCAATCCGGTCCCTATCTGGGCGAAGACGACATCGTGCGCTTCGACGACAGCTACGGCCGGGCTCGACCCAGTTAGACCGGGCTTGGTCAAGATTGAACGACGGAGTCTAGTTCCATGGACATGACGGGCGAATATCGGATCGAAGCGCCGCGCGAACGCGTATGGGCAGGGCTCAACGACCCGGAACTGTTGAAGCAGTGCATTCCCGGCTGCGAGAGCGTGACCAAAACCTCGGACACCGGCTTCACCGCCGAAGTCGTCGCCAAGGTCGGACCGGTCAAGGCGCGGTTCGGCGGCGAAGTCACGCTGAGCGATCTCGATCCGCCCAATGGCTACACCATCAACGGCGAGGGCAAGGGCGGGGCCGCCGGATTCGCCAGCGGCGGCGCCAAGGTGAAGCTGGAGGCCGATGGCAACGCCACCATTCTGCGTTACGAAGTCAATGCCAAGGTCGGCGGTAAGCTGGCCCAGATCGGCTCGCGCCTGATCGATTCGACCGCGCGGAAGATGGCCGAGGAGTTCTTCGGCAAGTTTGCCGAGCTTGTCGCCGCCCCCATCGCCGAAGCGGCGCCCACCCCCGCCGCACCGGCAGATTCGGAGGTCGCCGCCTCGCCGACGGCGGCGAGCACCGGCTTGCCGACTTATGTTTGGGTTGGCGGTCTTATCCTGCTGGCGATCGTGCTATTGCTGATCTTCGGGCGGGGGTAATTTCCTACCGCTTCGCCAACCATTCCTCCAGGGCCAGTGCCGTCTTGCGCGGCACATGAAGCCCGAGTTTCGAGCGGCGCCAGAGGATGTCATCGGCCGTGCGCGCCCATTCCTGCTCGATCAGATAGGCGACTTCGCGTTCGTAAAGGCCGCCGCCGAAATCTCGGCCGAGATCGGCTAGACCGCTGGCGCCGTGCAGCATCGGTTCGGCCAAGTTACCATAGGCGCGTCCATAGCGCCGCGCCAACGCCGCCGGCAGCCACGGCCGTTGAGCGGCGAACCCGGCGAGATAGCACTCGAAATCTGCATCGGGTAAATCGCCGCCGGGCAGATGGAAGCGCGCGGTCCATCGCCGGCCGGCGCCAGCGGTGTAGCCCGCCAACTTTTCCAGCGCATGCTCCGCCAAACGGCGATAAATGGTGATCTTGCCGCCGAACACCGAAAGCAGCGGCGCCCGGCCGATGCCGCTAGATCGATCCTCGTCCAGGTCGAGCACATAGTCGCGCGTTACCGTCGAGGCGTCATCGGCCGCGTCGTCATAGAGCGGCCGCACGCCGGCATAGGACCAGACCACGTCCGATGGCCCCGTCGGCCGTTTGAAGTAGCGGGTCACGACGTCGCAGAGATAGCCGGTCTCGTCGGCGGAAATGCTGACCGGGCCGGGCGGCGCGTCGTAGGGTACGTCGGTCGTGCCGACGAGGGAAAACCGGTCTTCATAGGGAATGACGAAGACGATGCGCCGATCCTCGTTTTGCAGGATATAGGCCTGCGCGCCATCGTGCAGGCGCGGCACCACGATATGGCTGCCCTTGATCAGGCGCAGCCCCTTGCCTCGGTTGAGGCCGATACCGTTCTCCAGGAACTGACTGACCCAGGGCCCGGCGGCGTTGACCAGGATGCGGGCGCGCACGGTTTCCCGCCTGCCGCCCTCGCCTTCCAAGGTTGCCTGCCAATGGTCGCCGACGCGCCGAGCGCCGATGCAACGCGTGCGGGTCAGCACGCGCGCGCCCTTCGCTGCGGCATCCATGGCGTTAAGCACGACCAGCCGCGCGTCGTTGACCCAGCAATCGGAGTAGATAAAGCCTCGAGTCAGCCGATCTTGAAGCGGCGCACCGACCGGATCGGTCCTGAAGTCGACGCCGGTCGACCCCGGCAATTTCTTACGCCCGCCCAGATGATCGTAGAGAAACAGGCCGAGTCGTATCATCCAGGCCGGCCGTAGGTGACGCTGATGGGGCAATACGAAACGCATGGGCCAGATGATGTGAGGTGCCATGGCCAGCAGCACTTCCCGCTCGGCCAGAGATTCCCGCACCAGCCTGAATTCATAATGTTCCAGGTAGCGCAGCCCGCCGTGAATGAGCTTGGAACTGGCCGATGAGGTGGAGCTGGCCAAGTCGTTCTGCTCGCATAGCAGCACCGACAGATCGCGGCCAGCCGCATCGCGTGCGATGCCCGCGCCGCTGATTCCGCCGCCCACGATCAGCAGATCGTACACCTCATTGCCCGCATTTTTTTTCACGCTGGCCATGCTCCCACCCGCCGATACCGAGATTCCTGGCGCCACCGGCGGGAAAACAAGCATAATCCGCGATGAATTGAAACGTCCAATACGGGAGCAGGGCTATGGCCGCCGGCCGAACCATCCTTGCCATCGACCAGGGCACGACCAGCACGCGCGCCATGATCTTCGATGGCGCCGGCGCGCCGCGCGGTCGGGCTCAAAAGGAACTGCCTCAAATCTTCCCCGGGCCGGGTTGGGTCGAGCATGACCCCGAGGAAATCTGGCGCGCCACAATCGATGTTTGCCGGGGCGCCGTCGCCGACGCCAAGCTGAGCTTCGCCGATGTCGAGGCCATCGGCATTACCAATCAACGCGAAACTACAATCCTTTGGGATCGCACGACCGGACAGCCCGTTCACAACGCCATCGTCTGGCAGGATCGGCGCACGGCGGATATCTGCGATCGCCTGCGTCGAGCGGGTCATGGCAACCTCGTTCAGGGCAAGACCGGCCTGCTGCTCGATCCCTATTTCTCCGCGACCAAGCTTGCCTGGCTGCTCGACAATGTCCCCGGCGCTCGCGGCCGGGCCGTCCGGGGCGAACTTGCCTTCGGCACCATCGACTGCTTCCTGCTTTGGCGCCTGACGGGCGGTAAGAACCATGCAACCGATGCCACCAATGCCGCGCGCACCATGCTGTTCGATATCCATCGCCAGATATGGGACGGCGATCTGCTGCGCCTGTTCGATATCCCCGCCGCCATCTTGCCCAACGTCCGCGACTGCGCCGCCGATTTCGGCGCGACCGCGTCGGCCTTGTTCGGCCGAAGCATTCCGATCGCCGGCATCGCCGGGGACCAGCAGGCAGCCACGATCGGTCAGACCTGCCTGAAGCCAGGCATGATGAAGAGTACTTACGGCACCGGCTGTTTCGCCCTGCTCAACACCGGCAGCGCCGCCGTGCCCTCGACCAACCGGCTCTTGACCACGATCGCCTACCGCCTGGCCGGAAAAACGACCTATGCCTTGGAGGGCTCGATCTTCATGGCCGGCGCGGCCATGCAGTGGCTGCGCGACGGCCTCAAGCTGATCCGCCAAGCCGGCGATAGCGAGGCCCTGGCCGGCCAGAGCACCGGCGCCGGCCCCGACGGCAAGGGCGTCTATCTCGTGCCTGCCTTCACCGGGCTCGGCGCGCCCTATTGGGATGCCCATGCGCGCGGCGCCATCCTGGGCCTGACGCGCGATAGCGGTATCGCCGACATCGTGCGCGCCGCGCTGGAGGCCGTGTGCTACCAGACCCGCGACCTCATGGGCGCCATGACGGCAGACGGTGCCGCGGCGCCCGTGGCGCTGCGGGTCGATGGCGGCATGGTCGCCAACAACTGGGCCATGCAGTTCCTGGCCGATATCCTCGACCTGTCGGTCGAGCGGCCGGCCGTGACGGAAACCACCGCCTTGGGTGCGGCCTATCTGGCCGGGCTGCACACGGGCCTCTATCCCAGCCTAGACGGGCTGGCAAAGCTATGGCGTGCCGAGCGCGGTTTTCAACCCGCCATGGGCAAGACGGAAAGGGCTGCGCGTTATCGCGGTTGGCTGACGGCCGTCCAACGCGTGCGCACCGAGGGGGCGACGGTTTAACGCCCCGGCGCCAGTACGACCAAATCGACGAGATGCTCGACACCAACGACCTCGCGACCCGGGCGTAGCTCCTTCGCGGCCGGCGCCACATAGCCCTGTTGCTCGGCTAGGGTCAGCGCATTATGCGTGGCCAGCGCCTGAACGCGCTCAACCTTGGTGTGCTTTTCCAACTTAGCCGCCAGATTCACGGTGTCGCCGATCACAGTGTATTCCAGCCTTGTCGCGTCCCCGATGGCGCCGAAGATAACGGGGCCAACGGCAACCGCCATGCCCATGCCCGGTGTAATTTTGCCCAGAGCTTGCCGATCCGACGCCCAATATCGTCCACCGTGCGGAGCGCGTCGGCGGCATAGCTGCCGGACTTCAGCGCGGCGCCGAAGCTTGCCATGATGCCGTCACCCAGAAACTTGTCGATGCTGCCGCCGTGGCGCTGGATCACCGGCACCATGCGCGACTGGTATTCGCCGAGCAGTTCGATCATCTCCGCCGGCGTCATCATCTTGGACAGGGACGTGAAGCCGCGCAGATCGGTGAACAGCGCCGCCGCATCGCGCATTTCGCCCTGACCCGGCTTGACCTCATGCGCCGATCCAACGATCCGGTTGGCGATCTCGGGATCGAAGAAACGGCTGAGTTCGCGCACGGCCGCCTGCTCGGCGACGGAATTGACCAGCAATCGACGGGCCCGCACGATCACGACGGCCATCACGATCGTCACCACGATGATGCTGATGACCTTGTCGAACTCCGCGCCGAGCAGAACGGTCGAGGACGTCAGATAGCGCTCTGATCTGCCTCCTTCGGAGTGGTCCATCGGTTAATTTAGACTGGACCTCGAAGGAGACGGACAAAGGGCAAGAAGCACGGGCCTGAGGAGATCATCGGCAAGCTGCGCGCGGCGGAGATTGTGCTGGCGCAGGGCGGGACGAC
>SHVW01000058.1 GCA_009694085.1 Alphaproteobacteria bacterium
GCGCCGCGCAAATCCGCCTCGCCGAGATCGGCGTTGCTCAGATCGGCATGGTCGAGCATGGCGCAGAACATGTTGGCACCGCGCAGATTGGCGTGCGACATGTCGCACCGGCTGAGATCGGTGCCGGAGAACTTGGCCTGTTGCAGATTGGCCCGGTCGAAGCTGAACCCCATGAGGTTCATCTGGGCGAAATTGGCCCGCGCGCCGCCTTGCTGCTTCTTGAGCCACCGTTCATGGCGGCCGAGAATTTCGATAATTTCCTGCGGTGTCATTATTCCCCCGACGTAATCTCGATAGTACGCAGGCCGGGCGCGCGCCGATAGGCGTGAGATGAAGGGTGCGGAAAGCCTAGGGGGCGAACCATGTCATGGGGTTAGCGCGTCGTTCGACGCCCCGGCGGGCTCGTGTTGTGCTATGATGGATACCGTTCTGTAGTCAACCGGTCCGGGCGTCGCGATGACCACGCTTCTTTTCACCCACCCCGCCTGCTTCGATCACGATCCCGGGCGCATGCATCCCGAGCACCCCGCGCGGCTGAAGGCCGTGCTGAGCGCGCTCGACGCACCGGAATTCGCGGCCCTCGTGCGGCGCGAGGCGCCGCGTGCCGAGATCGGTCAGATCGCCCGCGTCCATCCCGAGAATTTCGTCACGGCGGCGCTCGATGCCATGCCCAGCGAGGGGCAAGTCGGCTTCGACGCCGACACCATCGTCTCGCCCGGCTCGCGCGAAGCGGTGCTGCGCGCGGCCGGCGCGGTGTGCGCGGCAGTCGACGCGGTCATGGCGAGCGAGGGCGCCAACGCCTTCTGCGCCGTGCGACCGCCCGGCCATCACGCCGAGCCGACCCGCGCCATGGGCTTCTGCATCTTCAACAGCATCGCGATCGGCGCGCTCCAGGCCCGCGCGGCGCACGGGCTGCGGCGCATCGCGGTGGTCGATTTCGACGTTCACCACGGCAACGGCACCCAGGCCATGTTCGAGGCCGACGGCGAATTGTTTTACGCCTCGACACATCAATGGCCGCTCTACCCGGGCACTGGCGCGCGCAGCGAGCGCGGCGTCGGCAACATCGTCAACGCGCCGCTGGCGCCGATGTCGGGCTCCGCCGAGTTCCGCGCGGCGATGACAGGCACGGTGTTGCCGGCGTTGCGCCGGTTCAATCCGGAGTTTCTGTTGATCTCCGCCGGGTTCGACGCCCACGCCGACGATCCCCTCGCCTCGCTCCGGCTCGGCGACGACGATTATGAATGGGTGACGGCGGAGCTGGCCAAGGTTGCCGCGGAATGTTGCGGCGGGCGTTTGGTCTCGGCGCTGGAAGGCGGTTACGATCTGGACGCGCTCGGCCGGGCCTCGGCCGCCCATGTGCGCGCCCTGATGGCGGCGTGAGCGTCATGATCCCGGCGGCTTCCCAGCCATTGCGCTTGCCCTGATATGGCCAGCCCTGACTTGGCCGGCCTTGGCGCAAAGCTCGAAGATGCCGCGCGACTACGATTCCTGCGTCCACGCCTTGCTGTTTAGCCTGACCAAGGAAGCGCGCCAGGATTACGACGCCATCTGCCGCGACCAGCATCCCGGTACCGCGCCGCCCAAGCTGGAGCCCGATCCCGAGCCGGAGGAAGAACCGGAACCGGAGCCGGTAAAGGCGACCGAGACGGACAAGCCGCCGGAGGCGGTCGAGCCGCCCAAACCGACCAAGCGCGGCACGGCGGAAGCGCCGGTCGATCTGGAGCTGCTGCACCTGCGCAAGATCGAGAAAGATATCGCGTGTTCGGAGAAGGCCTGCACCGGGCCGGTGACCAACGGCAATGGTGGCTGGACCGTGACCCAATTGACCTTCGCGCTGGTGCCGTTGACCGCGGAGAATTTCAACCCGGTCGTCGCCGGATCCTATGTTCCGCCGCCCGGCACCAAGATCTACCCGGTGGATATCGCGCTTCGCCCCATCCAGCGCCGCAATGCGACCTTCGCGGTCGAGCTGCTGGCGAACCCGCTCTATGCGGTCATCATCGTGTCGGGCAAGGGTTGCGAGAACTAGAGCGTTGCGCGCGCTATTTCCGCGCCAGCCAATTGGCGAACATGACGTCGAGTTCGTCGCGCCGGGCGGCCCAGAAGCGCGCGTCGGCCTGCAAGGCGTTCGCGAAGTTCTCCGGCATGTTCGGCAGATAGGGCCGCATGGCCGGGGCGACCAGCGCCACCGCGTCCCGATGGGCCGGGTTGTAGGAAACATGGTCGGTCATGCGCGCGAGAATTGCGGGATCGCTGGCGAATTTGAGGAAGGCATAGGCCTGGTCGAGCCGGCGCGTGCTGCGCGGGATGGCCCAGAGGTCGAGGTCCCAGACCTGACCGTCCCAGATAATGCGGTAAGGCTTCTTGTCCTGGCCGATGGCATAGGCGATGCGGCCGTTGAGCACGGTGGTCATGACCGCCTCGCCGCTGTCGAGCAGCCGTACCGGCCGGCCGCCGCCGTCCCACCAGGTCTTCACATGGGGCTTGAGGCGGTTCAGCTTGTCGAAGGCGCGCGTCACGCCCTCGGGTGTGGCGAGCTGGCGATAGACCTCGCCGGCCGGCACGCCATCGGCCATCAGCGCCATCTTCAGATTGACGCGCGGGCGCTTGGCCAGGGCGCGCGGGCCGGGAAATTTCTCGACGTCGAAGAAATCGGCGATCGTGCGGGGCTGGGGGCCCGAAGCGGAAAACTTGCGTTCGTCGAAGGCGGCGACCATGGACCACACGACGGAGCCGACCGCGCAATCCAGCGCCGCGCCGGCCATGAATCCTTCGCGCGGCGCGATGCGGGCGTAGTCGAGCTTTTCCCAAACGCCGTCGTCGCAGCCCTTGACGGCATCGCCGGACGTGACATCGACCGCGTCCCAGGTGACGCGGTTGGTCTCGACCATGGACTTGATCTTGGGTAGCTCGCCCTCGTACTCGGCCTCGCGAACCTGAATGCCGGTGGCGGCCGCGAACGGCTTGAACAGCGCCTCGCGCTGAGCCGCCATATAGGCGCCGCCCCACGAGGTCACGGTCAGCGAGCGGTCCTGAGCCTGGGCGAAGGGAGCCCACGCGCACCAGCCTAAGGCCAGCAGCGCGCCCGCAACCCAAACCCCAATCGATCGCTTAGCCAAGGCCCGATGCTGGCGTCCCGCTCAATCCGCCACCGACGCCAGCCCCTGGTCGTTGACCCAGCGCGAGGTGTCGTCGAGCGCGCGGCCGAACTTGTCGATCATCTCGTCGACCTGCGCCTCCGTGATGATCAAGGGCGGCGTGAACGCGATATTGTCGCCCATGGCGCGCACGATCAGCCCGTGTTCCTGGGCGCGGCGCGACAGGTAGGCGCCGACGCCCTGCTTGGGGTCGAAGCTTTCCTTGGTCGCCTTGTCACGCACCAGTTCGATGGCGCCGACCAGCCCGATGCCGCGCACTTCGCCGACCAGCGCGTGGTCCATAAAGCGGCGCAGCCCCTGCTGCATGCGCGGGCCGACCCGTTTGACGTGGCCGACGATGTCGCGCTCTTCGTAGATCTTGAGCGTCTCCAGCGCGACCGCGCAGCTCACGGGATGGCCGGAATAGGTATAGCCGTGCCCGAAGGTGCCGATCTTGGCCGAGTTTTCCATCAGCGCCTGGTAGACCTTCTCGTTGATCATGACGCCGGCGATCGGCAGATAGGCCGCCGACAGCGCCTTGGCGATCGAGATCATGTCGGGCTTGAGATCGAAGGTCTGGGTCGCGAACATGTTGCCCGTGCGCCCGAATCCGCAGATCACCTCGTCGGCGATGAACAACACGTCGTGCTTGTTCAGCACCTTTTGGATTTTTTCGAAATAGGTGCGCGGCGGCACAATGACGCCGCCGGCACCCATCACCGGCTCGGCGATGAAGGCGGCGACCGTGTCCGGCCCCTCGCGCTGGATCATCTGCTCCAGGCTGTCGGCCAGGCGGGTGGCGAAATCCTCCTCGCTCTCGCCCGGCTTAGCGTAGCGGTAGTGGTGCGGGCAATCGGTGTGCAGGATACCGGCGATGGGCAGGTCGAAATCGCGATGATTGTTGGGCAGGCCGGTCAGGCTGGCCGACGCCACGGTGACGCCGTGATAGCCGCGCAGGCGCGAGATGATCTTCTTCTTGTTCGGCCGGCCCAGCGCGTTGTTGTAGTACCATACCATCTTGACCACGGTGTCGTTGGCCTCGGAGCCGGAATTGACGAAGAACACCTTCGACATCGGCACCGGCGCCATGGCCAGCAGCTTCTCCGCCAGATCGACGCCCACATCGGTGGTTTTGCCGCCGAAGTTGTTATAGGTCGGCAGCTTGAGCATCTGCTGATAGGCGGCATCGGCCAGGCGCCGCTCGCTGAAGCCGAGCGAGGCGCACCACAGGGACGCCATGCCCTCCAGGTATTTCTTGCCCGCCTCGTCCAGGACATAGACGCCCTCGCCGCGGGTGATCACCAGCGGACCGTCCTTTTCGTGGTTTTTTAGGTTGGTATAGGGGTGCAGGAAATGGGCGATGTCACGGCTGGATATGGAATTGCCACGGGCGCTCATGGATCTCTCCGAAATCGGCTAAGGGGTTCGGCAAACGAGAGGATGGCGACACTCTAGCACGGGGTTGGGGGGGCGTGTCATCCCAGGTGTTGCCGATATCCGAGAACGGCACGGGCGGCGTCATGCGCTTGCCATAAGCCCGTGGGATCACTAGGTAGTAACGTCATGGGCGGGATCCGCGATGCGCCGTTAACGGCCATGCCCGACCCGAGAAAACAGGGAGATGCTTATGAAACTTCGTTTGACCGTCCTGGCGCTGGCCGCCGGGCTCAGCTTGGCGGTGGCCGTCGCGGCCGACGCCAAGACCTTCCGTTACGCCACCGGCGCCGATTTGCTCGGCCTCGACCCCCATTCCAACAATGAGGGGCCGACCAATGCGATGAAGGGCAACCTTTACGAAGGCCTGCTCCACCGGAGGCCCGATCTGTCGCTCAACCCGTCGCTGGCGACGGAATGGCAGCAGACCGCGCCCGATGTGTGGCGCTTCAAGCTGCGCCAGGGCGTCAAGTACCATTTGGGCCAGGACTTCACCGCCGACGACGTGGTCTTTTCCTTCGCGCGCCAGTCGCAGGCCACCTCGGACATGGCCTATGCCGTCGCCTCGATCAAGGAAGTCCGCAAGATCGACAGCCACACGGTCGAACTCGTGACCAAGGGGCCCGACCCAGTTCTGCTCCAGAACCTGCCCTTGTTCTACATCATGAGCAAAAGCTGGGTGGAGCAGAACAATGCCGGCACCGTGGAGCGCGGCGCTGGCAAGACCAATTATCCCAATGTCAACGCCAATGGCACCGGCCCGTTCCGCGTCGTCGAGCGCGTGCCCGACACGCGCACCGTGCTAGAGCCCAACGCCGTCTGGTGGGGCAATGCAACGCGCGAGACCAATATCACGCGCGCGGTGTTCCAGCCGATCGGCAATGCCGCTACCCGGGTTGCCGCGCTGCTATCGGGCGAGATGGATCTGATCTATCCCCTGCCGTTGCAGGACGTCGATCGCATCAAGGCCCAAGGCGGCGTTCAGGTCATGCAGGGACCGGAGCTGCGCACCATCTTCCTCGGCTTCGACCAGTGGCGCGATGAGTCCCTGGACATGCCGGGCAGCAAGAAGAATCCGTTCAAGGACGTGCGCGTGCGCAAGGCCTTCTATCAGGCGATCGATATCAACGCGATCCAGCGCGTCGTCATGCGCGGCGCCTCGGCGCCGACGGCATCCATGGTGGCGCCCGGCATCCAGGGCTTCGTCGAAGACCTGAACAAGCGCCTGCCTTTCGATCCGGACGGCGCGAAGAAGTTGCTGGCCGAGGCGGGTTACCCCAACGGCTTCCCTGTCACTTTGGACTGCCCGAACGACCGCTATGTCAATGACGAGGCGATCTGCCTTGCCGTCGTGCCGATGATCAAGCGCATCGGCATCGATATCAAGCTGAACGCCCAGACCCGGTCGAAGCACTTCAACAAGATCAGCCTGACCGAGGGCAACGTGACCAGTTTCTACCTGCTGGGCTGGACGCCCGGCAGCTACGATTCGCTGAACGCGCTGATGAACCTGATGACGTTGTCCAACCGGGGCGCCGGTCATGGCGAATACAACAGCGGGCGCTACAACAACGCCCGGGTCAACGAATTGACCGATCTGATCAAGGTCGAGGTCGATCAGGTCAAGCGCAATGCCATGATCCGGGAAGCGTTCAAGATCCACCAGGACGAGGTCGGCCACATCCCGCTGCACCAGCAGGCGCTGGCGTGGGGCGTGCGCGACTCCGTCGCCAAGGCCTGGCAGCGTCCCTTCGACGACGTCGATCTGCGTTTCATCGTCATGAAGTAGAGGCTTGGTCCGGGCGGCGGCGCAACCGTCGCCCGGATCTCCGTTTTCATGCTCGCCTTCATCGTTCGCCGGCTGCTGCAATCGATCGCCGTCCTGCTGGCGGTGGGGTTCATCGCGTTCTCGATGTTCCAGTTCGCGGGCGATCCCGTGAACAACATGGTCGGGCAGGACGCCAATGCGGAAACGCGCGCCTTGCTGCGCGAACGCCTCGGCCTCGATCAACCCTTTCCGATCCAGTTCGTTCGCTTCATTGGCAACATGCTCCAAGGCGAGTTCGGCGTGTCCTACCGGCTTGGCATGAAGGTGGAGCAGATCTTGGTGCAGCGCGTGCCGGCGACACTGGAGCTGGTGTTGATCGCCGCCTTGTTGGCGTTGTCGGTCGGGGTGCCGCTCGGCGTCTATACCGGGCTGCACCGCCACGGCGCGCTGTCGCGCGTCATGCTGACGGTGTCGTTGATCGGCATTTCGCTGCCCACTTTTCTGATCGGCATCCTGCTGATCCTGGTCTTCGCGGTCTGGCTGGGCTGGCTGCCCTCGTTCGGACGGGGCAAGGTGGTGGCCCTGGGCTGGTGGACCACCGGGCTGACCTCGTGGGATGGCTTTCGTGCGCTCATCCTGCCGGCCGTCACGCTGTCGCTGTTTCAGATGACGCTGATCCTGCGGCTGGTGCGCTCCGAAATGCTGGAGGTGTTGCGCACGGACTACATCAAATTCGCGCGTGCCCGCGGCCTGACCAGCCGCTCGATCAACTTCGGCCATGCCCTGAAAAACACGATGGTGCCGGTGATTACCATCACCGGCTTGCAGATCGGCGCCCTCATCGCCTTTGCCATCATCACCGAAACCGTGTTCCAGTGGCCGGGCATGGGCTTGCTGTTCCTCCAGGCGATCCAGTTCGTCGATATTCCCGTGATGTCGACCTACCTCGTGCTCGTCTCGCTCATGTTCGTGATCATCAATTTGACGGTCGATCTGCTCTACTACGCCGTCGATCCGCGCCTGCGCATCGAGCGCAGCGCGGTCGGCGCCCATTGAGATCGAGATCGGCATGGCCGAGACGGAAATCCTATCCTCCCCCGGCGCGCGGTTGGTCGATGTCGTGCGCCGTTTCTTCGAAGGCGATGTTTTCTACAGCTTTCGCCGGTCGCCGGTCGTGATCGTCGCTTTCGCCGTCACCGTCATATTCTTTCTCGGCGCTTTCCTGGCGCCCTGGCTGGCGCCGCACAATACGTTCGATGCCGCCACGCTCAACCTGCTCGACGCCTTCAAGCCGCCGGCCTGGAAGGCGGATGGCGATCGGTCCTTCCCGATCGGCACCGACGATCAGGGCCGCGACGTGCTGTCCACCATCATGTACGGCATGCGGGTCTCGCTCCTGGTCGGGTTCTGCTCGGTGGCGCTGGCGCTGGCGATCGGCGTCACGCTGGGCTTGCTTAGCGGGTACATCGGCGGCGCGCTCGACGCGCTCATCATGCGGGTGGCCGACGTGCAGCTCAGCTTTCCCGCCATCCTGGTGGCGCTGTTGATCGACGGTCTCGCGCGCTCTTTCCTGCCGCGCAGCATGCACGAGGAATTGGCGATCTATGTGTTGGTTCTGGCGATCGGTGCCTCCAACTGGGTGCAGTTCGCGCGCACCATGCGCGGCTCGGTGATGGTCGAGAAGGGCCGCGAGTACGTTCAGGCCGCGCGCGTCATCGGCATCCACCCCGCCATGATCATGGTGCGCCACGTGCTGCCCAACGTGACCGGCCCGGTGCTGGTCATCGCGACCCTGGCGCTCGCGGTTGCCATCCTGACCGAGGCGACTCTGAGTTTCCTCGGCGTCGGCGTGCCGCCGACCCAGCCTTCGCTCGGCACGCTGATCCGCATCGGCAACAATTTCTTGTTCTCGGGCGAGTGGTGGATGACCATCTTCCCCGGCGCCGCCCTGGTGCTGCTGGTGCTCGCCGTCAACCTGTTGGGCGATTGGTTGCGCGACGCGCTCAATCCGAAGTTAAGATAGGGCCCATGGTCGCACCCGCCAATCAACCGCTTCTCCAGGTCTCCAACCTGCGCATCGAGTTCCCGACCCGGCGCGGCACGTTGGTGGCGGTGGACGACATCTCCTTCCACATCGACCCGGGCGAGGTGCTGGGCGTGGTCGGCGAATCCGGCGCGGGCAAGTCGCTGACGGGTGCCGCGATCATCGGCCTTTTGGAGCCGCCGGGCCGTATCGCCGGCGGCCAAATCCTGTTCGACGGCCAGCGCATCGACAACCTGCCCTACGAATCCATGCGGCGCATTCGCGGCAAGCAGATCGGCGCCGTGTTCCAGGACCCGCTGACCAGCCTCAACCCGCTCTACAGCATCGGCCGGCAATTGATCGAGACTATCACGACCCATCTGCCCTTGTCGGATAGCGAGGCGCGAAAGCGCGCCATCGATTTGCTGGCCGAGGTCGGCATCCCCTCGGCCGAGCGGCGCATCGACCAGTATCCCCACCAATTCTCCGGCGGCATGCGCCAGCGCGTGGTGATCGCGCTGGCCTTGTGCGCCAATCCGCGCCTGATCGTTGCCGACGAGCCAACCACCGCGCTCGATGTGTCGATCCAGGCCCAGATCATCGCGCTCCTAAAGAAGCTGTGCCGCGAGCACGGCACGGCGGTCATGCTGGTCACCCACGACATGGGCGTGATCGCCGAGACCGCCGACCGGGTGGCGGTCATGTATGCCGGGCGGATCGCCGAGATCGGCCCGGCGCGCCAGGTGATCAAACACGCGCTCCACCCCTATACCGAGGGGCTCATGGGCTCGATCCCCACGGTCGGCGCCGACGCCGAGCGCCTGGTTCAGATAGAGGGCGCCATGCCGCGCCTGACCGAAATCCCGGCGGGCTGCGCCTATAACCCGCGCTGCCCCAAGGTGTTCGATCGCTGCCGCATCGAGCGGCCCGAGCCGGTCGCGGTCGGCCCGACCGGCGTCGCCTGCTGGCTCTATGCGAAGGAGGGGCCCCGTGGTTGAACCGCTGCTGCGGGTCGCCGACCTCGCCCGCTATTTCGACGTCTCGCCGCCCTGGCTCAACCGCGTGTTGGAAGGACAGGGGCGCGCCATCCTTAAGGCGGTGGACGGCGTCAACTTCACCATCCCCAAGGGCGAGACGTTCTCCATCGTGGGCGAAAGCGGTTGTGGCAAGTCGACCGTTGCGCGGCTGGTCGTCGGCCTCTACCGGCCGACGCGCGGCAGCATCAGCTTCGAGGGCCACGATCTCGCCTCCCTGACCACGCGGGCCCAGATGGCGCCGTTGCGCCGCCGCCTCCAGATGATCTTCCAGGACCCCTTCGCCAGCCTCAACCCGCGCTGGCGCGTCGCCGACATCATCGCCGAGCCGATCCGCGCCTTCGGCCTGATCGAGGGCCGTCAGGCCATCCTGGACCGGGTTGGCCAATTGCTGCGCCAGGTCAAGCTGGCGCCGGTCGATGGCGAGAAGTATCCCCATGAATTCTCGGGCGGCCAGCGCCAGCGCATCTCGATCGCCCGCGCGCTCGCCTCGCAGCCCGATTTCCTGGTGTGCGACGAGCCAACCTCGGCGCTCGACGTTTCGGTCCAGGCGCAAATCCTGAACCTGATGAAGGATCTGCAACGCCAGCTCGGCCTGACATATCTGTTCATTTCGCACAATCTGGCGGTCGTCTATCACATCTCCGACCGCGTCGCGGTCATGTATCTCGGCCGCATGGCCGAGGTGGCGCCGACCAAGATTCTGTTCCGCCGACCGCGCCACCCCTATACGCGCATGCTGCTCGACACCATCCCAGACCTCGCCATGACCGGGCGTCAGCGCCAGCCCGTGGCGGGCGAGGTGCCGAGCCCGATCGACCCGCCCACCGGCTGCGCCTTCCACCCCCGCTGCCCCCACGCCAATGACCGCTGCCGGAGCGAGCGGCCCGAGCCCCGGGCGCTCCCCGACGGCGCACTGGTCGCCTGCCACGGCGTGGAAGAGGGCCGGGTGCCGGACGGGCCGATCGGGCTGGTGCAGGGGTAGGCGGGCGAGTGTGCCTAACGCACATGGGCGGAATGAATCGGCAGGGCTATAATGGGCAAGTCACTTGGCCGGCTTCCTCCCCCACCGTTTTGGCGGACACCATATTTTGCCAGGGAAGTGATGACCCGGCCTGATCGATGTGGGATTGGTACTCCAGACGTGATGCGTGCGCTTGAGCAACCATTGCCTCGGAGTGGCGCACCGGCATGGGCGACGTTGAAACGCCGGGCGCCGACATCGCGCATCACCTGGCGCGCCACGGGATACGAACCGAAGCGGCGCATATCGTGTCCGACGATGTCGGCACCGGCGACATGCTGCTGTCGCGCGCTGCCGATCTCGGCGCCGATTTTATCGTCATGGGTGGTTATGGCCGGTCGCGCCTGGCCGAGATCGTTTTGGGCGGCGCCACCCGCCATATGACGGCGCCGGTGCTGATATCTCACTGATCGGAGTCCGTCGCGGGGAGTGGTGCAAGCGGGGTTAACGCCATAAGTTAGTCTCGTCATGTCGCCCGCTCCCGCTATACCCCTCGGCCCGGACGAAATCGAGCGCGGCCTGCGCCTGGTCATCCGCGACGGCGTTTGCACCCAGATTCTGATCACTTTGATCGGCGGCGTGTTCCTGACCGATTTCGCTCTCGGCCTTGGCGCGAGCAGCCTGGCGATCGGCGTGATCATGGCCATGCCGGCCCTAGGCAATCTGTTTCAACTGCCGGCCATCGCGTTGGTCGAGGCGGTCCGGCGCCGCCGCGCCATCGTGGTCGCCACGTCGGGTCCGTCGCGCTTCCTATTTCTTGTTATCGTGGCGCTGCCGCTCCTGCCGATTTTGCCGCAGACCGCGATCGCCGTTTTGATTGTTGCGCTCACCGCGATCTATGGGCTGGCATCGATCTCCTATTGCGCCTGGAACTCATGGATGCGCGATCTGGTGCCGTCGGCGCGTCTTGGCGGATTCTTCGGCCGACGCATGATGGTGATGGCGGCGCTGGGCGCGGTGCTGGCGCCGCTGGCCGGGGCCTATATCGATGGCTTCCGCTCGGCTTGGCCCGACCTGGCAAACTATGTCTATGTGCCGCTGTTTGCCGTCGGTGCCGTGGCCGGCATGGCCGGCGTCTGGGTCTTGGCGCTGACGCCGGAGCCCGCCATGCTGCCGGCAGGCGATGCGCCCCGCTTTACCGCGCGTGCGCTGGCACCGTTGCGCGATCCGGCGTTTCGCGGCGTTTTGTTGTTTCTGTTCGCCTGGAACGCAACCGTCAACCTCGCCGCGCCCCTTTTCGCCGCCTACATGCTGACCCGTCTCGGCCTTGATGTCGGCCTGGCGACCCTACTATTCGCGGTTTTTCAACTCGCCAATCTGGTCGCCTATGGACCGTGGGGGCGGATTGCCGACCGCCACGCCAATCGCGCCGTGCTCGGCCTGTGCGTGCCGGTCTTCATCGCGGCCATTCCCGGCTTCGTCATGGCGGCGCTGCCGACGGCGCCGGTTGCCATGGTGGCGTGGTTGCTGGCGCTCCATGTCGTGCTCGGCCTTGCTCATGCCGGCGTGCAGCTCACGGGCACCACGGTCGCGATCAAGCTCGCGCCCCGGGCGGAATCGACCGCCTATCTGGCGGCCGTCCATCTCGTGGTGAACGGGGCGGCGGGCGTTGCTCCCATTCTGGGCGGCTGGTTTGTCGCGATGCTTGCCGGATTCGCCCAGCCGGTGGCGCTCCCCTTGCGTCGGGAGCCATTTGTGCTGGTCGGATGGGACGTGCTTTTCTTGTCGGCCTTCGTTTGCGGGCTCGGCGCCGTGCTGGCCGTCTCGTCGATCCGGGAGGCCGGCACGATCGGACGCTGGCGTGCGTTGGTGGAGTTCGCTGCGGAGCTGCGCGTTGAGTGCGGCTCGGCCGCGCGATGGCTAACAAGGCGATGGGGCAAGACATGATCGTCGTTTTCGGCTCGCTCAACGCCGATTTGGTGTTCGCCATGGACCGCCTACCCGGCCCGGGCGAGACGGTGTTGACCCGCGGTTACGATTTTTACCCCGGCGGCAAGGGCGGCAACCAGGCCGTCGCCGCCGCGCGTGCCGGCGCGGCGGTGCGCATGTTCGGATGGGTGGGACGGGACGATCACGGGACCCGATTGATCGAGTTGCAACGCGCCGCGGGGGTCGATGTCGCGGGCATCGGGCGCGACGCAGCGCCGACCGGCCTCGCCTTCATCGCCGTGGATCGGGCCGGCGAGAACCAGATCGTCGTCGCCTCCGGGGCGAACGGGCAGGCGCGCGCCGCCGATGTGCCGGACCGAGTGCTTGGGCCGGATAGTTTGGTTGTCGCCCAGATGGAGCTGGCGGCGGGCGAAACCGCCGCCGTGCTGCGGCGTGCCCGCGCGCGCGGCGCCCGCACCTTGCTCAACCTGGCCCCGGCCTTGCCGATCGACCCGGCGGCGCTCGGCGCCGTCGATTGGCTCGTCGTCAATCGGGTCGAGGCGGCCATGCTGGCGGCGCCGTTCGGTCTGGCCGATGCCGCGCCTGCGGCGGTCGCGCATCGCCTGGCCCGCGCCCACGGGCTGATCTGCATCGTCACCCTCGGCCGCGACGGCGCCATCGCCGCCGATGCCGGCCAGGCCTGGGCTGTCGATGCGCTCGCCGTGACCGCAATCGATACCACCGGCGCGGGCGATGCCTTCGTCGGCAATCTCGCCGCCGCGCTGGACGGCGGCGCAACCCTGGCATCGGCCCTGCGCCGGGCCGGCGTCGCGGCTGGCCTCGCCTGCACCGCCACGGGCGCCCAATCGGCCCTGCCGGATCGAGCCGCCATCGACCGGGCGGAGGGCCGACTTGCGCCGGCCCGCGCCCTGGTTGTATCAGAGTAGCAACGCTTCGGGGCCGCCGCCGGGCGCGCCTATCTTTCGGGAGGTTCATCATGCCGATCGTCAACCGCATCGCCGAATTCCACCGCGACATGACCAAATGGCGCCAAGATATTCACGCCCACCCGGAAACCGCATTCGAGGAGCATCGCACCTCGGAAATCGTGGCGACGACGCTGGAATCCTTCGGCATCGAGGTTCATCGCGGCCTGGCCGGCACCGGCGTGGTCGGCACGCTCCGGGGCGGGCGTGCCGGCAAGAATGGCGGCGGCCGCGCCATCGGTTTGCGTGCCGACATGGACGCGCTGCACATCCACGAGAAGAACGGCTTCGACCATAAATCCCAGAACCAGGGCAAGATGCATGCCTGCGGCCATGACGGCCACACCACCATGCTGCTCGGCGCGGCGCGCTATCTGGCCGAGACCAAGAACTTCGACGGCACCGTCCATTTCATCTTCCAACCGGCCGAGGAGAACGAGGGCGGCGGCCGCGTTATGGTCGAGCAGGGTTTGTTCGAGAAATTCCCGGTCGAGGCGGTCTATGGCATGCACAACATGCCGGGCCTGCCGCTCGGCCAGTTCGCGGTCCGGCCCGGCCCGATGATGGCGTCCTACGATATTTTCGAGATCGAGGTGACCGGCCGCGGCAGCCACGGCGCCATGCCGCACCAGGGCATCGACCCCGTCGTGACGGCGGCCCAGATCGTCACCGCCCTGCAAACCATCGCCAGCCGCAACACCTCGCCGCTCGATTCGGTCGTGGTGTCGACCACCCAGATCCATGGTGGCGACACCTGGAACGTGATTCCCGATGCCGTCGTGCTGCGCGGCACCACGCGCAGCTTCCGCCCGGAAGTGCAAGCGACGATCGAGCCCGCGATCCGCCGCATCGCCGAGGGCGTGTGCGCGGCCATGGGCGCCACCATGACGCTCCGCTACGAGCGCCGCTATCCGCCCACGGTCAACACCGCGGCCGAGACCCGGATCGCCGCCGACGTCGCCGCCCAGGTCGTCGGCGAATCCAACGTGGATCGCGACGCCACGCCCACCATGGGCTCCGAGGATTTCGCCTTCATGCTGCAAGCCAAGCCCGGCTGCTACATCTTCGTCGGCAACGGCCCGGGCGACGGCGGCTGCCTCTTGCACAACCCGAACTACGATTTCAACGACGAGACCCTGCCGATCGGCGCGAGTTACTGGGCGCGCATGGTGGAGACGGTGCTGGCGAAGGGGGCGTGATGGGGGCGTCGCCAACGGACTCCCCCCTTGTGGTGGGGGGTCGTTCCGCGAGATTCGCGCGCATGACCGATTGGTGCGGGCCTCGGTGCCAGAGTTGGCATCCGTTGGCACATCAAAGGGGTCAGTCCCCTTTTCCATACTCTCGAAGTGGCCATGGCGCGCTGATTTCAAAAAAAGCGGAATCTATGGTGAAAATTGGTTGCCATACTACGAAGCTGTCAGGCGAAAGTGGACAACGGATAAAGGCATGATTTCCGCCGTAACCAATGACCCAATCCTTGCCAAAATGCTAACGGCTGGCGTGACCTTTCTTGAAGACAATATTTTTTGATGCCACGCGCATAAATATTTCTCGGAGGGTTTTCGCCAAAGGTCCTCTAAGCGAAGCAAATTTGGTGACGTCTCGTCGCCGTGCGGCTGACAAGTCGCAGGATGCAGACGATATTCGGGGTTGGGGTACCATTAATGCTCTGCCAGTCGACTATGCCTGAGCAGGTCGGACTCACCATACCCCACCTCTGTATGGCCGGCGGCGCGATCAATTCTGGTGAGTTCAAGCCTACCGATGGCTCAATGGCTTCCCTTGGGCAACCCCGCCCGAAACCACCCGATCAAGCTCACGATATCGTACACCGGCAAGCCGACCGCGCGTGCGAGCGCCGCCGCATAGGGCGGCATGTTGGTGCATTCCAGCACGATCGCGCCGACCTCGGGATGGCGCGCGATCAGCGCGCGGCCGGCTTCGATCATGTCGGCTTCCGCCTTGGCCGGGTCCAGCTCGGGCAAATCGCCCAGCAGCACGCGAGTGAGTTCCGTGCCGCCCTCCGTGCCCATGACCGGCGTATCCGCGCGGGCACCAGCCGCCGCCAAATGGCGGGCGGTCAGACTTGCGGCGCGCACGGTTAGCACGCCGGCGCGGCGGCCCGGCGGCAGCAGGCGTTCGACCAGGGGCACCTGCATCAAGGACGACGCGGCCACGGGCACGCCCGATGCGCGCGCCAGCTCGTCCTGGAACGGTGCCAGGAAACCGCAGGAGGTGGTCAGGCCGTCGCAGCCCTCCCCGACCAATTCGCGGGCGGCGGCGAGGAAGGCCGGCAGCAAGCGCGCGTCGCTCAACCCCTCGGTCACCACATTGGTTGGGTTGGCGGCATCCACGGTCTTGAAGCGCACGGGGAAGGGCCAGGTCACGGGGTTGCCGATATCGCCGGGGATGCGGGGAAAGCGCGTTTTCAGCATCAGGATGCCGATGACGATCTCGCCGTCGATCACGGTATCCGGCTCCGTCTGGGGTCGAAGGCGTCTTGCAGCGCGTCGCCTAGCAGGTTGCAGGCGATCACGGTGACGAAAATGCACAGGCCGGGATAGATCGCCAGCGCCGGTGCCGTGCCGATCAATTCCTGGGCGTTGGTCAGCATGGCGCCCCAGCTTGCGGCCGGCGGCTGGATGCCGAGGCCGAGGAAGCTTAGCACCGATTCCAGCAGGATCACGGCACCGACGGATAGCGTGGTGGCCACCAGAATCGGCGACATCAGATTGGGCAGGATGTGGCGCAGCATGATGCGCGCCGGTCCCGCCCCCTGGGCGATGGCGGCGAGCACGAAATCTCGCGACCTCAGGCTAAGCGTGTCGGCGCGCACCAGCCGGGCGACCGTGGTCCAGCCGACCAGCGCGATCACGGGCACGATGCGGATCAAACTGAAGGCTTCGGATTCCACCAGCGCCTGGGGCAGGCCGAGCTTACGCGGGTCGACCGCGGCCAGAACGATCAGCACGGGCAACAGCGGCAGCGCGATCACGCCGTCGGTCAGCCGCATCAGAGCCGCATCGACCCGGCCGCCGCGATAGCCCGCGACCAAGCCGATGGTGGTGCCGATGATGGCCGCCGCCAATGCCGCGGCGAGGCCGACGGCGAGCGACACGCGCCCGCCCTCCAACAGGCGCAACAGCACGTCGCGGCCGAGTTCGTCGGTGCCGAGGGGATGGGCGGGCGATGGCGGGGCCATGCGGCCGAGCAGGTCGACCTGGGTGGCATCGATGCCGAGCATTTGCTCGACCAACGGTGCGGCCATGCCGGCAAGCGCGAGGCAGGTCAGGATCGCGGCGCTGATCAGCCCCGCTTTTTGCCGGCGCAGGCGGCGCAGCAGCAGGGTGCCCGGTGTCTCAGCCATAGGCGATCCGCGGGTCGAGCCAGGCATAAGCAATGTCGGCGGCCAGATTGGCCATCAGCGTCACCAGCGTCGCCAGCAGCAATCCGGCCAGCGCCAGGTTGAAATCGTTGCCCAGCACGGCGTCGTAGATCAGCTTGCCCATGCCGGGATAGGCGAACATGGTCTCGGTGATCAGCGCGCCCGAGAACAGCGCGCCGAATTCCAGCGCGGAGACGGTGACGACGGGAAGCGCGGCATTGCGCAGCGCGTGGCGCCAGAGCACGCGGGTTTCCGGCAGCCCCTTGGCGCGCGCGGTGCGGATGTAATCCTCGCCCAGGGTCTCGATCATGGCGGCGCGCAGATAGCGCGTGTAGCCCGCGATATTGACGATGGCCAGCGTCGCCACGGGGAGCACGAGATGGGTGGCGCGGTCGGCAAGGCCGGCCCAGAATCCCAGGCTCGCCCCGATGGTTGCCATGCCCGAGGCGGGCAGCAGCTTGAGCGACACGGCGAAGATCAGGATCAGGATCAAGGCCAGCCAGAACGTCGGCAATGAAATGCCGGCGAAGCAGGCAAGATTGACGGCGCGATCGGCTAGCGATCCCGGCCGGCGCGCGGCCAGCACGCCAACGGGGAGCGCGATGGCGAGCGCGAGGCCGAATCCCAACGCCATCAACACGATTGTGTTGGCAAGGCGCGGAGCGATGACGGAAAGGACGGGTTGGCCGAAGGCGCGGGAATAGCCGAGATCGCCGGAAAGCGTAGCGGTCGCCCAGACGCCGTAGCGTTCCACCAGCGGCCGGTCGAGCCCGTGGAGCCGCTTGAGCCGCGCGGCGTCATCGCTCGTCAAATTGGGGTTGCCCGACACCATCAGATCGATCGGATCGCCCGGCATCAACCCGATCAGTCCGTAGATCACGAAGGACATGAGCGCCACGACGGCGAGGGATTGCAGCAGGCGGTGGACGATGTAGCCGGTCATGGGTTAGGCGTCGGCCGCCAGCAGCTCGACGCCATAGCCTGCCATGAGGCGATCGGACGTGACGAGCGTCAGTCCCTCGGCCCTGGCCTGGGAGACCAGCATGCGGTCGAACGGGTCTTTGTGAATCCATGGCAAGGTTCGGACGCCATAGGCATGGGTCGGTGTAATCGGCAGTTCGCGAAACTCATGACGCCGCAATTCGCGCGGCAGGCAGGTTTCCGGCGGTTCGCCGAGATCCAGCCGTTCGAGCGAAGCCTTGATGGCGATTTCCCAAACGGTCGCGGCGCTGACCCATACCTCGTTATCCGGATCGACAATCGCCGAGCGCGCGCGCCGGCCCAGCCGGCGGTTGGCGACCAGCCACCAGACCAGGGTATGGGTATCGAGAAGAAGATTCACTCGTCCATGCCGAACGCGCGCGCCATTTCGGGCGGCAGAGGGGCGTCGAAATCCTCGCTGATCCAAATCTTGCCCTTCATGGACCCGGGAACGCGCGGCTTGCGCGCGGGCTTGAACGGGATCAAGCGCGCGACCGGCTTGCCGCTCTTGGCGATCACGACGTCCTCGCCTTCTGCCACCTGCTCCAGAAGGCGGGAGAGATGGGTTTTAGCCTGATGGATATTCACGGTTTTCATGACAACGCTCCAAAATGACTAGACTAAGCTTAGTCCATTTCAAGAGTTGCCACAATCACTCCGCTCGCCGCCAGTTTTCCACCCACAGGGTCGTCGTGCCCTGGTGGCCCGTGGGTTCCACGCCGGTCAGCCATTTCGGCAGTACGAAGGCGTCGGCGCGGAAATAGAGCGGCAGGGCCGGCAGTTCCTCGGCATAGAGGCGTTGCAGCCGGTGCCACAGCACGCGGCGTTTGTCGCGGTCCAGCTCGATCTCGACGGCGTCGATCAGCGCGTCCATCGCCTGGCTCTTGAAGCCGGTATAATTCTGGCCGCCCCAATTATTGGCGAGCGAGGGAATCTGGTCGGAGTGCAGCGTGGTGCGCGGCAAATTCTCGGGCGACGAGCTCCACGCGAACATCGCCATGGCGGTGAACTTCCGCTTCGACACGGTCTCGCCGAAAAAGACGCGGGCCGGCTCGTTGCGGATGCGCACATCGATGCCGATCTGTTTCCACTGGCTTTGCAGCACCTGTTGGACCAGCTCGCGGCTGCGATTGCCCGCCGTGGTCATCAACTCGAAGGCCAGGCGTTCGCCCGCACCGTTGTGGCGGATGCCGGCTTTGACCGCGGACCAGCCGGCCTCGTCCAGCAGGGCGGCGGCACGCTTGGGGTCGTAGGGGTATTTCAGCCCGTCCGGATCGAACACCCAGTCCAGCGGATGGGTCTGGCCATGGGCGACGGGCTGGCGGCTCTCGAACAGCCGGTCGCTCAGGGTCTGGCGGTCGAGCGCCAGCAGCAGGGCTTGGCGCACGCGGCGGTCGGCAAGGATCTGGTTGTCGAGGTTGAGATCGATATGCTCGTAGATCAGGCCGGGTTTGTAGAGCACGGCGAACTTGCCGCCGTGTTTCTTCTCGAAGCCCAGCGCCTGGTCGAGCGACAAGCCCAACTCGCCCGCGATCATGTCGATGCCGCCGCTCAGCAAATTGGCTTCCAGCGCCGCCGTGTTCTCGATGGTCTTGACCACGATGCGCCGGAAGCGCGGCGGCTGGCCCCACCAGCGGTCGTTGCGCTCAAGCATCATATGGGCGCCCGGCGACACCTCCACGATCCGGTAGGGGCCGTGGTAGAGGCCGGGATTGGTCGGGTCGGTGTCGTAGCGCGTGGTCCGGCGATAATCGGCCGGGCGCTGGAACGCGGCGCGCTCGACATGGGCGGGCAGCAACTGAAAATCGTTGATCGTGTTGTAGTTATACGAGACCCGGTCGACATGGAGCGTAAAGGTTCGGCGGTCGCGTACGGTCAGCTTGTGGATGCGCCGGTAGAGTTCGAAATTCGAGATGCCGCTCTCGGGATGGCGGCCGACCTCGTAGGCGAAGGCGACATCGTCGGTCGTCACGGGCACGCCATCGGCCCAGACGGCATCGGGCCGGATGGTATAGGTCACGGCGATGCCGGGCTTGCCCTCCGGCGTCGCCTCGCGCACCGCCCCGCCATTCTCCAGGGTCGGCAGTTCGGTGCATAGCATGCAGATCAGCTGCCAGTCCTTGTCGT
>SHVW01000059.1 GCA_009694085.1 Alphaproteobacteria bacterium
ATAGGGGATCTGGGACGGGCCCATGAACTGGATGTCGACGAAGTGCATCTGGTCTGCGCCACCCTCGTCCGCACCGACCGGCTTGACCGGTCCGTAATGCGTCCCTTCCGGCAGATAGAGGCAGTCGCCGACGCCATAGATCTCACGGCATCTCATTAATAAGATCGTCGAGCTATTTCTGGAAACGTTCGGTGATGAGACGGTACAGCCTGGGATTGCGGCGCTTCCCCCGGAAGTACTACCATCCTGACACATTCGACGGATTCACTTTTCAGTTCTATCCCAAATATTTGTATGCCATGAATCGTTTCAAATCGAGCTAGGAATTCCATGCCTATTGGATCGCACGGCCTCTCGGCGGCGCGGCCGCCCGTAACCGCGCAGGGAGTGGCGGCGGGCCCGACGGTAAGTCAGATGCCGGGCGGGCTGGGTGCCGCGTGTACCGGCATCGATTTGAGCTTGCCGATCGCCGCGCCGGCAAGAGACGCGATCATCGCCGCTTTCCAAACCCATCATGTCCTGGCGATCCGCGATCAGCGCTTGAGCAAGACAAACCTCAGCGACTTCGCCGCGATCTTCGGCGAGGTCGAGGGCAACATCTTTCGCAAGACCGATGGGTCGCTGCTGGAAGCTGTCCACGAGATCACCAATTTCGGCGCGGATGGGAAGCCGTCGGCGGAACCCTATCTCAAATCCAATTTCAATTGGCACACCGACAAGGCCTACCAGGCCGTGCCTTCGTTGCTGACCATGCTCCATGCCGTGGAGCTGCCGCCCAGCGGCGGCGACACCCAATTCGCCGACATGACCCGGGCCTATGACGCGCTGCCCGACGATCTCAAGACGGAGATCGCGGGCCTCAAGGTCGTCCACAGCTTCGAGCATATGCGGGTGAGCACGGGCGACCGGCCGCTAACCCCGGCCGAGCGCGAGGCGTCGCCGCCGGTGATCCATCCCCTCGTGCGCACCCACCCCGATACCGGCGCTAGAAGCTTGTATATTGGGATGTACTGCTCTCACATTCTGGGCATGGAGGCTGCGGCCAGTCGCGCCCTGCTGGATCGGCTTCTAGCCCACGCCACGCAGCCGCACTTCGTCTACACTCATGAATGGCGGCCGGGCGATCTGGTGTTGTGGGACAATCGCTGCCTGGTCCATCGAGCCGTCGCCAATTACGAACTCGGCCGCTACCGGCGCGTTCTCATGCGCGTTGTCGTCAAGGGAACCGTGCCAGTCTAAATCTGAAACATCGACAAAATAGCTGCTAGGGAGAAACACATGACTATCGGACGGATCACATCGCTCGCCCTCGCGGCACTGCTGCTTTCCACGGCGGCCCCGACGCCAGCCGCGGCACAGACGCGTCTCGTGATGGCGGGATCGTCGGCAGGCGGCACGGCCTATCTCTATTTTGCCGCGTTGTCGCCGATGCTGAATAAATACATCCCGGGCATGGAGGCGAGTGCGCGATCCGGTGGCTCATCTGAAAATGTGGTGCTGCTCGAGCGCGGCACCGTGCAGGTGGCCGGGGCGGCCCCGGGCGACGCTCAGGGTGTGTTCGGCAAGGAGGCGATGGCCAAATCACGTATCCGCACGCTGTTCGCCATGTTCAACATTCCCTACCACATTCTGGTCCCACGCGCCTCGTCGATCCAGTCGTTCGCCGATCTCAAGGGCAAGCGCCTGTCCATCGGTATCAAGGCCGGCGGCGATTCCGCCGCGTTCCTGCGTATTGTCGACGCCCTCGGCCTCAAGGAGGGCGACTACCGCCTCGACTATCTCGGCAAGGGCGAAGGCGTGAACGCTTACAAAGACAGCGTCGTCGATGCCATGGGCTTCCTGTGCCCGCTGCCCTGCCCCTTGGTGACCGAACTCGCCACCCATCCGCGCGGCGCCCGGCTGCTGCCGTTGAAATCCGACGAGATCGCCAAGGTCAGCGCGAAATTCGATTGGTACACTGACTACACGATCGAGAAGAACTGGTATGCCCACGCCCTCAAGGACGAAGCGAAGGACGTCCCCAGCTTCACCGAGTGGTTCTACGTAGCGGCACGCGACGATTTCCCAGAGGAAATCGCCTACCAGATCGCCAAGGTGATCGGCGACCATCACGACGAGCTGGTTGCCTCGTTCAGGGCGGCGAATTCTTCGACATCGGCGAACACGGCCAAATATCCCGGCTTCAAGCTCCATGCCGGCACCGAGCGCTATCTGCGCGAGAAGGGTCTGTTGAAATAGAGCCGAGGCGGGCACGAAGGGAACGGGTGTTGGCGGACCAAGGCATCGGGGAACGCGCGGCGAGCGCGATAGCAAAGGCGATCGCGCTCGCCATGGCCGGATTCCATTTGTACACGGCCTTCACCGTCCCGTTCTCGCCGATGGTGCAGCGGAGCGTCCACCTCGCCTTCGCGTTATCGCTGCTGTTCCTGATCACGCCATCCGGGCCGAATCCGGGCCGCTGGGATATGATCGTGCGCTATGCCGCCGCGCTATGCAGCGTATTCGTCACGATCTACGCCGCATTCGAGTTCACCAATCCCGGCATCTTCCGGGTGATCGATCCGACCACGCTCGACATCGTCAACGGCACCCTGCTTCTCGGCCTGCTGCTTGAGGCTGCCAGGCGCACGGCCGGGCCGTCGCTCGCCATCGTCGCTCTGATCTTCTTCGTCTATGCCTTCCTCGGCCCCTATTTGCCCGGCCTGCTCGGCCATCCCGGCTTCGACTATCCCACCGTCATCTCGTCCCTCTATATCCGCCTGGAGGGCGTGTTCGGCACGGCGACCGGGGCCAGCGCCACCTATGTTTACGTCTTCGTGCTGTTCGGCGCCTTCATGATGCGCATGGGCGGCGGCGATTTCTTCATCAACCTTGCCCAGGCGATTATCGGGACCTCGCGCGGCTCGGCCGCCAAGGTCTCCATCTTCGCCAGCGCGCTGTTCGCCACCATCACCGGCACCGGGCCGGCCAACGCGGCGGCGGTCGGCGTCGTCACCATCCCCACCATGATCCGCAGCGGCTATGCGCCGCGCGTCGCCGCCGCACTCGAGGCAGCCGCCTCGGTCGGCGGGCAGATCACACCGCCGATCATGGGCGCCTCCGCCTTCATCATGGCCGATCTCCTGGGCATTCCCTATTTCGAGATCGCCAAGGCGGCCGTGCTGCCAGCCTTTCTTTATTTCGTCTCGCTCTTTGTGACCGCCGATCTCGAAGCCGCGCGCCAAGGTCTTACCGGCACGAAGCGGGAGGACCTGCCGACCTTCGGCGCCACCTTGCGCTCGGGCTGGCACTTCCTCGTACCCGTCGGCGTCTTACTCTATTTCCTGGCGATCGAGCAGATTTCGCCGAGCCGAGCGGGCGCCTGGGCGATCGTTTCGTTCCTGCCGGTCTGGCTTGTGCGCGAATTGACCGCCGGACGACGTATCCAGATCGGTCAAATCGTCGAAGCCTTGGAGGAATCGTCGCGCTCGGCCGTGATGATCGCCGCGGCCTGCGCCATCGTCGGCGTCATCATGAACGTGACCGACTTGACCGGCCTCGGCCTCAAATTCACCTCCCTGATCCTGAGCTATTCCGGCGGTACGCTGATCTCGCTCCTGGTGTTGACGGCGATCGCGGCGATCCTGCTCGGCACGGGCCTGCCGACCACGGCGACCTATCTGATCGTCGCCATCCTGGTGGCGCCGGCCTTGGCCAAGATGGGTGTGCCGCTGCTGACCGCCCATCTCTTCGTCTTTTATTTCGGCGTCATCTCCGACCTGACGCCGCCAACTGCCGTGTCCTGCTACGTCTGCGCCGGCATCGCCAACGAGAACGGCATGCGTGTCTCGTTCCTGGCAACCCGGATCGCACTGCCCGCGCTGATCGTGCCCTTCATGTTCGTCTATTCCCCCGCCCTGCTGCTCCAGGGCGACCCGCTCGATATCTTGATCGCGGGGACCACGACGCTGGTCGGTATTCTCGCCGTCTCCATCGCGCTGATCGGCTATTGGACCACGGCGCTCCGCCCATGGGAGCGCGTGCTCGCCTTGATCGGCGGTGCATTACTGATTTTCCCCGGCCTGATCACCGATGGGCTCGGCGTGATCCTATTGGCGATCATGACGTTTAGTTCGTGGCGCCGGGCGAGCCTCAGGCCGAGCTGACCGCACCATCGGGACGGCCGAGGGCCCACAAAGCCGCGCGCGCCAAAACTCGGCGGTGGACCGGATGCTCCAGCGCCGCCCGATCGTGACCCAACGCATCGAAGACCGCTCGCCCGCACCCGACCTTGCGCGCCCACAGGATCGGCCAATCCTGTGCGTCGTCCGCGTTCGCATGCGCCATCATGAGGGGCACGACATCGGCGGCCAGCGTCAGGTTGCTATAGACCTCATCGACCGATTCGAAGGCGGTCAGGCCCGATGTGATCGGATGGGCGCGATCCGTAGGGCGCGCCGCGACCGGGCCTCGCGGCGGATGGAAGGATTGTCCCCAGACCCAGATGCCGCCGAGCAGGTCCCGCCACTCGGGCCAATCGTCGAAGCACAGCGCCGCGGTGTGCAGACCCAATAGGCCGCCGCCATTGCCGACGTGATCGCTCAGCGCCCGGCGCATGACGGGCGACGGGCTGAACGCCCATTCCGCCCGATGCGGCGCGTATTTCTCATCGCCCAGCATGCGCCAACGCAGGGCATAGACCGTGACAAGATCGAAGGCTTCGCCGGCAAGCCGTGCCGCACCGCCCTCGATATCCGTTGTGATTTCCGAACGAATGCCAACCCCATCCAATATCCGCGCGAGCGCCGGGGCGGCGTCGGCGAAGGAGTGGCGGATGCCGCCGGTCAGAATTAGATTGCGCGCCACGGCGCTTAACCCCGCACGGCCGGCGCCTTGCGCGGCAGATGCAGCTTCAAGCTACAGAACACGCCGCCATCGACCAGGATATGCTGGCCGTTGATATAGCTCGCCTTGTCCGAGGCGAGAAAGGCGACGAGTTCGGCCACATCCTCCGCCGTGCCCAAACGGCCGATCGGCACAGCGGAGCTGCGCACAGCGCGCGCCTGGGGATCGGCATAGATCGGCCGGGACATGCCGGCATCGATGAAACCGGGACCGACCGCATTAACCCGGATGCCGTGAGGCCCGAGCGACAGCGCCATATGCTCGGTCAATTTGGCCAGCGCCGCCTTGGCGGCGGGATAGGCGCCGGCATCGGGGCTGACGGCGATGGCATTGAGCGAGGTCATATTGACAATCGCCCGCCCGCGCCCATCTGCTTTGTGCCGTGCCGCCATAAGCCGGGCCACCGCCTGCGATACAATGAAAGCGCCGACCAGATTGATGTCAATCACGCGTCGAAAGTCGGCGACGCTGTGCTCCAAGAAACTACCGAAGCACACGATGCCGGCATTGTTGACCAACACGTCCGGCGGTCTACCAAATGCAGCGCTCAACTCGTCGATTGCCGATTTGACCGCAGCCTCGTCCGCAATGTCAGCGGTAAGCGCGATGGCGCCGGGAATTTTTTTGGCCTCGGCCCGAACGCGCGCGCCGTCGTTGTCCAGGAGTGCGACGCGGTAGCCTTCCGCACCAAGTCTAGCGGCAATAACGGCGCCGAGTTCGCCGCCCGCCCCTGTTACCAGGGCGGAACGCTGGGATGCCCCGCCGGACTCAACGGGCATTGCGCTGGCCCTTGATCAGATAGGTCTTCTCCTCCGGCCGGTAATAGTGGCGGTCCGGCCGGTACGCGCCGTTGACCACGGTGATTCCGAAGGTCTCGTCGGTCAGGCCGGTGAAGCTGTGAATGTCGCGCGGCGGCGCCACCAGCGCCATGTCGCCCTGCTCCAGGATACGGTCGTCGATCACTTTGAGATCGGCGAAGCCGGGCCGCGTACCGTCGTCCAGGCGCTCATAGACCGTATGCTTGAGCCGGCCGCGATAGACGAACACGGTTTCCCAAATGCCGTGATCGTGGGGCGGGATCGGTTTATCCCGGGGCACCTGATAGAGCAGGATCGACATCTGGCTGTCGTAATAAAGGTATTGGGAAAAGGCGACGTTGTTGCCCTCGCGCGGAACGCCCAGGGTCAACAGATCGGGGCGCGCCAACAACCGCGCCATCGGCGCCTTAAATTCCTGGCGCAGCCGATCCATATCGTCGCCGCAGCGCCCGATCGCGCCGATCACGGCCTCGGCGCAGTCGCGGATGGTGATTGGCCTGTTTGCGCTCATGGTCGCTCCGATCGAGAGGCATCCCGGGCCCCCGCAAATCAGTAGCCGTGGTTCGACCCCGGGTCAAATCATCGACCCCATCGATTGCCCCGGCGGCGCCAAATGCCTATAAGCGTCGAGCGGCCCCGTCCTAACGAAGGATGCCCCAACAAAGGATGCACCATGCCCGGTATCGCTGATGCCTCGGTCATCGATCTCCATGCTCATTGCCGGCTCGACGCCACCAATGGCGCGGCCGGCCGGCACGGGCCCGAATTCGGCATGGACGAACAGGGACGGCCTTGGTATCGGGTCGGCAATTACCGGCTGGTGGGGGTCAAGCACACGGGCAGCCCATTCACGGACCCGGTCCTGCGGCTCCAGCACATGGATCGCGCCCATATCGATTTCCAAGTGATCTCGCCAAGCCCGCTGACCTATTTCCACCATATCGAAACGGCCGACGCCGTCGCCTTTTGCCGGCGCCATAACGACGCCTGTGCCGAGCTGGTCAAGCGCTTCCCCGACCGGCTCGCCGGCATGGCCGCCCTGCCCATGCAAGATCCCGTCGCCGCGCGGGAGGAACTGGTACGAGCAGTCCAGGAGTTAGGCCTGTGGGGTGCCCAGATCGGCACCGAATTTGCCGAGCCCCTGCACAGCTCGGCGCTCGATCCGCTCTACGAGACCTTCGTGAAACTTGACGTGCCGCTGTTCATTCATCCCGCCCCGGCGGGCATCGACGGCCCGCCCGGCGATCCCAATCTCAAGCGCTTCGATCTCGACATCATCATCGGCTTCGGCGCCCAGGAATCGATCGCGGTATCGACGCTGATTTTCGGCGGCGTCATGGAGCGTCATCCCAAGCTTGACGTGTGGATCAGCCATGGCGGCGGCGGCGTCATCTTCATGGCCGGACGGCTCGCCTATGCCGCACAGAAGCGGCCATGGGCGCCGGGCGCGCTCAAAAAAGATGGAGCGTTCGAGGCGGCGCTGTCGAAAATCTGGTTCGATACCCATCTGAACGACGACCGCGCGCTCGATCTGTTGACGCGCGTGGTCGGCAAGCAGCGCCTGGTCTTCGGCACCAATTTCGCCGGCTGGGACCAACCCGAGGGCGGCCATCACGCGCCGGTCGATCCGGTCTTCGCCGACAATGCCCGGCGCCTGATGCGCCAGGACGGGAAAGTCAGTCCCGTTTCGGCGCGGGCCTGACGCCGCCATGCTGGGCCCAGGTGCTGGCGACATGCCAGCCCGCATCGACCACCAGATTGATGCCGGTGATTGCCGAAGCGCGGTCGGAGGCAAGGAACTCGATCGCCTCGGCCACCTCGTTCGGCCGCACCATCCGGCCCAGCGCCGTGAAGGTGCCGGGATCGGCGGCATAGCGGCCGGATTTCAGCCGTTCCTCCACCCGCGGCACCAGGGTCGAGCCGGGCGAAACCGCGTTGACGCGCACGCCGGCGCGGCCCCATTCGCCCGCCAGATTGCGCGTCAGGCTGACCACGGCGGCCTTGCTGGTGCCATAGGCATGAACGGGCATGGAACCCAGGGCCGCAATCGAGGCGATGTTGACGATGCTGCCCGCGCCGCGCCGCGCCATGCGCGTGCCGAAGGCGCGGTTGGCAAGATAGGTGCCGGTCAGGTTCACTTGCAACGTGCGGTCCCATACCGCCATGGGCAATTTGTCCGGCGGCAGCACGTCTTGGAACATGGCGGCGGCTACGACCATCCCATAAACCGGGCCGAATTTCTCCTCGATCGCGACGGCGCCACGCTCAACCTCGGCCTCGACAGCGATATCCATGGCCAGGCCATAACCGCCGAGCACACTGGCAACCCGCGTCGCAGCCGCGCTGTCGCGATCGGCGATCGCTACGCGCCAACCGCGCGCGCGCATAAGGTGGCCCGTGGTCTCGCCGATGCCGCTGCCGCCGCCGATAATGAGGACGATACGATCGGCGCCGGTCATGTCTGCCGCAGTCATGAATTGCTCGTCATTCCATCGCTGGTCGAGGCTGGCGTTGTAGCATGCGAGCCCCTGGAGCCCAACGCGATACCACGGCCATGACCATCGATCCTGCCGCCATTCCCTTATCCCTGTCCTATTACACTGTGCCCGAATTGACGCCGCCGGAAGCGGTAACGGTAGCCGCCGCCGCCGGCTGCCGCCATGTCGGCCTCCGTCTGCTCGGCAGTCAGCCCGGCCGCGACCCCATGCCGATCATGACCGATACCGCGCTACGCCGGGAAACGCTGGACCGCCTCGCCGATAGCGGGCTAAGCGTACTCGACGTCAATACCGCAAGGCTCATCCCGGAAACCGAGATCGCCGCCTTCGGCCCCTTCCTCGAACTCGCCGCCGAATTCGGCGCTCGCCACATTCTTGCCTCGGGCGACGATCCCGATGAGGCGCGTCTGACCGCAAATTTTGCCGGACTCGCCGAGGCGGCGCACCGCCTCGGTCTAACCATCGATATCGAATTCGTGCCCTGGTTCAGCGTCAACGATCTCAACGCCGCAGCGCAGATGGTGCGCGCGGTCGATGCCCCCAATCTCGGCATCACGGTGGACGCCCTGCATTTCGACCGCTCGGCCGGAAGCTGCGACGAGCTGGCGCATCTGCCGCCCGCCTGGTTCCGCTACGCCCAGATCTGCGACGCGCCGGCCGGCGGGCGTCGCGATCGCGATGCGTTGATCCACGCGGCGGTCAGGGAGCGCCTGTTCCCGGGCGAAGGCGCGATCGACCTGATCGGATTGCTGCGCGCCTTGCCGCCCGGCATTCCACTCGCCCTGGAAATTCCAACGGAGCAACTGGCCAAGAGCGTGGGCGCCCTGGAGCGCGTGCGCCGCGCGGTGGCGGCTACGCGTCGGGTACTCGCGGCGGCTTTGGTCCAAGACTAGGAGTTGGGCGCTGCGCGAATTGGCGTCGGGCCATTGGACCTGGTGCCACCGGCATTGAGGAATTGGACTCAACCTGCCAAGTCAAACAATCCGCCCGGACTAGCTTTTCGGCGGCGCGCTCGGCTCGATATAGATCTGGGACACGCTGACATGGGGCGGCTGATCGAGGGCAAAGACGACGCTGCGCGCGACGTCATCGGCGACGAGCGGATCGGCAGTCTGGCCATAGAAGGCTTCGGCTTTCTTGGCATCGCCCCAGCGCGTTTCGGCAAAATTCGTGCGCACCAAGCCGGGCAGCACTTCGGTCACCCGCACGCCGGTGCCGCGAAAATCGATGCGCAACGCCTCGCTGAGGCCGTGAAGGCCGAACTTACTGGCGTTGTAGGCAGCTTCGCCGGCAACCGCTCGCGTGCCAGCGATCGACCCGATATTGACGATGTGGCCGGCACCGCGGCCGAGCATGCCGGGGACAACGAGGCGGCATAGCCGAATAGCACCGTTAAGGTTCGCCTCGATAATGTCGAGCCAGGTCCGGTCGGGCCGGCGATCGAATCGTTCCCGGCCGCCGATGTCATGGCCGGTGGCATAGACCATGATCGCGATATCGCGCCAACCGGCGGGAAGACGACCGAGCAGGGACTCCGTCGATTGCGGATCGGCAACATCCAGTTCGACGACGTAGCCGGGAGTTTTCAGCTTCGCGTTCAACGCCTCCAGAGTAGCGTGGCGACGCGAGGCCAGTATGACGCGACACCCGCGTTCCGCCAGTTGACGTGCCACGGCCTCACCGATGCCGCTGCTGGCCCCTACGACAAGTGCGATCGTGCCCGGCGTCAGTATGGAACCCGCGCTCATGTCTTGGCCCCCTCGATCGATATCATGCCGCCTTCCGTCCTAGCTCATCGGCCCGCAACAACGCGGCCACCAATCCGGCCCGGTCGAGCGGACGCCGCACATTACCGATGAAGGGTGCCGTCAGCGTCGGGATTGCTATCGCTTCCAACCCATCCGCCGAGACCGAATCGAGACCCAAGCCAGCCAGAGTGGTCGGCAAGCCGCACTCTCGCGCAAATCGCGCGATGTCGGCGATCTCCGCTTCGGCATGCTCTTGATGGACCAGCTGAACCAGGGTCCCGAACGCCACCATGTCGCCATGAGCCGCACGCGACGTGGCGGGGTGGGCGGATAGCCCGCAGGTCAAGGCATGGGCGAGCGACAGCCCGCCGGATTCAAAACCAAGTCCGCATCGGCGAAGCCGCGGCGCGACGATTGCGGTGCTGCTGTCATGTTCGATCAGCGCCTATCCAGGCCGCCCAGATAGGCAATCAGCTGATCTAGCGCCACGACATCGGCATAACGCGAGCGCAGATCGGCCAGATGAACCGCATGGAGCGCCGGCGTGATGTCGCCGACGCACTCGGCAGCAATCGTGGGGCGATAGCCGCGTTGCATGGCGTCGATCGCGGTCGCCCGTACGCAAGCGCTGGTCGTGCAGCCCGCGATGATCAGCGTGTCGATCCCGTCCTTTGCCAGGCGAGATTCCAGGTTGGTTTCGAAAAAAGCGGAAGGAAATTTCTTTACGATGACAGGCTCGTCCGGTTGAACCGTCAGACGCTCGTCGATTGCGGACTCGACCGAGGAAATCTGTAAGCTCTTGATCCAAGGAATTTTAACCGCCCAGAGCCCGGCGTCGCGCATATGGGGTTCGTAAGCGATGGTGGTGAAATAGATCGGAGCCCGGCCGCGCGCCGCATCCAGAAGGCGAGCGGTCTTGGCCACCTGCCGATCGTAACCGCCGCCGGGGAAATTCGGCGTGCCGCGGGTAAAAGCGATGGAGAAGTCGATCACGACGACCGCCGGCCGCCGGCCCAGGCCGATTTCGAATCCGTAGCCCCGGCGCTCATAGAATGCGAGGTAGTCGCCCACAGTCATCGACCGGAAATCGGCCTCGCCTTCCCCTGGCTTGGTCATATGCGCGTCTCCGCAGGATAGAAAGTCCACCCCGGCCTTAGCCATCGGCGAAGATACGGGATGGTGTCGGTCAGGCGACGACGAAACGAACGCTCAATTACCCGTCAGAATGGGTCCATAACCGAAATTCAGCCGCTCGTCCGGCCGCGGCGACCATTTCACGCGGTCGCGCACGCCATAGGCCTGAATTTCATTGTAAATCGGCGCGAAGGCAGCGTTCTCCTGACTCATGCGCCAGACCTGACTCATGATTTTCTTGCGCTGCTCCGGGTCGGTTTCGGCGCGCTGCTGCTTGGCAAGGTTATCCACCTCGGCGTTGCGCCAATAGCCATGGGAGACCTCGCTCTCATATTCCAGATTCAGTATGAGATCGGCATCCATCACGGTGATACCGAGCGAGAACATGTACATATGGCCGAGCTTATTGCCGAGCCAAAGCGGGAAGAACGCAGAGAATTCCATGCTCTGCAACTCGACCTGGATGCCGACGGCCTTGAGATAGCCGCCGATGGCCTGGGCAACCTCTTCGGCGAAGGCCCAACGATTATTGGGGTACTGAAAGACGATCTTTTCGCCCTTATAGCCGACCTCGGCCAGAAGCTGGCGCGACCGCGCGGGATCGTAGGCCGTCGCCTTAATCGCCGGGTCGTGGCCGAACAGCACGGGTGCGGGAATCTGCCCAATCGGCGTGCCCATGCCGCGCAGCAGTTTCGACGTGATCGCCTCGCGGTCGATGGCGTGGTCGATCGCCCGGCGCAATTTGACGTCGGCAAGCCCGGGATTGGTTACGTTGAAGCCGACATAGACCGTTCGATTGCTCGGAACTTTTTCGATCCGTATGCCCGGCCGCTGGCTCAGGCTTGCCACCAGCGTCGGCGGCAGGACCGGCACGATGTCGAGTTCGCCCGAGGCCAATCCGGCGGCCCGCGCCGCTTCGGTCGGGACCGGCCGGAACGTGACGCGATCGACCTGCGGCGCGCCGCCCCAGTAGTCGGCATTGGCAACCAGCTCAACCATGCTGTCCTTGACCCAACGCACGACCTTAAACGGGCCGGAGCCGATGGGCTGCACGGAAAACTTCTCCGGCCCCAGGGCCTCATAGGCCTTCTGCGGCAGGACCGAAACCAGGGTGACCTGACGATCGAAGGTGATAAAGGGTGTATCCAGGGTGAAGCGAACGGAATCCGCACCGATCTTATCGATCGCCGTAACGTTTTTCAGATAAGGGCGAACCGGCGATTTCGCGTCGGCCAGGATTTTCTTGTAGGTCCAGATAATGTCGTCAACCGTAACCAGCGTACCGTCATGGAACTTTGCGCCGCCGCGCACCTTGAATGTCCATACCTTGGCACCGTCGGCGATGTCCCAGGACAGCGCCAGGCTCGGGCCGACCGATCCGTCCGCGTTGATCTGGGTCAGATGGTCATAGACATTGAGATAGACATTGATCGCAAGGGCCGCAGTGTTGACGCTGGGGTCGAGCGTCAGCACATCGGCGCTCTGGGCCACGACCAGCCGACGTTCCTGCGCCTGCGCAGCAGTCGTGCTGGCGGCAAACCCCATCAAGGATGCGACCGTCAACGCACCGGCCAATCGAATAAACGTCATGCGTTCCCATTGCTGCGTCATGGCGACCTCCTGCCGAACTCGGTTGAGCGGTGTTGTTGACGGGCCGGTCAGGCACCGGTCTTTGCGCCAATCATGATAGTACAGCCAGCGGCCGGCCGGCTACGTCCTTATCGGAGTATTGGATGCCGCCACGAAACAGGCGGCGAAATGTTCGGGGTGACCCTGGGCCGTCAATTCGGGCACGGCCCGCGCACAGCTCGGTTGCGCCAGCGCGCAGCGTGTCCGAAACGCGCAACCGGAGGGCGGTCGGACCGGATTGGGAATATCGCCTGTTAAAACGAATTTCGTGCGCGTACGGCGCGCATCGAGCACCGGTACTGCGGCGAGCAACGCCTTGGTGTAGGGGTGACGCGGATCGTTGAAGACCAGATCACTCGGTCCGACCTCGACGATACGGCCGAGATACATCACCGCGACCCGGTCGGAAACATGCCGCACGACAGCTAAGTTATGCGAGATGAAGAGATAGGCGATGCCGAATTCCTGTTGAAGCTGTTTCAGCAGATTGATCACCTGGGCCTGAATGGAGACGTCGAGAGAGGAGACCGCCTCGTCGAGGATAATCAGCTCGGGATTCAAGGCGAGCGCGCGGGCGATGGCGATCCGTTGCCGTTGCCCGCCCGAAAACTCCGCCGGCTTGCGCCGCGCCGCATCGGCGGGTAGGCCGACGCGATCCATCAACTCCCGAACGCGTGCATCGTCGCGCATCTCGTTGATCATCAGCGGCTCGGCCACGATGTCGTGGATGTCCATACGCGGGTCGAGCGAAGCATAGGGATCCTGAAATACGACTTGCATCATCCGGCGCAAATCGCGCGACCGGGAGCGGTTCATCTGCGCCACATCGCGCCCGGCCAACACGACGCGCCCGCCGGTTGCCCGATGGAGGCCAAGCAGCGTGCGGCCTAAAGTCGACTTGCCGCAACCGGACTCGCCGACCAGACCGAAGGTCTGCCGGCGATCGATCGCGAAGCTGACGCCATTGACCGCCCGCAACACCTCCCGCCCCCAGCCGCGCGACCGCGCCACGCGAAAATGGGTGTGCAGATTCTCAACCTGTAACAATGGCTGGGACTCGGAAAATCCCGGCACCGCCCGATCGAGTGCGCTTGCCCTCTGCCTTAAATCGACGTCGATGCGCGTGGCCCATCGCGCGGTCTCGCCGCGGGCATGGCAGGCGACCCAATGGGCGGGCGTAGCATTCAGCAATTCGGGCATACGGGCTCGACAGTCCACGCGTCCCTCGCCCAAACCGCATCGGGGGTGGAACAAGCATCCGGACGGACGGTTGCCGACCATCGCGGGTTGTCCGGGAATTGCGTGGAGCGTGTCGACGGCCCTGTCAAAGCGCGGCAAGCTCTTGAGCAGGCCGACGGTATAGGGGTGACCGGGAGCTTCAAATATGGCGTCGACGCCGCCGGTCTCCAGAATGCGCCCGCCATACATGACCGCGATCCGGTCCACGCTCTCGGCAACCAAACCGAGATCGTGGGTCACCAAAATCATCGACGCCTGAGTGCGTTGCCGGGCCTTGGCCAACACCGCCATGACCTGGGCCTGGATCGTCACGTCAAGCGCCGTGGTCGGCTCGTCGGCGATCAGCAGGGCCGGGTCGTTGGCAACCGCCATGGCGATCATGGCGCGCTGGCGCATGCCGCCGGAAAACTCGTGTGGATATTGCCGATAGCAGCGCTCCGGATCGGGCACCCCAACCAAATCCAGCAAATCGACGACCCGCCTTCGTACTTCATCGGCGGTGGCCGCGGGCTGGTGGATGCGCACGATCTCGCCGATCTGCGCACCCATGGGGATGACCGGATTGAACGAGGTCATCGGGTCTTGGAAGACCATCGACACCTGCTTGCCGCGGAAGGCCCGCAACTCGTCGAATGACAGGTTCAGCAGGTTGCGCCCTTCAAGCAAGATCTCGCCGGCGGTGACGCGCACTTGGCCCACCGGCAGCAACCCCATGATCGCCAGCATGGTCAGGCTTTTTCCCGAACCGGACTCGCCGACTACGCCGAAGGCCTCGCCGCGCGCGACATCGAAGGACACGTTCTCGACCGCACGCGCTGGACCTGTTGCGGTCATCACCTCGATCGTCAGATTGCGGACGGACAGAACCGGGTCGGTCATGGCGCTGCCATGGCGGAGGTCCGCGCGTCCGCGCCCTCCGCGGTGAAACCTTGGCTGATGAACTGAACGCCGGCAACGACGATGAAGATCACCATGCCCGGCAGAACCGAAAGCCAGGGGTTGATCTCAAGTGCCGTCTGCCCCTCGCTGATCATCAAGCCCAGGCTGGGCAGAGGCGGCTGGATACCGAGGCCGAGATAGCTTAAGGACGCCTCAAGGATGATGATCTGACCGAGTTCGAACGATCCGACGATCACCATTTGCGGCATGACATTGGGCAGCAGATGCTTACGGATGTTCCAAATCGGCGATGCGCCCTGCGTGGTCGCGGCCAAAACGAATTCCCGCTCGCGCAAGGACAGCGTCATGGCGCGCGCGACCCGGCCATAGGAGACCCAACTGGTCAAGCCGAGCAGCAAGGTTAAATTGACCAGGTTCGGCCCGACGATGGCGGTGACCGCAATCAAGATCAGCACGCGCGGAATCGAAAGCTGTAGATCGGCAATGCCCATGATCGCGGTTTCGGCGGGACCGCGAAAGAAGCCGGCGATCAGACCCAAGGTAACGCCGATCGTCATACTGATCGCGACCGCAGCCACGCTGATGGCCAGGGATACGCGGGTTGCCAGGGCCAAGCGGCCCACCAAGTCGCGACCGAGCGCGTCGGCGCCGAGCAAATACAGTTTTCCCTCGATCGTTTGGAAAGGTTCGGTATAGCCGGCCGACAGATTCTGTCCGTAGGGATCGTAACCGGGCAGCGCCGGTATCAGGATCATGGCCGCGATCAAACAGCCCAGCATGGCCATGGCGATACCGGCGGACATCGAAATCCTACGCGGCACGATCATGACAGCCGGACCCGCGGATCGAGAACCGCGTAAAGCAAATCAACCAACAGATTGATCAGGACGAATACGACCGACGTGACCAAAATGCCGGCAATGATCACGGGATAGTCGCGCTGACTGACCGATTGAACGATCAATCGCCCGACGCCGGGCCAGCTGAACACGGTTTCGGTCACGACCGCGCCGCCGAGCAAGACGCCGAGATTGATTCCGGCGACCGTGACGATCGGCAGCAAGGCGTTGGGCAGCATGTGCTGTAAGATCGTCCGCGCGCGCGTCTGGCCCTTGGCATAAGCGGTCCTGACGTAATCCTGAGTCTGCTGCTCGCTGAAGGCGGCATCGAGCAACCGGAGATAGAGGGCGAACTCGAACGTCGCCAAGGTGAGCGCCGGCAAGATCAGATGCTCGATACCGCCGCGCCCGAGCGAAGGCAGCCAGCGGAGCGACACCGAAAACAACAGGATCATCAGCAACCCAAACCAGAAAATCGGAATGGCCTGGCGGACAAAGGCGATCCAATAGAACAGGGCGCGCAGCCGTCGGCTACCCGATAGGCGCAAGGCCAGACCGGCTACGAACGCCATGCCGATGCCGAGCACGAAAGCGGTCAAAGCAAGCTCGAGCGTCGCCGGCAGCCGTTCGAGCACCAGGCCCAGCGCCGAGCTGTGCTGGCGAAACGACATGCCGAAATCGCCCTGAAGCGCCTTGCCGAGGAACAGTCCGTATTGCAGCCATAGCGGCCGATCCAGGCCGAGTTCCGTGCGCAACGCGGCGACCTCGGCAGCGGTTGCCTGTTCGGGCAAGAGCAAGGCGGTGGGATCGCCGCTCAGACGCACGAGGAAGAACGCCGCGGTGAGGACGCCGAATACGGTGAAAACCGATTGGCCGATTCGAAACAGGACGAATCGCGTCATGGCGTGTCAGTCGACCTTACGTTGCATGGCTGCCGCGCCGAGTCTCCATCGCCTCGCTTGATAGGGCCAATCGTCATTGCCATCAAGCGCCTCGATAACTTTGCTCAACACACCTAGAATCAGGGGCATGACCATGAAAGAGTAAAGAGCGGTGGCGTGGCCCCCAAGGTTCGTCCAGAGAATTGCAGTCTACTCGCTATTTGAGCCTGTCTGGCCGAGCGATGCAACGGGAGGGGATGCACCCTCAACCCATGCAATCCTCGCGGTAAAATTTCAGGGAGCAGAATTGAATGAAAATCCTGCTGGTCACCGGTGCCACCGGCCATGTCGGCGCGGAGGTTGCGCAGCAAGCCGCCGCGGCCGGTCTGGCCGTGTTGGCAACTCATGCCGGGCCGCCCGGTGCCGGCCAGGCCGTCGCATTTGGCCCCACCGTAACATGGGCAGCCTGCGATCTGGCCGATGCAACGGCGGTCGCGCGGCTAGCCTCCGATCATCCGATCGACGCCTGCATCCACTTGGCCGCGATCTCCAACGAAGCCTATGCGCACCCCGCGCCGCTTACCGCCTTTCAGATCAATGCCGGCGCCACCGCCAATCTGCTCGACGCGGCGCGCCGCCATGGCTGGCGCCGTTTCATATTGACCGGCACGGGGTCGGTTTTTCAGGGCGAAACTAACGTCGCCAACCCGATTTTGGAAGACGCGACACCCAGCCCATCGGGCATTTACGCCACGACCAAGCATTGCGCCGAACTGCTCGTGCGCATGTACCGCTCGCAGTTCGGCCTGTCCGCGGCCAATGTGCGCCTGTCCTGGGTGTTCGGCCCACCCATCGTCTCGGATTCGCCGGCGCGCGGGCCGATCCCCTGGCTGCTGCGTAGGACGCTGGCCGGCCAGCCCGTGCGCATGGAAAGCGGTGCCGATTTCGCCGCCAGCTTCACCTACGTTGCCGATGCGGCGGCCGGGTTGCTCGCCTGCGCACGCGCGCCGGCCCTGAACTTCGACACCTATCACCTCGGCCATGGCGTCAATTTTTCTAATCGCGCGGTTGCCGCCGCCCTACGCGCCGCAGTGCCCGGCGCGGTCGTCGAGATGGGCCCGGGTACCGAACCCTGGACGATCTATACAAGTATGCGCGGGCCGCTGGCCGGCGAGCGGTTGCGCCGCGAGATCGGCTTCGCCCCCGCCCATTCCCTGGAGGCCGGCATCGCAGCCTATGCCCAATGGTTGGGTGCCGATCCCGCGCGCTATCGCGATCCGCCGGACCGGCCAGGCGGATAGAGCGATGGGCGCGTCAGCGCTTGAGCAACTCGTCTTCGATCAGTTTGCGCAGTTCCGGCGTTACCGTCGGCCGCACGCCGAACCAGAGTTGGAAGCCGCGTCCCGCTTGATGCAGCAGCATGCCGAGCCCGTCGGAGACGCGCAGGCGCCGTTTCTCCGCCGCCAGGATCAAGTCGGTCTTGAGCGGCACATAGACCGCGTCGGCCACCACCGCGTCATCGCGTATGCCAGCAAGATCGATCTCCAGGGATGGATTGCCGGTCATGCCGAGGGAGCTGGTATTGGCGACCAGCCCGGCACCTTTGAGCACGCGCGGTAAATCTTCCCACGCCGTGGGCTGGACGGTTTTGCCGAAGCGCGCGACGAAGGCCTCGGCGCGCGCCAGGGTGCGGTTGACCAAGTGGATGCGTCCGACGCCGCGTTGAACGAAACCATAGACCACCGCGCGCGCCGCGCCGCCCGCGCCGATCACCACGGCGTTGTCAAGATTCTTGTCCCAACCGGGCGCCGAGGCGTCGAGGCTGGCGAGAAAGCCCTCGAAATCCGTGTTGGTCGACTGGAGGCGGCCGCCCTCGAACCAGATGGTATTGGCCGCACCGATCTTGCGCACGGAATCGTCCGGCTCGGTCAACGCCACCATCTTCTCCTTGTGCGGAATGGTGACGTTGCCACCGACATAGCCCCGTTCGGCAAAACCGGCGATGAAGGCGTCCAACTCCTCCGGCTTGACTGGCTCGCGCCGGTATTCGCCCTTGATGCCATGGCGCTGGATCCAATGCCCGTGAATCAGCGGCGAGCGCGAATGGGCGACCGGCCAGCCGATGACGCAAGCAACCCTGATGCTATCGGCCATGATGGCGTTTCCTTCTCAAACTTTCCGGCGGTGACGGTTCAGAATGTCATCGATGCGCACGGCTTGTCCGCTGGCGGCGGCCTCGCCGATCGCCATGATTGCAGCCAGCGTGCGCAAACCCTCGGCGCCGCTGACCGCGGGGGCGGCTTGGCCGCGGATAACATCAGCGAAATTGCGCATCTGCTCGACATAGGGATCGGCCGGCGTCACGGGCAGGCGGCGGTGGGTCAGCGGGTCGCCCCAACCCTGGCCCGGTTCGTGCCACATCAAATCGAGCGACGGCACGGCAAGCGAGCCTCGGGAGCCGGCAATCAGGAAACAGTTCTCCGCTTCCTGGGGATAGAACGGGTTCTCGCGCGAGGTCCATTCCCAGCTCCAGGGCGCCGATACGGCATCGGACACGATCAAGGTGCCCAAGGCGCCGCTGGCGAAGTGCAACACGGCCGCCGCCGTGTCTTCGACCTGGAACTGGCGCGTGCCGCGGCCGGTCGCAGCCTGTACGGCAACAATGTCGCCGCATAACATGCGCAGGCAGTCGATGTCGTGGATGGCATTGATCAAGAGCGGGCCACCGCCGGCCTCGCGACGCCAGGCGATGTTGAAATAGTCGTCGGGTTTATGGGCCAGCCACATACCGGTTGCAGCGATCACATTCCCGATTCGCCCGGCACGGATCGTTTCGGCGGCCAGACGCATGATCGGATT
>SHVW01000060.1 GCA_009694085.1 Alphaproteobacteria bacterium
TTGTGCAGGCCTATCCGGCGGAGACGACGGAGGCGTTCTGCGCGGCCCACGTCGCCGCATTCGACTTCTTCGGCAAGGTGCCGCGGTCGATCCTGTACGACAACACCAAGATCGCGGTCGCGCGTATCCTTGGGGATGGCAAACGACTGAACAATGTGTCCGTTTATTCTCCCGATCGCCCGGCGGTGTTCATCGACGGGGAAGAGAAGCTCAGCCCTTGGATTCATGCCGAGCAACTCAAGAAGGAGGGCGGCGTATTGTTTTGTGGGTGCGGCGCGGTCGAGACGCTCAGAATCCTTGGATGAAGAGCGAGTGGAGCGCACGCTTCAATGACGCCGTGATTCAAACCTGATCTTGTTGCCCTGGAACCGCCATTTCAAGGATAAGCGGCCGCTCGAAATCGGCTGGGCCATTCTGTATCCGGAGGACCAAGTGGAAGCCCGAAACGTCGCGCGTGCCTATGAGCGTCTTGGCCTAGATGATAGGCATTATTTACCATAATATACATTATGCGACTTATAGATATGGGGCCCTGGGACAAAATGAGGCGCACGCCATGACCCGTTCGCGTTCGGACCAGCCAGCTCTGCCTGCCCAGGGCATCGAGCGGCTATGTGCCATCATGGCCCGCCTGCGCTCGCCGGAGGGCGGCTGCCCTTGGGATCTGGAGCAAAATTTTCGCACCATCGCGCCCTACACCATCGAGGAGGCCTATGAAGTAGCCGATGCGATCGAGCGTAACGACCTACCGGCCTTGAAGGACGAATTGGGCGATCTGCTGCTCCAGGTCGTCTTTCACGCCCGAATGGCCGAGGAAGCCGGCGCGTTCCGCTTCGACGATGTCGTCGCTGCCATATCGGACAAGATGCTGCGCCGGCACCCCCATGTCTTCGGCGACGCCAATGTCGCCGATGCCAAAGCCCAGACCCAGGCCTGGGAAGCGCAGAAAGCGTCAGAACGCGCCGCCAATGCCGCGGCGGCGGGCCGGCATCCCAGCGCCTTGGACGGGGTAAGCACGGCCTACCCGGCCCTGATGCGTGCGGTCAAATTGCAGAAGCGCGCCGCCCGGGTCGGTTTCGACTGGCCGGAGGTCGCCCAAGTCTTCGATAAGATCGAAGAAGAGATCATTGAAATCAAAGACGAACTCGCCGGCGGCGGCGAGCCGTCCGCGGCCCGGGTCGCCGACGAAATCGGCGATCTGCTTTTCGCCTGCGCCAACTTATCGCGTCACCTTAAAATAGATCCGGAAGATGCTCTAAGACAAGGTAATATTAAATTTGAAAAGCGCTTTCGCCAGGTCGAGGCCCTTTTGGCCGAGCGAGGCCGGTCAGCCGAGGACTCGAACCTGGAGGAGATGGAAGAGTTGTGGCAACAAGCCAAGCGCCAACTTGGTTCCACAGCCAGCGCTTAGCGATCGGACCGCCTAACGATCAGATTGTTTGTCCGATTGCCTCCGCTCCGTCGCGATGACCGACAGCGAGCGGACGTTGCGGGTCAGAATCCGCACGATGCCCTTCATGAAGGGCATCGAGCTTCTCGAACTTCTCCTGGAAGATATCGTTCGGAATGACGCGCAGGGTCGAGGCTTCGAGCGCCGTCGCCATGCGCGGGCTTTGATCGATCAGCGCCATTTCCCCGAAAATACCGCCGGGCTGAACCACGCCAAGCACGACCTTTTCGCCCGACTTGGCGGTCTTGGAAATCTCGATCATGCCGTTCTCGACCAGCAGCATGTGCAGGCCCATCGAACCTTCCCGAAAGATCACCTCCCCCGTCTTGACCGTGCGCACGTCGAACACCTGCCCGGCGGCATTGGTGTTCTTCTCCGCACGACGGCGGGCGGGCGACACGGTTTTCATAAATTGGAGAGCAAGTGAATCAGGCTGGAGGTATCCCAACGCCCCCCGCCCCGCTTCTGGACATGGGCGTAGAACTGGTCGACCAACGCGGTCGCCGGCAACAACGCGCCGTTGCGCTTGGATTCGGCAAGGCAGATGCCCAGATCCTTGCGCATCCAATCGACGGCGAAGCCGAAATCGAACTTGCCGTCGACCATGGTTTTACCCCGGTTCTCCATCTGCCAGCTCTGGGCCGCGCCCTTGGAGATCACGTCCACGACCAGCTTGGCGTCGAGCCCCGCGCGTGTGGCGAAGTTCAGCCCTTCCGCCAACCCTTGAACCAATCCGGCGATGCAGATCTGATTGACCATCTTGGTCAATTGCCCCGCCCCGGCCGGCCCCAACAAAGTCACGGCGCGCGCATAGCAGGCCATGACGGGCTCGGCCTTTTTGTAGGTCGCGGGTTTGCCGCCGACCATGATGGTAAGCTTTCCGTTCTGCGCCCCGGCCTGCCCGCCCGAAACCGGCGCGTCCAGCACGCCCAGGCCGAGCTTGGCGCCGGCCCTCTCGATCTCGCGCGCGACCTCGGCCGATGCCGTGGTGTGATCGACGAAAATCGCGCCGCGCGCCATGCCGGCGAACGCGCCTTTGTCGCCATAGACCACGCTGCGCAGATCGTCGTCATTGCCGACGCAGGCGAACACGATCTCGGCCCCGGCAGCGGCAGCGGCCGGCGTTTTAGCCGCCTTGCCCTTGTACGCCTTGACCCAGGCCTGCGCCTTGGCGGCGGTCCGGTTGTAAACCGTGACGCGATGGCCGGCGCGCGCGAGGTGCCCGGCCATGGGGTAGCCCATGACGCCAAGTCCGAGAAAGGCGACGTTGTGGGCGCGGACGGCTGGCTTGAGCGAGTCGGTCATGAGGCGCGAACTCCCGAATTAATAGGGGTAACCGGGCGGCATGGTAGCGGCGGTGCCGACCTCAAGCAACCCGCAGTCCGCCGCCGGCATACGACCGGGCGAGGATTTCACCTTAGTCCCATCCCAATTCGGTGGTAGCTTCAGCGCAAGATCTTCGGGGGGAGAGGGGTACTTGCGAATGCCGATGAACTGCGTTAGGGACGCCAAGAGCGGGGGTGCCAAGAGCGGGACGCCGTCGCGCCCGTGGTCCGAAATCCTGGCGCCCTATGCGGGCTCGGACAATTGGCGCGGCCTGATCGCGCTATCGACGACCGGCCTGCCCTTCCTGGCGCTGCTGGCCGTCATGCTCTACGGCCTATCCGAGGGCGTGTGGTGGTCGCTCTTGCTCGCGGCACCCGCCGCGGCCTTGCTTGTCCGCCTGTTCACGATCCAGCACGATTGCGGACATGGCTCTTTTTTTCGCTCGCGCCGGGCCAACGCTCTGCTCGGCCGGGTGCTCGGCGTTTTCACGCTGACGCCTTATGCCTTCTGGCGGCGCGACCATGCCGTCCACCACGCCACCTCCGGCAATCTAGAGCGGCGCGGCGTTGGCGACATCACGACGCTCACCGTGCGCGAATATCTCTCCCTGCCCCGCCTGCGCCGCCTGCTCTACCGCGTCTACCGCAACCCCATCATTCTGTTCGGCATCAGCCCGGCCTATCAGTTCCTGGTGCGCCACCGCATTCCCACGGGTCATCCCTGGCGCCAGCGCGAGACCTGGATCAGCGTGCTCGGCACCAACGCCGCGCTTGCCGCCATCGTCGTCACGCTCGGCCTGACCATCGGCTTCGTGCCGCTCGCGGTCGGCTACCTGCCCGTGATCGTTCCCGCCGCGACCGCCGGCGTCTGGCTGTTCTACGTCCAGCACCAGTTCGAGAATACCTATTGGGAAACCGACCCGAGCTGGGACTTCCACGCCGCCGCGATCGAGGGCTGTTCGTTTTACGACCTGCCCCGCGCGCTGCACTGGCTGACCGGCCATATCGGCTTCCACCACATCCACCACCTCTCGACCAAGGTGCCGAGCTACCGGCTCTACGCCTGCTTCAAGGAAAACCCGGAGCTATGGCGGGCCAAGCGGCTCAGCGTCTGGCAGAGCCTGAAATGCCCGATGCTGGCGCTGTGGGACGAGGAAGCGCGGCGGATGGTGACGTTTGGCCAGATCAGACGGATGCGGCGAATGGTGGCGGCGTAGCGGCGCTATCCGAACAACAACGCCTTCGCCTCCCCCCAACTCTCCCGATCCGGTGTCACCAGCATGCCCCCGGCATGCACGGTTGGCGCATAGGGCCTGCCGTCGAGCATCGCGGCATAGCCGCCCGCCTCGGCGTGGATCAGCGTGCCGGGCGCGTGGTCCCAGGGCAGCAGGCGGTAATAGAGCCCGAGATGGGCTTGGCCGGAGGCGAGATGGAGATATTCGTGGCCGGCGCAGCGTAGCGTGGTCGCCTTGGCAAGCCGGGTGCGCCGGTCGCGCAGACGTTCGCGCGTTGCCGGATCGAATAGGCGAATGGTGAGCAGGCCGGTCATGCGCTCGGGCGGCACGGCGGGTGCCACCTGCAATCGCTCGCCCTCGGTCCAGGCGCCGCCGCCGCGTTCCGCGATGGTCGTGCGGTTGGTCAGGGGATCGTGAATCCAGGCCGCGACCGCCCGGCCGCCGCGCACCAGGGCGACCATGACGCAGAAGCGCTCGTCGCCCTCCGAGAAGTTCAGCGTGCCGTCCACCGGATCGATCAACCAGACCGGCGCGTCGCCGCCGACCCGGTCGACGAGACTGGGGTCGGCCGAAGCGGCTTCCTCGCCAACCGCGATGGAGCCGGGCAAATAAGCCGTCAGCATCGGGCCCAAGCGCCGTTCGGCCTCGATATCGGCGATCGTCACCAAATCCTTCGGTCCGCTTTTCTCCTGGATATCGCCTGATTTGAGCTGGCGAAACCGGGGCAGGATATCGATTTCGGCGACCTCGCGGATGAAGCCGGCGACGCGGGCGGGATCGATCGCGCTCACGACGCGATGGCCGGTTTGCGGGCCTCGAAGCGCGCCAGATCGGGGCCGGTCAGCCCGACCTGGATATGGGCCTTGGCCTCGTCGTCGCGCCGGCCCAGCACCTCGCCATGGCGATAAAGCCAGGCGATACCGGCGCCGTCGGCCAGGTCGACGGACAGTTCGACCACCTGGCGCGAGCGTGCCAAGCGGCGATCGATCCGGTCGAGCAGCCGGTCGCATCCCTCCCCCGTGATCGCCGACAGCGCCACCGCGCCGGGCCGGCGTTCCGCTTCGTTGACGACCCGTGCGCGCGACTCCGCGTCCAAGCGGTCGATCTTGTTGCGCGCCTCTATTATCCCGGAATCCGCGTCGGCGTCGAGCAGCGCGTCCAACCCAAGGTCGCGCAACACCGCCTCCACATCGACGCGTTGGGCTTCGCTGTCCGGATGCGACATGTCGCGAACATGGATGACGATATCGGCGCCCAGCACTTCTTCGAGCGTAGCGCGGAAGGCGGCAACCAGATGAGTGGGCAAGTCGGAAATGAAGCCCACCGTGTCGGACAGGATGACCTGCCGGCCCGAGGGCAGCTTGACCGTACGCATGGTCGGGTCGAGGGTGGCGAACAGCAAGTCCTTCGCCAGCACGCCCGAGCCCGTGATGCGGTTGAACAGGGTGGATTTGCCGGCGTTGGTGTAACCGACAAATGCCACCACCGGATAGGGCACGCGCTGGCGCGCCCGGCGGTGCAGCCCGCGCGTGCGCTTAACCTCCTCCAGCTCGGCCTTGAGCTTGACGATGCGATCGCCGATCAGGCGGCGATCCATTTCAAGCTGGCTTTCGCCGGGGCCGCCGAGGAAGCCGAAACCGCCGCGCTGCCGTTCCAAGTGAGTCCAGGAGCGAACCAGACGGCTACGCTGATAGGTTAGCGCCGCCAATTCAACCTGAAGCTGGCCCTCCCTCGTGCGGGCGCGGGCGCCGAAGATTTCCAGGATCAGGCCGGTGCGATCGATGACCTTGGCCTTCCACGCTTTCTCCAGATTGCGTTGCTGCACCGGGCTGAGGACGGCGTCGACGACGACCACGCCGATCTCCATGGCCTCGATCAACTTGCCGCAACGCTCGACCGCGCCCGACCCCAGCAAGGTTGCCGGGCGCATACGCGCCAACCGCACGACTTCGCCATGGGCGATCGTCAGGTCGATGGCACGGGCGAGGCCGGTTGCCTCTTCCAGCCGTGCCTCCGGGCTGCGCCCATCGGACACGGGCGCGCTCTTGGGCATGGGGTGGAGGACGAGGGCGCGGCCGGTCGAGTGACCGTTCCGGCGCTCCGAGCCCGCGCCGCTCACGTCAGGCGTCGGCCTCGGCCTCGTCCTTGCCCTGGTCGAAGAGCTGGATCGGCTGGGCCGGCATCACGGTCGAAATCGCGTGCTTGTAGACAAGCTGGGAATGGGCATCCCGGCGCAGCAGCACGGAAAAATTGTCAAACCAGGTCACGATCCCCTGGAGCTTGACGCCGTTGATCAGGAAGACGGTGACCGGAGTCTTGTTCTTGCGGATGTTGTTGAGGAAAACATCCTGAACATTCTGGCTTTTTTCGCTGGTCATTTTTTAACCTGTTGATTTTGTTGATTCATTATTGGGGCCGATCGGGCCCGGTTCGGGGGGCGGCGCCACGCGGCGGCGATAACGGATAAGATATGCCGTCCTGAGTTTTCTTCAATACCCCAGAATATGGGCGAGATCGTGGCAATTCACGACATGGAGCGCCGGGGCGAAGACGCCGAATTCCCCCTCGCCCGGCGGCGTTTCGCGCACGAGCACCGGCCGGCATCCCGCGCGATGGGCGCATTCCAGATCGGTCGCGGCATCGCCGACCAGCCAGACCTCGGGGCCGGCCGCGATAGAACTGCCCGCCAACGCCATGAAAACGGGATCGGGCGCCGGCTTGTCCACGGACGCGTCGGTCGCGCCGACGATCTGGCCGAAATGGCGGTTCCAGCCGAGATGTTTGGCCTCGCGGCGCAGAATCGGCCCGGTCTTGTTGCTGACCACGCCGAGATAGATGCCGCCGCCGTCGAGGGCGCATAGCAACTCTGCCGCCCCCGGCAGGGGCTTCAAAGTCTCCAGATGACGCGCATTGAAGGCTTCGTAAAATATCTCCATGGCGCGCTTCCAATCCGCACCGAACAGGATGGGAAAACCATCGCGCAAGGACACAATCAGACGCTTGCGCGATTCCTCATAGCTCCAGGGCTCGCGCCCAAAGGCGGTCAGCGCGGCATTGATGCCGTTGCGGACGGATTCCCAATTGTCGACCAGCGTGTTGTCCCAGTCGAACAGAATGGCGCGGGGGCGCGCATCGGCGCGCGTCACGCGCCGGCCATATAGTCGAAATAGGCCTGGCGCAGCCGCAGCGACAACGAACCGGCCCGGCCGTTGCCGATGACCCGGTCGTCGATCTGGGTGACGGGGGTGACGAAGGCCGTGGCGCTGGAAATGAAAGCTTCGCGCGCGCCCTTGGCCTCCTCGACGGAAAACGGTCGCTCGACGAAGCGCAACCCTTCCTGGCGCGCGAGCTTGATCAGGCTGAGCCGGGTTACGCCGTTCAGGATAGCGTGGTTCGCCTGGCGCGTGACCAACTCGCCCTTGGACGTCACGATCCAGGCATTGGTCGAGGTTCCCTCCGTCACCATGCCAGTGCGATCGACCTGCCAGGCCTCGAAGGCGCCGGCCTCGCGCGCCTGCTGCTTGCCCAACACGTTGGGTAGGAGACCGATGGTTTTGATGTCGCAGCGTTCCCAGCGAATGTCGGGAATGGTGATGACGCGCGCGCCCTGCTCCACTTTCTCGTCGTCGGGCACAACGACGCGCTTGGCCGTGACCACGACTGCCGGCTTGATCGGTTTGGTCGGGAACGGGTGGTCGCGCCGCGATACGCCGCGCGTGACCTGCATGTAGACCAGGCCGGTATCGATATCGTTGCGGCGCACCACCTCGCGAAGTATCTGACTAAGCGCCGCCCGCGCCATCGGTTGGGCAATGCGCAATTCGCGGAGCGAGCGATCGAGCCGGTCGAGATGAGGGCCCTCGTCGATCGGCTGGCCGCGGTGAACGAGCACGACCTCGTACACGCCATCGGCGAATTGATAGCCGCGGTCCTCGATATGGATTTGGGCCCGCCGATGGGGTTGATAGCGGCCGTTGACATAGGCAATGCGCGACATGGACTGGCCTCAAAAGAACTCAAGCTGGACAGAGAATAGCTTCTCGATTTTCTTGACCGTTTCCGCAGTGGCGAAGATCACCACGCGATCCTTGGCTTGGATGACCGTGTTGGAGCGCGGCATGATGACGTCTTTTCCGCGCACGATGGCGCCTACGATAGTGCCGGGCGGGAAACGCGCATCCTTGAGCTGTTTGCCGACCAGGCCCGAAGTTTCCATCGCCTCGGCCTCGATGACTTCGCCGAAGCCGTCGCGCAACGAATAGGCCGCCCGAATGCGGCCGCGCCGAATATGTTGAAGGATGCTGGACACCGTGATGGCCCGCGGGCTAACCACCGCATCAATGCCGAGCTGGCCGACCAGCGGCCCATAGCTGTTGGAGTTGACCAGCGTGACCGTGCGCCCAGCGCCGAACCGCTTGGCCAACAGGGAGGCAATGATGTTAACCTCGTCCTCATTGGTCAGGGCCACGAACGTCTCGGCCTGGCGGACATTGGCTTCTTCGAGAATTTCCGGGTCGAGCGCGCTGCCGGTCAGCACGACGGTCCGGCTAAGCGATTGCTGAACCGCGTTGGCGCGCTCCGCGTTGAGTTCTATCAGTTTGAGCGACACGCCGGGTTGATGCGCCTCGATCTCTTGAGCCAGGAACATGCCGATATTGCCGCCGCCGGCGATCACGATCCGGCGAGCCTCGGGCTCTTCGTGGCCGAAAGCAGAAAGCGCGCGGCTGACATGGCTAGCTTCGCAAACGAAATAAACCTCGTCGCCCGGCAGCATTTGATCGTCGCTGTCCGGCACGATCGGACGTTCGTCGCGCAGGATGGCGACGACCACGATATGCAAGTCGGGGAACAGGCCGGTCAACTGGCGCAACGGCGTGTTGACCACTGGGCAATCGGCCGCGCACCGCACGCCGACCACGCGCACTGCGCCATCGCCCAGTGGCACAACGTCGAAAGCACCGGGAACCTGAAGGCGCCGCGCCACGGCGCGGGCCACCTCGATCTCGGGCGAGATGATGACGTCGATCGGCACGTGATCGCGCGCGAACAGATCGGCCCAGATCGGTTGCAGGTAGTTCTGCTGGCGGATGCGCGCGATCTTGGTCGGCACATTGAACAGGGCGTGGGCCACCGTGCAAGCGACCATGTTCACTTCGTCGGTGTAGGTCACGGCGATGATCACGTCGGCATCGGCGGCTCCAGCCTGCTCCAGCACACTGGGGTGAGAAGCATGACCGACGATGGCGCGGGCCTCGATCGAATCCGAGATCTTATGGATCAGCTCGGCCGATTGATCGATGACGGTGACATCGTTCTGTTCGGTCGCCAGATAGCGGGCGATGCTGTAGCCGACTTGTCCAGCGCCGCAGACGATGACCTTCATGGGCAATCCGTTGGTTGTCCAGCGCGACTTAGGCGCTGTACTTACGCGGCAAGGTTTGGGGTTGAGCGGCGTCGGGCTGGCCCGCATTCGGCGCCGGGCCATCCGGCGCTTCCGCACCGCCTAAGCTAGCCACGCGCTCGCCATTGCTGTTAACGCCCAGCAGTTTGAGTTTGCGATGAAGCGCCGAGCGCTCCATGCCGACAAAACTCGCGGTCCGCGAGATATTGCCGCCGAACCGATTGACCTGGGCCAGCAAATATTCGCGCTCGAAGACCTCGCGCGCATCGCGCAGCGGCAGGGACATGATCTCCCCGCCCTTCTCCCATTTGAGCACGTCCGGCGTGATCGCGCCGATCTCGGGCGGCAACATGTCGGCGCGGATGCGCTCGCGCGCATCGCCGGGCGCCATAATCAAAAGCCAATCCACCACATTGCGCAGCTGACGCACATTGCCGGGCCAGTCATAGGCCTGGAGCGCCGCCACCGCATCCTCGCCCAGTTCGCGCCGCGGCAGCCCCGCCGCCTCGGCCGAGCGCTGAATAAAGTTGCGCAGCAACACCGGAATGTCCTCGCGCCGTTCGCGCAAAGGCGGCACGCGGATGGGCACGACGTTCAGGCGATAGTAGAGGTCTTCGCGGAAGCGTCCGGCTGTCATATCGATGGGCAAGTCGCGGTTGGACGAGGCGATGACGCGAACATCGACCTCGACCCGATGGTTGCCGCCGACCCGCTCGAATGTCAGCTCCTGGAGCACGCGCACGATCTTGCCCTGGGTTTCCAGCGGCATGTCGGCCACTTCGTCGAGTAAAAGAGTCCCGCCATGAGCCTGCTCGAACGTACCCGTCTTGCCCGCACCGTCCGCGCCATCGTGGGCCGCTTCGGTGCCGAATAGCTCGACCTCCAGCCGGCTGGGATGCATGGTGGCGCAATTGAGAGCGACGAACGGCCCGCTGGCGCGCTTGGAGCGCAGATGCAGCAGCCGAGCAACGACCTCTTTGCCCGCGCCGGCCGGCCCCGTGATCAGCACGCGGCTGCCCGTGGGCGCCACCCGCTCGATGGCCTGGCGTACCTGCTGAATCGCGGTCGAGTTGCCGAGCAGTTCGATCGGCCCGCCCGCCCGCAGGCGCAGCTCTTCATTTTCGCGCTTGAGGCGTGCGGATTCGATCGCCCGCTCGACCTGTAGGATCAGACGGTCGGCCTTGAACGGCTTTTCGATGAAATCATAGGCACCCTTGCGGATCGCGGACACCGCGTTCTCGATGGTGCCGTGGCCGCTGATCATGATCACTGGCATCTGCGGATGCTCGCGCCGGATCACTTCGAGCAGTTCGATGCCGTCCATCTGGCTGCCCTGGAGCCAGATATCGAGGATGACCAGCGAGGGCCGGCGCTTCTTGAGGCCGGCGATGGCCTCCTCAGCGGTCGCTGCACCGCGGGCGTGAAAGCCCTCATCGCCCAAGATGCCGGCAATCAGCGAGCGGATATCCGCTTCGTCGTCGACGATAAGGATGTCAGGAGCCATGTGCCATCGTCAGTTTATTGGCGTTTATCGCGCCCTCCCTCTCGTGCCGCGCAATGCCGGTATCGTTCTCGGCTTCAGCCGGGCCGAAGACGAGACGCACGCACGCGCCGCCGCCCACCCGGTCTTCCAATACGACATCGCCACCATGGTCTTCCATGATTTTCTTGACGATGGCAAGGCCCAGCCCGGTGCCCTTAGTCCGCGTCGTCACATAGGGCTCGGTCAAGCGCTCACGCGACTCGTCGGTCGGGAAGCCGCGACCGTTGTCGCCGACCTCGATGACGACCTGTCCCTCCTCGACCGCGAGCCGCAACGCAACCGCCCCGGGCGGCAATGCGCCCCCGTCGGCCGGCGCCGGGCGACCTTCGATGGCATCGAGGGCGTTTTGCAGCAGATTGGTTACGCTCTGGCGAATCTGGCGGGCGTCGCACCGCAACAGCACAGGCGACTTGGGCAGGTCATTGGAGAAACTCACCTCAGAGTGGGCTTGCCGCTGAAGGAATAGGGATTCGCGGCAAAGCTCGTTCAAATTCTCCGGCCGCATGACCGGCGCCGGCATGCGGGCGAAGGCCGAGAACTCATCGACCATGCGGCCGATATCGGCAACCTGGCGCACGATGGTATCGGTGCAAGCGATGAAGGTCTCGGGATCCGACACGATTTCCTTGGCATAGCGGCGCTTGAGCCGTTCGGCGGAAAGTTGAATCGGCGTGAGCGGGTTCTTGATCTCATGGGCGATGCGACGGGCAACGTCGGCCCAAGCCGCCTTGCGCTGGGCGCTCATAAGCTCAGTCACGTCGTCGAAGGTCACGACATAGCCGCGCAACCCCTCGGCCTCGATGTCGGCGGCGATGCGCACGAGTAAGGTACGCTGACGCCGGTCCCGCTCGACGACGATCTGAGACTGGGCAAGCCGTTCCGGTCGTTTAGCGGCCTTGTCGACCAGTTCCGCCATCTCGGGCACAACGTCGGCCAGTGCCTGACCGATCACGGCATCGAGATCGATCGACAGTAGGGTCGCCGCCGAACGATTGGGCAGGTTGATCCGCCCCTGAACGTCGAGACCGATGACGCCGGCCGATACGCCGGCCAGCACGGCTTCGGTAAAATGGCGGCGGATGTCGAGTTGGCGGTTAGCCTCGACTAGCTCGGCTCGTTGACCTTCGATCTGGGATGTCATTCGGTTGAATGCGCGGCTGAGCGATTCCAGCTCGTCGCCGGTCGCCCCCTCCGGAACGCGTGCGCCGAGATCGCCCGCGCGCACCTTCTCCGCCGCAGCGATCAATCCGCTAATCGGTCTGGCCAGCCGCGTCGCCATGTCGAGTCCCACCCAGATCGCGGCGAGCAGCAGCAGCAAGGCCACCACGACAAACAGCAGCGAGAAGAGAATTTGCAGGCGCGACCGTTCGACTTCGAGCCGTTTGTAGGCATTGACCGCGTCCTGCGTGCGCGTCATATGGCCGACGACCCGCGGTTCGACATAGCGGCCGACGAAAAGAAACAGGCCGATATAGCGGTCGAGTTGGACCAACGCGCGGACGCGGTCATCGTTTTCGCTGGTCAGCAGCGCGACATCGCCCTCGCGGGCGGTGGCGAGCGCGCGTTCCGGCAACGGCTCGAATTCCAGCGAGAAACTCAAACCCGCGCGCGCCCAAAGGCGGCCGGTATCGTCGAATACGACGGCCTCGGTCAAACTGCGCACGGCAGCCTGAGCCGATACCACCCGATTGAGCAGGACCGGGTTCTCGGCCAATGCGAAGGCCTGGCGGTTGAGATCGTTGGCCATGGCCAACGCGTCGGCGCGCACGGTCTGTTGATGCTCCCGCAGATAGGCTTGCGCGACCTGGAGCGATTCGTCGAGCGCCGTGGAAACCCGCTCGCTGAACCAACTTTGAATGCCGAAATTCAAGAACAGGGCCGAGAACACCGCAACGATGATCGCGGGCGTCACGGCCACGGCACTGAACAACACAACCAATCGGATGTGGAGTCGTGCGCCGGCCAACCCGCGGCGGCGCTGCACCCATACGCCAACCATATGGCGCGCAATCAGCGCGGCCAAAACCAGGAGAAGCACAAGATCGATATTGAGGAGGATGACGACCATATGCGGGTCGGGGCCAAACGGCGCTTGCCCCGAGATCGCGCCATAGGTGGCAATTCCCGAGACGATCGCCGCCAGAGTCAGCGCCAGCGCCAGCCGGCGAGCCAAACCGACGCGCTCGGCCCAAGCGGCAAACTGCTGCGGAAGGGAGGACGGCGACGCGGCCGCGTTCCCGATCATGTCATCACGTTCATCTCTTGGTGCCGCAGTGTGGCGCGCTTGGGCGAAGCTTACAGAAACCAGGGCCTATTTTACGCCCCGGACAACCTGGATGTCCAACTCGCGGATTTTTTTGCGTAACGTGTTTCGATTGAGACCGAGCACCTGCGCCGCCTTAATCTGGTTGCCACGCGTGGCCAACAGCGTCAGGGACAGCAGCGGCCTTTCGACCTCGCGCAGGATGCGGTTGTAAACGCCGGTCGCAGGCAGCCTGTCGCGATGAGCGGCAAAGTAGTCGCGCAAGTGGCGTTCCACGGCGCCGCCGAGGCCTTCATTCTCGGCCGCTGCGGTTGCCTCTGCCGGCACCGTGACATCCGCCAGCTCCGCCTCGATCACCTCCATGCCGATCACATCCTGGGCATAGAGCGCGGCCAGGCGGCGCATCAGGTTCTCCAGCTCGCGCACGTTGCCGGGCCAGCGGTGCTGCTTGAGCCGGTCCATCGCCGGACCATCAAGAGTTTTGGCCGGCAGACCTTGGTTGGCCGCCTGCTGTAGGAAATGACGGGCCAGGGCGGGCACGTCTTCCGTACGCTCGCGCACCGGCGGAATGCGGATGGGAACCACGGCGAGGCGATAGAAAAGATCTTCGCGAAACAGGCCTTGGCGAACCAAGTGGCGCAGATCGCGGTGGGTTGCGGCAATGATACGCACGTCGGCACGGATCGGCGCCCGCCCACCGACCGTCGTGTACTCGCCTTCTTGAAGCACGCGCAGCAATCGAGTTTGCGCTTCCAACGGCATGTCGCCGATCTCGTCCAGGAACAAGGTGCCGCCCTGGGCCTGCTCGAAGCGGCCGGAGCTGCGCATGGTCGCCCCGGTAAAGGCGCCCTTCTCATGGCCAAACAACTCGCTCTCGATCAGCTCGCGCGGAACCGCCGCCATGTTGATGGCAATGAAAGGGCCGCTGCGCCGCTTGCCGTAGTCGTGAAGCGCTCGGGCAACCAGCTCCTTGCCTGTTCCCGACTCGCCCGTGATCAGCACGGTCAGGTCGGTGCCCATAAGGCGCGCCATGACGCGGTAGATATCCTGCATCGCCGGCGAGCGGCCGATAAGCGGCAGTTGCTCGTCGATCTCACGGGATGATTCGCTCAACGCCGCACTGCCAGGCGCCGCCAGAGCGCGCTCGACAACGCTGACAAGTTCGCTCAGGTCGAACGGCTTGGGCAGGTATTCGAACGCGCCGCGCTCCGCCGCCTTCACCGCCGTCAGCAGCGTATTTTGCGCGCTCATGACGATCACCCGCAACTCGGGCCTGATCTTGCGGATGCGCGGGATGAGATCGAGGCCGTTCTCATCCGGCATAACCACATCGGTGATGACCAGATCGCCATCTCCGTTTTCGACCCAGCGCCATAGGGTCGCCGCGTTGCCGGTGGTGCGCACTTCATGGCCGAGCCGCGCCAAGGCCTGGGTTAGGACGGTGCGGATCGCGCGGTCGTCATCGGCAACCAAGATGGTCCGCTGGGCGCCCGGCGTCATGAGGCGTCTCCCGCCGTGTCGATCGGCAGCATGACCCGGAACACCGTGCGCCGGGGTTGGCTATCGAACTCGATGACCCCGCCATGGTCGCCGATCGTTTTGGCCACCAAGGCGAGACCGAGCCCGGTGCCGTTGACCTTGGTGGTGACGAAAGGATCGAATAAATGGGCGCGCAGATCCTCGGGAATGCCGTCGCCATTGTCCTGCACGCTGACCACCAGGGGCAGTTGCGTTCGCGCATCGCCGCCCGGCATAGCCAGCCGGATGCCTTGGCGATAGGCCGTCGTCAAGACGATCTCGCCGCCCTGAGCCGGTGCCGCCTCGGCGGCATTTTTCACCAAATTGAGGAAGACCTGAATCAGACGATCGCGATTGCCCAGCGCGGCCGGCAGCGAGGGGTCATAGCGTTCCACGAAGCGGATGTGACGGGCAAAGCCGTTTTGGGCCACGCGTCGCACGCGTTCCAGCACTTCATGGATATTGACGGGCTGACGCTCGATCGGCCGCTGGTCGGAGAACACTTCCATGCGGTCGACCAGGGCACAGATGCGGTCGGTCTCGTCCACGATCAAGCGGGTCAGCTCGCGATCTTCCGGTTTGCTGCCTTGCTCTAAAAGTTGAGCCGCACCGCGAATGCCCGAGAGCGGGTTCTTGACCTCGTGCGCCAGCATCGCGGCCATGGCGGTGACCGAGCGTGCTGCGTTGCGGTGGGTAAGCTGCCGATCGATCTTCTGCGCCATCGACTGACGGTGCAACATGACGACGGCAGCACCCGGACGTTCGGGCAGGGCAGAAATTTCAATGGTGACTTGGTGCTGGCCAATACGCGGCGTGCCGATCGTGACGCCGTATTCGGAGACCGAATTTCCGTCGGACTGCACCTGATCGATCAGGGCAAAAAGCGGATGGTCGGAGTTGATTAACTCGTCGAGTCTGAGTTTGGTCAGGAACGGCGCACTGGAATCGAAAAACTGCTCTGCCGCTTGGTTGACGAGTCCAATCCGGCCATCGGCCTCGACCACCAGGATCGGGGTTGGCAGCACGCCGAACACCGCGCCGAGATCGATCGGTTTAACCGTGCGGGGGCGCTGGAGTTTAGCCAGTGCCGCCATGGCCTAGGCTGCCATCCGCGCAACGATCGGATCGTAGAATGCGACGATCGCCGCGCGCACTTGGGCTGGGTCGTCCATACGCATCACGCGTGCGCGAAATTCCGCCGAGCCGGCGAGCCCTTTGCTGTACCAGCCGACATGCTTGCGCGCGATACGCAGGCCTGTGGCGACGCCGTAATGCTCGAACATCCCCTCCATGTGCTCAAGCAGCAGGTCGCGCTGGCGATGCAAGGGCGGATCGGGCAGACGCTCGCCTGTGCGCAGATAATGCGCCACCTGAGCCAGGAACCAGGGCCGGCCATAGGCGCCGCGACCGATCATTACGCCATCGGCGCCCGATTGATTCAGCAATTGCACCGCGTCGTCAAAGCTCGTGACATCGCCGTTGCCGATCACTGGAATGGAGACGGCCCGTTTGACCTCGCCGATGAACGCCCAGTCGGCATGCCCCTCGTAGAACTGGCAGCGCGTGCGACCGTGGACCGTGATCATCTTGATGCCCAGCGATTCCGCTCGACGCGCCAGTTCGGGCGCATTGCGACTGCGCTCGTCCCAGCCCGTGCGCATTTTGAGCGTGACCGGCAGGCTGACCGCCTTGACCGTCGCCTCGATCAGCCGGCAGGCGTGATCCAGATCGCGCATCAATGCGGAGCCGGCCTCGCCATTGACCACCTTTTTGACCGGGCAGCCCATATTGATGTCGATGATGGTGGCGCCGAGGTCGGCATTCAGCCGCGCCGCTTCCGCCATGGGGCCGGGCTCGCAGCCGGCAAGCTGCACGGAGATCGGAAATTCCTCCGGCGTGTGCTTGGCCATCAGCATGGATTTGCGGGTCTGACGGATCATCGCCTCCGAGGCGATCATCTCAGACACGACAAGACCGGCACCGGCGCGCTTCACGAGGCGGCGGAACGGCATGTCGGTCACGCCCGACATGGGGGCCAGGATCACCGGTTCCGTCAACGTAACCGGGCCGATCCTGATCGGGTTAAGGCTTTTGCCCAACATTTAGCCGTGCTCAAAGTTTAGTCATCAGATCGGTAAAACCTAGCGTGACCCCACCGCCGAATCAAGCGAATGTTGCGGTGCACAACCAGGGGGCACGCGGGAATGCTTGGCAAAGCAGCCGGCCGTCACTACGGTTGCACCATGGTAGCCATAGCCTCTTCCACCTTTGCTTTGATCGTCGCGGCCGGACGCGGCGTTCGAGCCGGCGGCGGCACGCCCAAGCAATATCAGCGCCTCGCCGGCCGCGCCGTGCTCCATCACAGCGCGCGGGCTTTTCGGGCCCACCCCGCGATCGGCGCGGTCCGGGTCGTCATCCACCCCGACGATCGTGCGCTCTACGATGAGGCGACGGCCGGACTCGATCTGCTCGATCCGGTTCCCGGCGGCGCGGAGCGGCAGGATTCGGTCCGCCTTGGGCTCGAAAGCTTGGCTGAGTTTCGCCCAGCGCGGGTTCTCATTCACGACGCTGCACGCCCCCTCGTCTCCGCCGAGTTGATCGACCGCACGATCCAAACACTCGACCGCGTGCCCGGCGCCATTGCCGCCGTGGCCCTCGCCGACACGCTCAAGCGCGGCGATGCTCGGCTTATCGCCGCGACCGTGCCGCGCGATGGTTTGTGGCGCGCGCAAACGCCCCAGGGATTCCATTTCGATGCCATCCTCGCGGCCCATCGCGCGCGCGCCAGCGAGCGCTTGACCGACGATGCCATGGTCGCGGAACGCCAGGGCATGCCGGTCGAGTTGGTCGATGGCAGCGAGGATAATTTCAAGATCACGACGGCCGACGACCTTGCGCGCGCCGAGGCCGTGCTTGCCCGGCGCGCGGGCGGTTGGGATGTTCGCACCGCGACCGGCTTCGACGTCCATCGCTTCGGCCCGGGCGACCAGGTCATGTTGGCCGGAATCCCCGTTGCCCACGATCAGGGTTTGATCGGCCATTCCGATGCCGATGTGGCGCTTCATGCCCTGACCGACGCCTTGCTCGGCACCATCGGGGCGGGCGATATCGGTCAGCATTTTCCGCCGAGCGATCCGCAATGGCGCGGCGTCGATTCCGCGCGTTTCCTTCAACATGCCGCCGGCTTGATTGTCCAACGCGGCGGCACGATCATCCATGTCGACCTGACCATCATCTGCGAGCGACCCAAGGTCGGCCCGTACCGCGCCGCCATGGTCGCGCGCATCGCCGAATTGTTGCGTCCCGCGCTGGTCGATAGCGACGCGACGCGCATCAGCGTCAAGGCGACGACGACCGAAGGCCTCGGCTTCACCGGGCGACGCGAGGGCATCGCCGCGCAAGCCGCTGCCACGATCCGCCTGGTGCCGCGCTGAGCGCCATGCCTGCGCCGCTCGGTTTTCGCCATCCCGCCATGCTGATCGCCACCTGGTTCGGCGCGGGCCTCTTGCCGCGCATGCCCGGCACATGGGGCTCGCTGGCGGCCCTGCCCTTCGCGTGGGTCATCGCGACGGTTGGCGGCCCCTGGACCTTGGTTGCCGCCTCCGTCGTTGTCTTCGCACTCGGTTGTTGGGCTGCCGGAACCTATGCCGAAGCTGCCGGTATATCCGACCCTCAAGCCATCGTCGTCGACGAGGTCGCCGCCCAGTGGCTAGTACTCGCCGCCGTACCGCTCGACCCCGTTTGGTACGCGACCGGTTTTGTAGTGTTCCGCGCCGCGGATATTTTCAAGCCCTGGCCCGTGAATTGGATCGACGCCCATGTGGACGGCGGCGTCGGCATCATGCTCGACGACATGGCAGCGGCAGCCTATGCGCTGGTCGGCCTCCGGCTCATGCGGATCGTGACGGAAACCGCGACATGATCGATGCCGCCCTGCTTGCTCAAGCCAGCGCCCTGCTCGACCGGTGTCGGGCGCACGGACTCAGGCTGGTAACCGTAGAGTCCTGCACGGGCGGGCTGATTGCCGCCTGCTTGACCGCAATCCCCGGATCGTCCGCCGTTGTCGAGCGCGGTTTCGTGACCTATTCCAACGAGGCCAAGATTGAGTTGGTCGGGGTCGATCCGGATCTGCTGCGGCGCGAAGGCGCAGTCAGCGAGGCCGTCGTGTGCGCCATGGCAACCGGGGCCTTGGCGGCTTCGCCGGCCGATCTGTCGATCGCCGTCACCGGCATTGCCGGGCCTGCCAGCGACGACACGGCGAAGCCGGTGGGCCTCGTCCACATCGCGGCCGCCCGCCGGCGCGGCGCCGTTGTCCATATCCGCCACATCTTCCCCGGCGACCGCACGGCGATCCGATTGGCATCGGTCGCAACGGCATTTAGGTTAGCATCGACATTGGCACTCTAGACGGCAAACCTGCACGTAAAAGGTGCGCCTTGCCGAGATCGTTAAGATTGTCCTATTATGGTTGAATTACTAGACCTGTTGCAAAAGTAGCTTTGGCGTAGGGCGGCGGCAAGGTGGGCGAAGCTCCGCCGCTTCAAAAGCCTGTGACGAGATTGACGATGCTGGCGACGATGGCGAACTTGGCGGCGTAGGCGGCTCTCGGATAGCGGTATCTGTCGG
>SHVW01000061.1 GCA_009694085.1 Alphaproteobacteria bacterium
CGGAGGCTCAGGGTGAACCGGAGATAGAGCCAGATCGCCCGGTGAATGATTGCAGGCGGGAACCGGTAGCCGGCGTAGCTGATCTTGTTCATCCAGGTGGCTACCACTCCGCCAGAGGGACCTCTATACTCGGGACGCCGTGACAATGCCTGGCCGATCGATGGGCCCCCGCGCAACCGAGGATTTGCGCACACCCCGCCCTGGCGGTGCGGGACGCCGACTCGCGACGCCCCCCATGCTATGAATCCGCCGAGCCCAACCCGGCCCAGGAGGCGACCATGAAAAAGATTGCCATCGGCCTTGCCGCCGTCATCGTGCTGATCATCGGTGCCGCCGTCGCCATTCCCTTTTTCGTTCCGCTCGAAACCTACAAGGCCAAACTGGCCGAGCAGGTCAAGGCCGCGACCGGGCGCGAGTTGCGCCTGGAAGGGCCCGTGCGCTTCGCGCTTTTTCCGAATGTCGAACTAGAGGCGGAGAAGGTCGTATTCGCCAATGCGGCCGGCGCGGCGACCAAGGATATGGCAAGCCTAGCCAAGCTTCAGGTTCAACTTAAACTGATGCCGCTGCTATCTGGCGAAGTCGCGGTCGACCGCTTCGTGCTGGTCGACCCCGTGATCAACCTTGAAGTGGACAAGCAGGGCCGCCCCAACTGGCAATTCGACCAGGCCAAGGCGCCGGAGCCGGCCAAGACCAGCGGTGCCGGCGCGCCGCCCGTGCAGCAAATCCGGCTCGGCGACATCCGGCTGGTCAATGGCAGGGTCAGCTATATCGATCAGCGCTCCGGCCAGAAGCAGGAGCTGAGCGCGATCAACATGGCGCTCAAGCTGCCGAGCCTGGACGATCCTCTCGCTGCCGACGGTTCGATTACCTGGCGCGGCAAGGCAATCGACCTCAAGCTCGACGTGGCCAAGCCGCGCGAGCTGATGGCGGGCAAGATGAGCGCGGTCGCGGCAAAGGTCGTGTCCGAGCCGGTCAATTTCGACTACAAGGGCAATGTCACCAACGCCCAGCCCGCGCGCATCGATGGCGATATCGATCTCAACGTGCCTTCGATCCGCAAGCTCGCGGAGTGGACGGGCAATGTGCTGCCTCCCATCGGTGTCGGCCCCAATCTGGGACTGCTCTCGATCAAGGGCAAGCTGGCGCTGGCCGGACCGAAGGTGGAATTCACCCAGGCCGCCATCGCCATCGACGCGATCAAGTCCAAGGGCGCGTTCATGGCCGACACGTCGGGCGCCAAGCCCTATGCGCGCGCGCAACTCGATATCGAGAAGCTCGACCTCAACCCCTATCTGCCGCCGGAAGCGCCGCCCGGACAACCGGCAGCGGCACAAGGCCAGGCGAAGCCCGCGGCGGGTTGGAGCGACGATCCCATCGATCTTACCGGGCTGCGCGCGGCCAATGCCGATCTCGCGCTCAGCGTCGGCGCGATCCAGGTGCGTAAGATCCAGGTTGGCAAGAGCGCGGTCAAAGTCGCGCTCAAGGACGGCAAGCTCAACCTCGATCTGACCGAACTCGCGCTCTATCAGGGTAGCGGGACCGGCCGCGTCGCGCTTGACGGCGCGGGCGCCGTGCCGGCCTTGGAATCGACCTTCCAGCTCGCTAAGATTCAGGTCGAGCCGCTGCTCAAAGATGCCGCCGCTTTCGAGCGTCTATCCGGTGCCGGCAGCTTCGATCTCGCCGTGACCGGCCGGGGCAAGTCCCAGCGCGAGTTGGTCGGCGCGCTCAACGGCAAGGGCGCCATCAATTTCGCCGATGGCGCGATCAAGGGCATCAATATCGGCGAGATGGTCCGCAACGTGACCACCGCCTTTACCGGGGGTGCCGCAGGCGCGCAAAAAACCGACTTTTCCGAACTCAGCGGCACCTACACCATTGCCAGCGGCATTCTGAAGAACACCGATTTGCAAATGAAGGCGCCGCTATTCCGCATCGAAGGCGCCGGCACCGTCGATCTGCCCAAGCGCACGGTGGATTATCGCGTGACACCCAAGGCCGTCGCGACCACGCAGGGCCAGGGCGGGGCCGCCAATCTCGGCGGGATTTCGGTGCCCGTCATCGTTCAGGGCCCCTGGGACAACATCAGCTACAAGCCGGACCTTGCCAGCTTGATCAAGATCGATCCGTCCAAGGCGCTCGACGCGGTCAAGGGCTTGGTGCCCGGGCTGGGCGGTCAGGCACCGGCGGCTGGCCAGGCGCCGGCTGGAGGCTCGACCGCGCCGACCTTGGGTGGCGCCATCCGGGGCCTGTTGCCCGGCGCCAAGACCAACTGAACCGGCGGCAGGGATGGGGGGGCCATGAGCGGAAATCTGTCGCAAGAGATCGCCTGGCTCTCACGCGCGATCGACACCGCCGATCCTGGTGGCAGGTCGCCTCGCCGGAATATTCACCGAGCGCGATTTGGCCGTGCGCGTGGTTGCTGCGGGCCGTGATCCCGCGCGAACCCTCTTGGCCAAGGTCATGACCCCGAATCCCGATACGATCGCGCCCTTGGCGACCGTGCGCGACGCTCTCAATCAGATGTCCGGGCACAAGTATCGGCATCCGCCAGTGGTCGAGAACAATCGGCTGGTGGCCATCGTCTCGATCCGCGATCTCCATCGCAGCATCATCGAGCAGATGGAAACCGATATCCTGATGCTGGCCGAGGCCTTGCTTAAAGCCTGAGGCGCCGCGGCGTTTATTTCAAGGCGGACAGCACGAACGCGGCGATCTCGTCCGGCGCGGCACCGATATCGACCGCGATGGGCCGCTCGTCGGGCCCGGGTTCCTCGAGGGCGGCGAACTGGCTTGCCAACAGGCTCGGCGGCATGAAATGGTCGCGACGTCCCGCCATGCGCGCGGCGATTAAATCCTGGCCGCCCTTGAGATAGACCAGCCGGGCATTGGAGCGCGTCCCCAGCAGGGTCCGGCGATAGCTGCGGCGAAGCGCGGAGCAGCCAACCACCAAACCTTCATCCCGTTCGGCGCGGCGCGCGATCTCGTCGGCGATGGCGGCGAGCCAGGGTTGGCGATCGGCGTCGGTCAAGGGCTCGCCCCGGCTCATCTTGGCGACGTTGGCGGCGGGATGAAACGCATCGCCCTCGGCGAACGCAATACCAAGCCGCGCCGCGAGCAGGCCGCCGACCGTGGACTTGCCGCAGCCGGCGACACCCATCACCAGCACGATCATTTCGGCAGCCCGGCCCAATCTAAATGAATGCTGCCGGGACGGTCGGTGCGCTCGATCGTGTGAGCGCCGAAATAATCGCGCTGGGCCTGAATCAAATTGGCCGGCAGCTCGGCGGTGCGGTAGCCCTCGACATAGGCAAGCGAGGAGGCGAGCAAGGGCACGGGCACGCCATGGGACGCCGCCAGCGCCACGACACGGCCGAGGCCGGGCAGGGCCTTGAGCAGGCGCGGTCGCACCTCGTCCGCCATCAACAAATTGGGCAGATCGGGGTCGCGACCGTAGGCGGCGCGCACGGCGTCGAGGAGGCGGGCGCGGATGATGCAGCCGCCCTGCCAGATCGTGCCGATGGTGGACAGGTCGGTTTGCCACTCATGAGCGCGGCGCGCGGCATCGATCAGCGCCAGGCCCTGGGCATAGCTGGCAAGCCGCGCCGTCAACATGGCGTCGTGCAGATCGGCGAGGAATCCCTCGCCAGTAGGCAATTTGACTGCGGCGCCACCGAGTACGCCGGCCGCGGCCACGCGTTCTGCTTTGCGGGCCGACAGCGTACGCGCGAAGACGGCCTCGGCGATGGCCGGTGCCGGCACGCCTAGTTCCAGCGCGGCCACACTTGCCCATTGGCCCGTGCCTTTCTGCTGGGCGCGATCTTGGATCAATTCGACCATGGGCCGGCCGGTCGCCTCATCCTTGCGCGTCAGGATGTCGGCGGTGATCTCGATCAGAAAAGATTCCAGCTCGCCCTGGTTCCAGCGGGCGAAGATCGCCGCCATGGCGGCGGCGGCCATTCCAGCGGCGCGCATCAGGCCGTAGATTTCGGCGATGGCCTGCATGTCGGCGTATTCGATGCCGTTATGCACGGTCTTGACAAAATGGCCGGCGCCATCGCTGCCGAGCCAGGCCAGGCAGATGCGCCCTTCCGTGCGTGCCGCGATCGTGGTCAGAATCGGCTCGACCCGCTGATAGGCCGCGCGCGGCCCCCCCGCCATCAGCGATGGCCCGGTCAGCGCACCGGCTTCGCCGCCGGAGACGCCGAGGCCGACGAACAACAATCCGCGCTCCGCCATGGCGGCAGCGCGGCGCATGGTATCGCGATAATGGGAGTTGCCGCCGTCGATCACCGCATCGTCCCGCGCCAGGAGAGGCAAGAGCGCTTGCAGGCCGTCATCCACCGGCTGGCCGGCGGGCACCATCAGCAGGATCGCGCGCGGTCGCTTGAGCGAATCGACAAACCCGGACAGATCGGATGCCGGGACGATCGGGCCGGTTTGGCCGGTTCGTGCGGCGGCAGCGGTGCTAAGGCGGGCACCCTGGTCCCGGTCGCGATCGAATGCCGCGACCGTAAAGCCGTGCCCGGCAATGTTAAGCGCCAGGCTACGCCCCATCACGCCCAGACCGACCACGCCGATATCCGCCGTTCCGCCCATAAAAATCCCCCATTTTTAGCGACGGCCAAGCTATCATAGGCGCCGTCCGTTAAGACTTCTTTTACCGGTATGCGTCATTTTCACGGCCGCAACCTGGGCTGGACAGCCCGGGCTAAAAGCGATCGGCAGAATGCACGCATGCTTGCGAGTATCAATCTGAGTGCCCGTGTCGATCTCTCAACGCTACCGCGAACTTTTCCACCGGCCTGAAGGTGCCCCCGATCAAACGGGGCAGCCCTTTGGTGCGCGCATTCGGTCGTGGTGGGAGGGGGAAAAGCCAGAAGCCGAGCCGGATATGATTCTGGCGAGTGCTGCGGGGCCAGAGGCGGCAGGATCCAGCGACCCCGACGTTCTCCCGCTAGCAGAAGAATGGGCGGAGGACCGGATTGCTCTGATGGAGCAGTTGTGGGGCGCGGATTTCATTTCGCCCGGCGATCTGAACTACGTTCTAGACTTAGTCAAACCGATCGGCATCAACCCATCCATGCACGTCCTAAATTTGGGCGCTCAACTCGGCGGCGCTACGCGCGGTGTGGCCGAGCGCTGGGGCGCCTGGGTGGTTGGCCTGGAAAGCTCTGCCGAATTGGCAGCGAAAGCCCAAAAGCGCTCCTACACCCGTGGTCTCGGCGGCAAGGCCCAGGTCAAACACTACGACCCGAAAAGCGCGGCGCTGCGCCCCAACGCATTCAATTGCGCCTATGCGCGCGAAGCCTTTTTTACGGTCGAGGGCAAAGAGCGCCTATTCAAGGCCGTTGCCACCGCGTTGAAGCCGAGCGGTCAGTTCATGTTCACCGATTACGTGATCAGCGACCCCGAAGCCGAAGGTGCCCGGGCCTGGATCGCGCACGAACCTGTGGCCCAACATATCTGGACACAGGATAAGACCATGACCTGCCTGGAAAAATCCGGCTTCAACATCTGGTTCAACGATGATCTGACCGATCAGCATCAGGGCCAGATCTTGCAGGGATGGTCGAAGCTTGTATCCAGCCTGGCGCCGGGCAGCCTGCCGCGTATGTTGGTTGGCCTCCTTGTGGACGAGGTGGAGTTGTGGGCGCGCCGCATTGCCGCGATCCAATGCGGGGCGCTTAAATTGTTCCGTTTTTACTGCGTCAAGGCGTGAAACCGGCCGTTTCGTCGCCGAGTTGACAGGCCGATGTGTTGTCCCTATGGTCCGGCGCTCGCTGAAGACCTAGGCTGGAATCCGTATTATGAAAGTGGTCAATTCGCTCAAGACGCTCAAGCGGCGCCACAAGAATTGTCGCGTAGTCCGCCGTAAAGGGCGGGTCTATGTGATCAACAAGACCAACCCGCGCTACAAGGCGCGTCAGGGTTAAAGCGCGCGCGCCTAACGGCGGCCCTATGGGCCCCGCCGCTTTCCTCTCTTCTAATCGGCCCCACCCGCCGCTACCATGACCGGTGGGCGTTTTGTCGCGCCTGCCCACATCGGGGAGGATCGGATGTTGCGAGCGCTTGGCGTGGTTTTTTTGACTGGTCTTCTTGCCGGGGCCGCCGCCTCCACCGATAGCTGGGCCCAGGGCAGCTTGCTGGATCAGGGCCGCAATCTTTTGGGCACGCCCAGCCAGCCAGCCGGCCCGGCCGGCGGCCGGTGGTTCTCTGTCCAACAGCAACATGGTCGGCGGCCTCAAGGACGCGCTCAAGGTCGGCACGGAGCGCACGACCGGCCGGCTCGGCAAGCCCGACGGCTATCTCAAGGACAAAGACGTTCACATCCCCTTGCCCGGCGCGCTTGGCCAGGTGCAGCAGGCGCTCAAGCTGGCCGGCGCTTCCGCCCTGGTGGACGATCTGGAAACCCGGATGAACCGAGCGGCCGAAGCGGCAGCACCCAAGGCGGCCGGCATTTTCGGCACGGCGATCGGCAATATGAGCATCGGCGACGCCCGCTCCATTCTGAATGGGCCGAAGGACGCGGCGACCCAGTATTTCAAGCGCGAGACGACCAAGCCCCTGTCGGACGCCATGAAGCCCGTGGTCGAGCGCAGCCTGTCCGATGTCGGCGCGGTCGGTTCGCTCAAATCGGTCAGCGACAAAGCCAGCTCCCTGCCGCTCGGCAGCGCAGTCAACCTCGACATGACCAGCTATGTGCTGGAACAGGCGTTGGCCGGGCTGTTCTTCTACCTCGCCAAGGAAGAGGCCGCGATCCGCGACAACCCGGCCCAGCGCTCGACCGAACTGCTCAAGAAGGTGTTCGGCGGCTGAGAGGTTCGTGACATGGAAATGCCCGAGCCTGATCGATCCGTCATCGCGCGCCGCCGCGAGATCGCGGCAGCCCTCCGCGATATCGTGCCGGGCGAGGGCGTGATCACGTCGGAGGACGAACTCAAGGCCTTCGAATGCGACGGCCTCATGGCCTATCGCCAACTGCCCATGATCGTGGTTTTGCCGTCGACGACCGAACAGGTCGCCGCCGTGTTGCGCTATTGCCACGGCGCGGGGGTCAAGGTGGTGCCGCGAGGCGCGGGAACGGGGCTGTCCGGCGGCGCGCTGCCGCTGGCCGATGGCGTGTTGCTCGGCCTGGGTAAGTTCAACCGCATCCTCGATATCGATTTCGATAATCGCTGCGTCGTCGCCCAACCCGGCGTGACCAATCTGGGCATCACCAATGCCGTCGCCCATGCCGGTTTCTACTACGCGCCCGACCCTTCCAGCCAGATCGCCTGCACCATCGGCGGCAACGTGGCGGAAAATTCGGGCGGCGTGCATTGCCTGAAATACGGGCTGACCGCCAATAACGTGCTCGGCGTCGAACTCGCATTGATGAATGGCGAGATCGTGCGGCTCGGCGGTAAGCATCTCGATGCCGAGGGCTACGATTTGCTCGGCGTGGTCACCGGCTCGGAAGGATTGCTCGGCGTTATCACCGAGGTGACCGTGCGTATCTTGAAAAAGCCGGAGACGGCGCGTGCCTTGTTGCTCGGCTTCCCGACCAACGAATCCGCCAGCGATTGCGTCGCCGCTGTGATTGCCGCCGGCATCATCCCGGGCGGCATGGAGATGATGGACCGGCCGGCGATCCATGCCGCCGAAGCCTTCGTCAAGGCCGGCTATCCGCTCGACGTCGAGGCGTTGTTGATCGTCGAGTTGGACGGGCCGGAGGTCGAAGTCGATTTGCTGATCGAGCGCGTGCGCGCGATCGCGGCCGACAAGGGCGCCGTCACTTGCCGCACCAGCACGAGCGAGGCCGAGCGCCTATCCTTCTGGGCCGGACGCAAGGCGGCGTTTCCCGCGGTCGGCCGCATCTCGCCCGATTATATGTGCATGGACGGCACCATCCCGCGTAAGCAATTGGCCCGGGTACTCCAGCGCACGACGGAATTGTCGACCAAGCATGGGCTGCGTGTCGCCAATGTATTCCACGCTGGCGACGGCAATCTCCACCCCTTGATTCTGTTCGACGCCAACAAGCCGGGCGAGCTTGAATCCGCCGAGGCGTTCGGTGTCGATATCCTGCGGCTCTGCGTCGAAGTCGGCGGCGTGCTCACGGGCGAGCATGGCGTGGGCGTTGAGAAACGCGACCTCATGCCTGTTATGTTCGACGAGGACGATCTGAAGCAGCAGCAGCGCCTGAAATGCGCCTTCGATCCCGATGCCCTGCTCAATCCTGGCAAGGTGTTCCCGATTCTGCATCGCTGCGCCGAACTGGGCCGCCTGCATGTGCGCGGCGGGCAGACGCCGTTTCCCGATCTGCCCCGGTTCTGATGGCGACCGTGTTCCGTCCGCGCGATGCCGGCGAGGCGCTCGAAGCCGTGCGATGGGCGCTGGCCGGCACACACGCGCTCGATGTCGCGGGCGCCGGCACCAAGCGCGGACTGGGCCGCCCGATCAACGGCGAATACGCCCTCGATCTCTCCGGCCTCGCCGGCATCACGCTCTACGAGCCGGAGGAGCTGGTGCTGAGCGCGCAAGCGGGCACGCCGATGGCAGCGATCGAGGCCGCCTTGGTCGCGCGCCACCAAATGCTCGCCTTCGAGCCGCCCGATCTTGGGCCGCTGCTGGGACAGCCGGCGAATGCCGGCACGATCGGCGGCACCCTTGCCTGCAATTTGGCTGGTCCCCGGCGCATCAAATCAGGCGCGGCGCGCGATCATTTCCTCGGCGTCGCCGCCATCAGCGGGCGGGCCGAGCGTTTCAAATCGGGCGGCCGCGTGGTCAAGAACGTGACCGGTTACGATCTATGCAAGCTGCTCGCCGGGTCCTATGGCACCCTCGGTGTCATGACCGACGTCACGGTCAAGGTGCTGCCTCGTCCGGAGAAGACGCGCACGGTGCTGCTGCTCGGCCTGGACGATGCGACCGCGGTCAAGGCGCTTGCCGCCGCGCTCAACAGCCCGCACGAAGTTTCCGGCGCTGCCCATCTACCCCCGGCGGCGGCTCGGCGCTCCGCCGTGTCCTATGTCAGCGGCGCCGGCCGCGCGGTCACCGCCATCCGCCTCGAGGGCCCTGGCCCCTCCGTCGCCTATCGCTGCGAAAAACTGCGCGCCGAACTGGCCGTCTTCGGCGCCGTCGAAGAGTTGCATAGCCACAACTCGACCGCGCTGTGGCGCGAGTTGCGCGACGTGGCGCGCCTGGTCGGCGAATCTAACCGTGCGGTCTGGCGCCTCTCTGTGCCGCCCATGGCCGGCCCCGGTTTGGTCGCCGCGCTGGGTCGCGTGCTGGACGTAGCCGCATTCTACGATTGGGGCGGCGGCCTGATCTGGCTCGCCGTCGCCGGTGCTGCCGATGGCGGTGCCGCCGCCATTCGCGGCGCGCTCGGCGATGGCCACGCCACGCTGATGCGCGCCGATCCGGCGGTGCGCGCCGTTGTGTTGGTCTTCCAACCGCAACTCCCGGCCCTTGCCGCGCTGTCGCGCCGGGTCAAGGAGAATTTCGATCCCAGGGGGATTCTCAACCCGGGCAGAATGGCGGCGGGAGTCTAGGGACGTATGCAAACCAATTTCTCTCTCGCCCAACTCGCCGATCCGGGCATCGCGGAAGCCGACAAGATTCTGCGCGCTTGCGTCCATTGCGGCTTCTGCACCGCGACCTGCCCGACCTATGTACTGCTGGGCGACGAGTTGGACAGCCCGCGCGGCCGCATTTATCTGATCAAGGACATGCTGGAGAACGACCGGCCGGCAACCGAAAAGGTGGTCACCCATATCGATCGCTGCCTGTCCTGCCTGTCCTGCATGACGACCTGCCCCTCTGCCGTGCATTACATGCATCTGGTGGATCAGGCGCGAATCCATATCGAGGAAACCTATGAACGGCCCTGGGCCGAGCGTTGGTTGCGCCAATTGCTTGCGTTTGTCCTGCCGCGGCCGAATTTGTTTCGCCTGGCGTTGATCGGCGCCCGTCTGGCGCAGCCGCTCGCCCGCTGGCTGCCCGGCCGGCTCAAGGGCATAGTCGCCATGGCGCCGAAAACCATTCATGGACCGGCGCCCCATGATCGACCCCGGGTTTTTCCGGCTGAAGGCGTGCGACGCAAGCGGATCGCCCTGATGATCGGCTGTGCCCAGCAGGTCCTGGCGCCGGAGATCAACGCGGCGACGATCCGCTTGCTGACTCGCCACGGTTGCGAGGTGGTGATCGCCGAGGGCGCGGGATGTTGTGGTGCGCTCACCCACCATATGGGGCTCGAACACGATGCGCTCGCCCGCGCGCGCGCCAATGTGGCGGCCTGGTCGGCGGAGATCGAGGCGGGCGGGCTTGACGCCATCGCGATCAACGCCAGCGGCTGCGGCACCATGATCAAGGATTACGGCTATATGCTGCGCACCGATCCCGCCTGGAGCGCGCGAGCCGCCCAGGTGTCGGCATTGACCCGTGACATCACCGAGATCATGGCCGAGCTTGGCCTGAACGCGGCAGCGCGGCCGAGCGGTTTGACCGTCGCCTATCATTCCGCCTGTTCCATGCAGCACGGCCAGGGCATCCGGGAGCAGCCGAAGCAATTGCTGACCGGCGCCGGCTTTGTCGTACGCGACGTGCCGGAGGGGCATATCTGCTGCGGCTCGGCCGGCACTTATAATCTGTTGCAGCCCGAGATCGCCGGCCAAATACGCGCGCGTAAGGTGCGCAATATCGAAAGCGTGACGCCCGATCTGATCGCTACCGGCAATATCGGTTGCATGGCCCAAATCGGCCAGGCCACCGGGATTCCGATCGTCCATACGGTCGAGCTTCTGGATTGGGCGACCGGCGGGCCCAGGCCGCCGGCGCTGACCCCATGATCGGGTCATGATGGGCATACTCCGAGCGATAGGATAAGCCATTCATCGGGCGAACAGAGTTTTTCATGATGCGGTATTGCGTTGTCGGCTTTGACTCCGAGCCGGCTGGGCTGGCAGACTGTGGGCAATACAGGATGTATCCAGGGTAGGCGACACATGCCGGTACAATTCGATAGGCCCACGCGGGCGCTTCGCGGGGCGCGGTAGAGCAATGGTGCACCGACGGACCTGGAGTCACGACTTATTGACGCGGCGCTCGCCGCTCATCGACCTCGCGCAGTTCGCCGCTCTTGCCGGCGCGCTCATTTGGCTGGGCGCTCGGGGTGCCCAGGCGATGGGCTACAACTGGCAGTGGTACCGCATTCCCCACTACATCTACCGCGTCATCGACGGCGAGTTGATTTGGGGCCCATTGGTCAAGGGGGTGATCGTGACCCTGGAGATCAGCGCCTATGGCATGGTGCTGACGCTTGCCATTGGCTTGATCACGGCGTTGCTTCGGCTATCGGACTCCTTCGCCGGCCGGGTGCTGGCGCGCGGCTATCTGGAAATCATCCGCAACACGCCGCTGCTGGTGCAGCTCTATTTGTTTTATTTCGTGCTGTCGCCCGTTCTTGGCGTTGATCGTTTCTGGACCGGCGTGCTCTGCATCTCCTTTTTCGAGGGCTCGTTCGCCGCCGAGATCATCAGGGCCGGCATCCTGTCCGTGGCGCGCGGCCAGTGGGAGGCGGGCGGCAGCGTCGGCCTGAGCCGGACCGACATCTACCGTTTCATCGTGCTGCCCCAAGCAGTCCTGATGATGCTGCCGCCGTTGACCAGCCTGGCGGTCTCCTTGATCAAGCACTCCGCCATCGTCAGCGTCATTGCCGTGTTCGACCTAACGACCGAGGGGCGCAACGTGATCTCCGAGACCTTCATGAGTTTCGAAGTCTGGTTCACGGTTGCGGGCATTTATTTGGCGTTCACGTGCAGCCTGTCCGCATTCGTCAGTTTTCTGGAGCATCGCCTGCGGCGGAGTCAGGCATAGCCGGGTCGCCGCGGCACGAGGCGCGACGTTTTAACCAAGCAGGAAGGAGAAGGTCATGAGCATTACACGCAGAGTTATGGGGCTAGCCGTGTTCGGCGCAGCAGCCCTAGGGCTTTGGTCCGCAGCCTACGCTCAGGATGCGCGCCAGGGCGTGGCGGCGGCCAGCGTCATCGAAGAAATCAAGAAGCGCGGCGTCATGCGCGTCGGGCTGTCCACCTTCGTGCCTTGGTCGATGCGCGATAAGAAGGGCGACCTGATCGGTTTCGAGATCGACGTCGCCAACAAGCTCGCCGAGGACATGAAGATCAAGGTCGAGTTCGAGCCGACCGCGTGGGACGGCATCATCCCCGCGCTCATCGCCGGCAAGTTCGACATGATCGTCAGCGGCTTGACGATCACCCCGCCCCGCAACCTCACGGTCAATTTCACCAATCCCTACGCCCATAGCGGCCAGGGCATGACCGCCAACAAGAAGCTGGCCGGCAACTTCAAGACCGTCGAAGATTTCAACAAGGCCAGTGTCACCATCACTTGCCGGCGCGGCAGTTCGACTTGCGCCGATGCCAAGCGCATTTTTGCCAAGTCGACGATCCGCGAGTTGGATGACGATCCCTTGACGCTCCAGGAAGTGGTCAATGGTAACGCTCACGCCGTCATGTCGAGCGAACCCAAGCCGACGGTTTGGACGCTGAGCAATCCGGAAATCCTGTTCAAGCCGTTCACCGAGAACCTGACCCGGTCGGCCGATGCCATGGCCGTGCGCAAGGGCGACCCGGACGCACTCAACTATCTCAACAACTGGATTCTCTACCGCACCAATGACGGCTGGCTCAAGGCGCGCCACGATTATTGGTTCAAGGGCAATGAGTGGGCGGCGCTGGTCAATTGATCGCCTGACGGGGCAGGGCCCGGCCGGCATGGCCGGGCCCGCGCGCCGCGAGAGGCCTGCATGATCTCGCCCCATGCGCGTCGGCGCCTGCGGGTCGGCTGGCTCGACGTGCTGATCATTGCCGCGGTGGTGGCGGTGGCGGCCTATTTCGTCTACCGCGTCGATTCGGTTCTGCACTACACGTGGAACTGGACGCGGGTGGCACAGTACCTCTGGCGCTGGGACGAAGAGCGCCAGCGCTGGGTCGCCAATCTGTTCATCGACGGTTTGCTGACCACTATCCGCTTGTCGGTCTGGGGCATTCTGCTCGCCACCGTCATCGGCACTTTCATGGGGTTGTGTCGGATCAGTCGCCGACTGCTGCCGCGTTTGGTTTCGCGCAGCTATGTCGAGCTGATCCGGAACATCCCGCCGCTCGTCTTCATGTTCATCTTCTATTTCTTCATCTCCGGCCAGATCATGCCGTTGCTTGGCTTGGATGCTTGGGTCCGGCAGGCCAATCCGGACAGCCTGGCCGTGGTCGAGGTGCTGTTCGGCAAGCCTCGATTGCTGAGTAATTTCGTGTCCGGGCTGATCTGCCTTGCCATGTTCGAAGGCGCCTACGTCACCGAGATCGTGCGCGCCGGCATTCAATCGATTCCGCGCGGGCAGTGGGAGGCGGCGCAGAGCGTTGGCTTGTCGCGCCTTCAGGTGATGTGGGACATCATTCTACCCCAAGCTTTCCAGCGCGTGATCCCGCCGCTGGCCGGCCAGCTCATCACCTTGATCAAGACCTCGTCGATCGTGTCGTTGATTTCGGTTCAGGAACTGACATTCCTGGCCAGCGAGGTATCCAACACCACGGGCCGGTCGTTCGAATCCTGGATCATCGCGGCCGGCATGTATTTCGCGATCTGCCTGGCCCTGGCGCTTGCCTTCGCGCGCCTGGAACAGCGGCTGGCTCAACCGCAACGCTAACTCGGCCAGCCGCCGCCTTTTCGTTCAGGCCGCTGCCGACTCGTCCTTCTTGCGGTAGGCTTGGTTGCAATGGGTGGTGCAGTAAGGCCGGCCCGCCTCGACGGCTTCGCCGCAAAACTTGAAGCCGGGCTCGTTGGGATGGCCCTGGGGCCAACGGCACATACGATCCGACATCACCACCATGGGCTTGTTCGGCTTGAGTTTGACCGGCGAGGGCCGGGCCGGCAGATGCAGCCGGTGTGCCTTGCCGATCACGGCGTTGCGCGTGGTGCCGCCGAGCTTGCCGGCGATCTCGCTGGCAGAAAAGCCATTGCCCCACAATTGCTGCAACATGGTGACGCGCTCGGGAGTCCAGTCCATGGCACCTGCCCCATATATGTTGTGTCTGGAAAATGTAAGCATACGATCCCTAGTAGCGCAAGCCCTGGGATTCGCCGTGCAGACTCAATGGGTTGGGATGGGGGCCTTGGGCTAGGACGTCGAGCCCGCGATCAGTTTCTCTTGAAAAGCCACTTCGCGCTCCAATTCCTGGAACTCGGCGCCGAAGAAATCGCGCAGCGAAACGATAGCCACCAAACGGCCGCCATCGACCACGGGCAGATGGCGGAAGCCGCCATCGTGCATGCGTCGCAGCGCCGCCATGGCGGAGGAGTCCGAGGTGATGGTGGCGGGATTGCCGGTCATCACCTGGCCGAGCAAGGTCTTGTCGATGTCGAGGCCGCGCGCCACCACGCGGTTGAGCAGGTCGCGCTCGGTAAAGATACCCTCCAGCCCTTCGCCCTTGACCACGAGCGCCGCGCCCACATGGCGCTCGGCCATCTGGCGCGCGGCCTCGCGCACGCTGGCGCTGGCCGGCAATTTCAACAGAACCTGGTTGCGCACGACGTCGGGCACGATTTTGCGTTTCATGGCCGGTCCTCCATCCTGCAATCGGTCGGGGCCTTACTTCCGGCCCCCGGGCATGTTGAGCGCGGGTGCCACCGGTTTGCCCGCTGGGGCAGCGGGCCTGCGCGGGGGCGGGCGGTCGTCTTCTTCGTCGTCTTCGGATTTGGCCGGCGCCGGTTCGGGTTCGTCGCCGATCGCGCCCATCAGGGTCAGCAAGCGCCGGCCGATCTCGAACACGACCAGGGCCATGGCCAGCCCGCCCAGCCAGAACGCCGAGAGAATGACGGTCACGGGATAGGTTTCGCCGCGCATGGTCATCCACTGAACCGTGGCGATCCCGCCGAGCAGCAGCAGGATCAGGGCAAGAAGCGAGAGCGCGAGAAGCTTAACCACGTCAAAACTCCGGATTCGGGTTGGGTTGCCGGCCCGGGGGTGCCTTCATAGCGTCATCATACATGATTTGATGCGGCGAGGAACGCATCGACCTCGGCGCGGTCGGGCGTGCCCAGTCGCCCGCCGAAGCTGCGGCATTTGAGGCTGGCGGCGATGTTGGCAAAGCGCCCGGCATCGGCCACGGTGCGACCCTCGGCCAGCGCCAGCGCAAAGGCGCCGTGAAACACGTCACCGGCCGCGAGCGTATCGACGGCCGCAACGGTCGGCGCCGGGACATGGCGAATGTGCGCGCCCTCGCGCCAGAAGAAGCCGCGCTCGCCCGCGGTCACGCCGACGAGGCCGTCGATCCGCGCCGCCACCGCATGAAGTGCCGCGGCGATGTCGCCGGTGCCGGCTAGATCGATCAAAGCGGGTTCGGAGAACACGACATGGCTCGCCCGTCCGATCAGGTCGTTGAGCACCGCGCGCGGTGCCGTATCCGCATCGAACAGGGCGGGGATACCGGCCCGGCGCGCGTCGTCGAGCAGCCGCGCCGCGCCCTCGGGCCAGCGCGGGTCGGTCGCGACGGCGCCGAAGCGGGCGATCCGCTCGACCGGCAACCACGAGGGATCGCGGTCGAGCGTGGGGTCGTAATAGGGCACGATCAAGCGTTGACCGGATTCGTCGATCACGATGGTGGAAACCGGCGTGCGCCCGCCCGGCACGACGCGCATTTGGCTGACATCGACGCCGGCACCGGCCAAATCTGCCAGGAATTGCCGACCCGCCATGTCGTCGCCCACCCGGCCCCAAAGCTCGGCCCGGCCGCCCAGGCGCGCCACGGCGGCGGCGGCGCTCGACGACATGCCCGAGCCGATTTGCACGCAGGCGCTGGCCAGGACCTTGGCGGGTGCGGGCGGAATCGCCGGCACGCGCAGGATCGTGTCGAATACGCAGGCACCCAGGCACAAGACGGCGGCCATGATCTCAACCTCCGCGTCGAACCTATCATGGGCGGCTTTCGCTCGGCGCCGAATCGGTATTTAATAGCTGCAAGGGGCGCACAAACCAGGAGGACGCCATGAAATACGTCTTACTCGGCTCGCTCGGCGCGGATTGGTCGAAAAAGCAGAACAAGCGCACGGGTAGCGCACGCGCCAAACTGAAGGCGCTTGGCATCAAGCTGGAATCCGTCCATTACACCCAGGGTGCTTATGATTTCGTCGACGTGGTCGACGCGCCCGATGCCCAGGCGATGCTGGCCTTTTCGGTCTGGTACGCCCAGCAAGGCTATGGCCGGATTCAGTCTTTGCCTGCTTTCGACGAACGGACCATGGTCAGCGCGCTCAAAAAGGCCGGCGCGCGCGGCTAAAGTCAGCAACCTGCCATTGCGCCGGAGTCCGGCGGGGCTTAAATTGGCCCCATGGCTAAACGCAAGAAGCGGCCGGTTATCGGCCTGACACTGGATGCGGAACCGCCGGGCGGCTATTCCAAGCTGCCCTGGTACGCCATCCGCGAGAATTACTGCGGCGCCGTCGCTCGCGCCGGCGGGCTCGCCATTGTGCTGCCCCATGAGCCGGAGCGCGCCGGCGAGTATCTCGATTTGATCGACGGGCTGATCGTCACCGGCGGCGCCTTCGACGTCGATCCCGCCCTGTTCGGCGCCAAGACCCGCCATCCCAAGGTTACGACCAAGGGCAGGCGCACCGCCTTCGAACTGGCCATCACCAAGGGCGCGCTCAAACGCGACATGCCCGTCCTCGGCATTTGCGGCGGCGAGCAGCTCTTGGGCGTCGTGCTCGGCGGCACGCTGATCCAGCACATACCCGATGAAGTCGATGACGCACTCGCCCATGAGCAGCCGAATCCGCGCACGGAACCCGGTCACCATGTCAGCGTGGTCGCCGATACCCTGCTCCACCGTATCGTCGGCACGACGACCCTGCCCGTGAACAGCGCGCACCACCAAGCGATCAAGAGCGTGCCCAAGCGCATCCGCGTTAACGCGCTGGCGCCCGACGGGGTGATCGAGGGCATCGAAGATCCGCGCCGGCGCTTTTGCCTCGGCGTGCAATGGCACCCGGAATACGCCATCAGCAAGGGCGATGAGCGCATCCTCACGGCCTTCGTGGGCGCCGCGGGCGGTCGCTGAGGCGTGGCCCCGACGACTGGCGACGACAAGGGCGGGGAACGCATCGCCAAGCGAATGGCGCGCGCCGGGCTGTGCTCGCGCCGCGATGCCGAGCGCTGGATCGAAGCGGGTCGCGTCGCCGTCGATGGCGTGAAGCTGACCAGCCCGGCCTGCGTCGTGACCGCAGCCAATATCGTCACCGTGGACGGCGCCGTGCTGCCCGAGGCCGAGCGCACCCGGTTGTGGCGCTATCACAAGCCCACCGGTTTGGTCACCACTCATCGAGATCCCGAAGGCCGGCCGACCGTGTTCCAGCGTCTGCCGCCGGGTCTGCCGCGCGTGATTTCGGTCGGCCGGCTCGACTACAATTCCGAGGGCCTGCTGCTGCTGACCAATGATGGCGAGTTGGCGCGCCGGCTGGAACTTCCGGCGACCGGTTGGATCCGCCGCTATCGCGCGCGCGCCTTCGGGCGCGTCGATCCTGCGGCGCTCGCTCGCCTGGCCCAGGGCATCACCATCGATGGCGTGCGCTACGAATCGATCCGAGCGGAACTGGAGCGCCAGCAGGGCGGCAATGCCTGGATCAAATTGGCGCTCAGCGAGGGCAAGAATCGCGAGGTCAAGCGCGTGCTCGAACATCTCGGCCTCGCGGTCAATCGCTTGATCCGCGTTGCCTACGGCCCGTTCCAGCTGGGTAATTTGACCGAGGGAGCCACCGAGGAAGTTGGCGCCCAAGTCATGCGCGACCAATTGGGCAAGGCGGCGGCACCGCCGCCGAAGGCCGAGGCGCGGCGTGCGGATCGTCGCCGGTAGCTTGGGCGGCCGCGTCATCGCGGCTCCGGCGGAAGGCACGACCCGCCCGACCAGCGACCGGGCGCGTCAGGCCCTGTTCAATATCCTGGAAGGCGGCCGGTTCAATCGGGCCGATGGCACCGGCATCTTGCGCGGCGCTCTGGTGCTCGACGCTTTCGCCGGTACCGGCGCGCTCGGCCTGGAGGCGCTGTCGCGCGGTGCCGCCCGGGTTACCTTCATCGACAATGATCGCCAGGCCGCCGACCTGATTCGACACAATCTGCAATCGCTCGACCGCGACGACGACGGCGCAATCGTCCGGTCCGATGCCGCCAACCCGCCGCGCGCCAGCGATCGCCACAGCCTGGCCTTCCTCGACCCGCCCTATGGTCGGGATTTGGCGGTGCTGGCCTTGGCAGCCTTGGCGGCGCGCGATTGGCTGGCGCCGGGAGCGCTGGTCGTGGTCGAACTCGGTAAGCGCGACCGGCTCGACCCGCCCGAGGGTTTCACGGTTTTGGACGAACGGCGCTACGGCAAGGCGCGGTTGATTTTTCTGCGCTACGCCCGATAAGGGCGGCGCGCCACCAGGGCGAGCGCGATCGTCGCCACGAGCGCTAGGACGGTGCCGACTTGGAAGGGCGCGAGCGGTCCGAAGAATTCCCAGAGCAAGCCGGCGCCCAGCCCGGAAATCAGCATGGCCACGCCGGTTGCGCAGTGGAACACGCCGAAGGCGGTGCCGCGCAACGCCTCGGGCGCGGCGTCGGCGACGAGCGCCGCCAATACGCCCTGAGTCAGACCGAGATGGAGGCCCCAGAGTGCAGCGGCCACCAACACCGCCAACAGCCCATCCAGGGAGGCCAGGACCGCTTGGGCCAGTACAAGCACGGCAAAACCGGCGATCACGAGATTCAGGCGGCCGATGCGGTCGGACAAATGGCCGGCCGGAAATGCCGCGATTGCGAATACCACGGCATGCAACGCATAGACTGCGGGCAGAATGGCGAGATGGAGGCCGAGCTGTTGGGCGCGCAGCAAAAAGAACGCTTGGCTGAAACGCGGCACCATCAGGCCGGCCGCCACCGCTATGACCAACCAGAAATGCACGCCCATGCTGGCCAGGGCGGCGCGGCTGAGCGGCCAGCGGGGCGGGCCGATGGCCGCGGGCCTATCCGGCTCGCTGACGCCGAGGGTCAAGAGAAGCACGGCCAAGACAGCGGGAATTGCCGCGACCCAGAAAATCAGGCGCAAATCCTGCGTCCACCAGACCAGCATGGCGATGGCGGCCAGTGGGCCGAGCAGCGCGCCCACCGTGTCGAGCGCTTGGCGTAACCCATAGGCCGCACCGCGTAGATGGGCAGGCGCGATATCGGCGACCAGCGCATCGCGC
>SHVW01000062.1 GCA_009694085.1 Alphaproteobacteria bacterium
GCGGCGCGATCCACACCGGAGGGAGATAACAAGTCGCGGCGCAGTTGCTCCAAGGTAACGAACTCGCCGCGTGCGATTTCGGATGCGCCGCGCTTTATGGCGGCGATTTCGTCGGGAGTCGCCGCCTCCACTTTGATATCTCGCCACCTTACCACAACTTCACCTCCTTGCCCTCCGCCCGCAAGCGGTCCGCCTTGGCTTGCAGCCATTTCTGGAAGTGCTCGGTTTCATAGGCGCGCGCGCACACGTATTCGAACATGGAGACGAAGTGGAACGGCTTGAAATAGCCGGGCATGCGCATGACTTCCAGGTCGCGCGTGGGCTTGCCCTCCCGGCCCGAATCGGTTTCGGGCAGGAACACGATGGTCGGCGTGTAGATCACGCCGAGCTTGCGAGCAAAGGTGCGCTCCTCCATCTGCTGGCCGTCGAAATCGGTTACGGCGCGCGAACCCCAGAGGTTGAGCTGGATGACGCTGAAATTCACGCGCACATAATCGTTGATTTCGGGATCGGCCAGATTGACCTCGTGGATTTCCTTGCAATAGGGACAGCCGCGCTGCTCGAACATCAGGGCCAGGCGCTTGCCGGAAGCGGTTGCGTCTTTGAGATCGTCTTTGAGGTCGAGAAAGCTATTGGCGAACCAGGCCTGGCTGTGCAGACCGTCCTCGTTGACGATAGGTGCCGCGCGCTTGCCCTGGGCCGCCGCCGCGCGGCCGCACGCCGCCGACGCCAGGGCGACAAGGCCGAATTGCCGTCTTGTGATCATCGCTCGATCCTTTCGCAAACGGGCCCCATGCGCATTGTCCTTCGGCCTAACGGCCTCGTCAATTGACCGGTCGCGGCAATATTTCCGTTGGGAACCGCCCCCGACTCGGCTAGAACCCGATCATGGATCACGACCTCGAAGCCACAATCGCCCATGTCGTCGGCCGCATCGGTGCGGCGGAGGTGGTCGCCGACCCGTTTCCCCACATGGTGATCGCAGATTTCCTGCCGCCCCGACTGTATCGCGCCTTGCTTGACGCCTGGCCGCCGACGGCACTGTTCGAGCATGTCAATTCCATGCACCGCCGCGAGGTGTGGATCAAACAGCGTCTGGGCGCGCTGCCGCCCGACCATGTTCCGCTCTGGCGCCTGATCAGCCGCACCCTGAAGGACGCCAACTCTGCGATTTTTCGGCGCTTCCAAGCCCATCTCGGCGCCAAGTTCGAACCCTATATCGGCCCCACTTGGCCCGAGCGCGTGCGCCGCCTCAAGATATCGATGGGCGGGCTGCAACTCGCCAGCTATCCCGGCCGCATCGGCCTGCCCCCTCATGTCGATCACGCCCGCCTGATCACCAATGCTTTCCTTTACTGCAACGAGCGAGACGAGGCGGATACCGATCAGGCGACCCTGCTCTATCGCAGCCTGGGCCTGGCGCTGCCCGGCAACCTCAACATCGAGGGTACCGACATCATGCCCTATATGCAGGTGGCGGGCACGGTGCCCTATCAGCCCAATCTGTGCCTGACCTTCCTCAACACGCCACGCGCCTTCCACGGCGTTGCCGAGCGCGACATCGGCCCCCGCGACCGGCGCCTGATGATCTTCAACGCCATGCTCCATACCGAGGAGGCCGTGAGGCTGTTCGGCGAGGTCGTGGCGCGCTAGCGCAAATCGGCTAGACTTTGCCCTGGCCGCCCCGGCCGCGAGGGAAACCGTGCCTGTGAAATCCTGGCTATCGTCGCTGGCACTGCTCGGATTCGGCGGCGTCGCCGGCTGGCTGATCGTGCTCGGCGCCGATCGTCCCATGCCGGCACCGGCAGAGCAGACTATCGACGCGTTGTTGCCGCCCCGGCCGGGCCCACCCGTCCTACGCATCGAAACCAAACCCGATGCCGAGGATGCCGATCCCGCCGAAGCGGTCGAACCGATCGCTCCGGCAACGCTCGCCGCGCCGCGCACGGATACGGCACCAGCGGCAGCGCCGCCCGCAGCCGCGCCGCCCGCTCTGCCGGAAGTGCAAGTACGCCAACGCCAAGCCCAGCTTGTCCCGGTACCGCCGCCGGAGCCGGGCACGCGACCGCGCGCCGAACCGGGTATGAGCGGGGCCGGCACCGGCGATCAATCCCCGGGCCAAATGGCGGCACGGCCGGCGGCGCCGTCGAACGTGCCGCCGCGGCCGGTCGCCGGCCGAGCCGACATCGCCGGCCCGGCGCGCGCCATCGATGGCGAAACGCTTGAGATCGGCGGCAAGCGCGTGCGTTTGTTCGGCATCGGCGCGCCCGATCCGCGCCAGGATTGCACGCGCAGCGATGGCGGCCGCTGGCGCTGCGGCCAGGAGGCGCGCACCGGGCTGAGCCAGATCTTGCACGCCGGGAATGCCGTGCGGTGCAGCCCGCGCGTGGAAGACGACAAGGGCCAGGTGCTCGCCGTGTGCTTCGATGGCCAAGGCGTCGATCTCGCCGCCCGCCAGGTGATCGGCGGACACGCCCTTGCGCTGCGCGGCATCTCGCTCGACTATGTCGACCAGGAAAGCATCGCGCGCGCGGCACGGCGCGGCATGTGGGCCGGCGATTTCGAACGGCCCTGGGAATGGAAACGCAACAACCCCGCGCCGTAAATCTATAACGCAAGGAAGTGAGCACGTATGGATCGGGATTCGGATCAGGGCGGCGGTGGCGGCAGGCGACCGCAACGCAATGTGCTGGGCGAGTTGCTCAAGCCGTGCAGCACGCGGCCGGTCACCGGCTTTTACCGCGACGGCTGCTGCAACACCGGGGCGGAGGACCGGGGCGTCCACACGGTGTGCGTGGAGATGACCGCCGAGTTCCTAGCCTTCTCCAAGGCCAGCGGCAACGATCTGTCCACGCCGGTGCCGGAATTCGGTTTCCCCGGCCTCAAGCCGGGCGACCGCTGGTGCCTGTGCGCGCCGCGCTGGAAAGAAGCGCTGGACGCCGGCAACGCACCGCGCGTGGTGCTAGGCGCCACCCAGGAAGCGACGCTGGAATATGCCAGCCTGGAGGAGTTGAAGAAATTCGCGGTGGATCTGATGTGAAGGGCGCGGCGCACCGTCGAATCAGGTTTCCTCCGCCGCCAACCGCTTCAATTCCGCCAAGCAAGCCGCGCGGTCGGCTCGATAATCGCCCTGTTCCCACCAGGTTTCGACGGCGCCGAGCATGCGGCCGATGGCGGCGCCGGGCGGCAGGCCAAGCGCCAGCGCATCCGCGCCTCTGAGCGGGAAGGCGATCGGCTTCCACGCCGCGATGGTGGCGAGCAACGCATCCTGGCCAGACGCCTCGTCCCGCACAGCCGCGCGATCGCGCGCCCAGGCAAGCAAAGCGTGGTCACGTGCCAAGGCCGCGCCCAGGCGACGAAGCGCGCGCCGATGAGCGGCGATCCCGGCGCCCGGCGACAAGTCCAGATTGCCCGGAAGCGGCGCCGTCATTGCGATCAAGCGATCGCGTTCGGCATTGGATAGTCTCAGGCGCTCGGCAACCGCACCTGCCGATCCCCCATCCAACAGACTAGCCAGGCGACGCAGCCTGTCGGCGACGCCGCGAGGCTCATCGAGCAATGCAAGCGCGGCCAACGCCGCCGTCGACCCCGCCTCGGGCAGTATCGCCGCGAGCACGCCGGAGGAGGCCATGAGGTCCACATGGGCGCCCGGCGTGGGCGCGGCCAACAGCTTGAGCAACTCGTTACGCACGCGCTCGCCGGACAACCGGCTGAGCGAAGCCACATGTTTGGCGCAAGCCGCCAAGGCCGTCGCATCGGGCGCACCCTGGCCGTAATGGGCGTGAAAGCGGAAGAAGCGCAGGATGCGCAGATAGTCCTCCGCGATCCGGGCATCGGCATCGCCGACGAAACGCACGCGGCCGGCGCGCGCGTCGTCCAGCCCACCCGTGGGATCGAAGATCGCGCCGTCTTCCATCCCGTGCAGCGCGCCATAAGGGTTGAGGAACAACGCGTTCATGGTGAAATCGCGGCGTGCCGCGTCGGCGGCCCAATCGTCGGTGAAGGCGACCCGGGCGTGGCGGCCGAAGGTCTCTACGTCGCGCCGCAGCGTGGTCACCTCGAAGGGCCGGCTTTCGGCAACCGCCGTGATCGTGCCATGGGCGATGCCGGTGGGCACGGCCTTCAGCCCGGCGGCCTCGATCAGTTCGATCACCGCATCGGGCGGATCGGGCGTGGCGATATCGATATCACGGACCTCTCGGCCCAACACGGCGTCGCGCACGCACCCGCCAACGAAGCGCGCGGTCTGGCCGTTGCGGGTCAGCGCTGCCACCACGGCGCGCGTGGCGGACGCGCTCATCCAGGGTTGCGGGTCGAGCCTACCCGCCGGTTTCACGAGGCCGGCTTCACGGGCGCGTTGCGCCGCCCGGCACGATCTGGCCGTCGATCACGCGCGGCGGCCGGTAGGCGGTGTCCGGATCGTCGCCCGTGAGCAGGGCCGTGGCGCCCAGCGTCAATCCCATAAGCGCCACCCCGGCCCCGGCCAGCATGGTCCAGGGCGCGTCGCCATATTGCGGCATCTCGGTCAACCCCTTGGTGCGCGCGCGCCACTGGGCGATCGAGATCCACGCCATGTAGAGCGCCATCGGCATCATGATTGGGATGGCGATACTGAGAAACTGGCGCATGGTTTCTAGCGCCGCAGAATCTGGGCGAGATTGACCAGCATGCCGGCGGTGGCGCCCCAGATGTAATAGCCGGAATAGGGGAACACCCAGAAGAAACGCTCCATGCCGCGCCATTCCCGGCTGCGCCGCTGGGCGTTGGCCGGATCGAGCAGGAAGGCGAGCGGCACTTCGAACACCTCGGCGACCTCGGTGGGGTCGGGCGTAATCTCGAAGGGCGGCGTGACCAGCCCGACCACCGGCGTGATCTCGAAGCCGGTGCGCGTGCGATAGGTAGCCAGCCGGCCGATCACCTCGACCCGGTCGGGGGCCAGACCGACCTCTTCATGCGCCTCGCGCAGTGCGGCAGCTTCGGGATGGAGATCGTCCGATTCGATTCGACCGCCGGGGAAACTGACCTGGCCGGGATGATCGGCCAGATGCTCGGAGCGCCGGGTCAGCAGCACGGTGATGCCGTCGGCGCGCTCGACCAGCGGCACCAGCACGGCCGCGGACCTGAACGGCGGCTCCGGCGCCATGCCGGGATTGAGATCGTGGTCGCCCCGGTCGTTGAGGCGCGCCATGTCGATCTGAGTCAGCCGGTTGAGAATCTCCGCCCGCGTCATCGCATCCGATCCAATCGCCCCAGGGGGAAAAACACGCCGTCACTCCACACGCCGAAACGCTCGCTGCCATCGTCGGCGAATGCGCCAAGCTCGGCCAGTTGATAGTACACCGGCCGTAGGATCAGCGCCTCCAGCCGATCCCTGACCATTATATAGGGACGGGGCTCGCCGGTTCGAGGGTCCTCGACCACCCGAATCGGATGATCAGGACCGGCCCGGACCCAGTCGTCGATATTGGTCCGAAAGGACAACACGGCATCCCGGCCGGCGCCTTCGATCGTGAGTTCGACCGCCGTGAACGGCGCATCGTCGACCGCAATTCGACCTTTTTCGACCGGCGTAATAAGCCAGAAATCGCCCGCCTCGTCGCGCCGCAACACGGAAGAAAACAGGCGCACCAACGGCTTACGGCCGATCGGCGAGCCGTGATAGAACCACGTGCCATCCCGCGCGATACGGATGGCGAAATCGCCGCACTCCTCTCTGCCCGCGCGCGCCAGCGGCGGCAGGGCGGGTGCGCCGGGGCCGGGGGAATCGGATTGCGGGGGTTGGGCGGTCATGGTCTGATCGTCTCGTCGTTAAAGTCGTGCTGAGGAGCTTAAGCGTGAGCGCATCCGAACCTACCTCACTCGACCCGCCCGCCGGAAGCAACCTGGTCGCCGAAGTCGAGGCCCTGGGCCAACGCCTCAATCTTGTGCGCGAGCGCATCGGCCGCATCATCTTCGGCCAACAGGCCGTGGTCGATCAAGCGCTGATCACGCTGCTGGCCGGCGGCCACGCCCTGCTAATCGGCGTGCCCGGCCTGGCCAAGACGCGGCTGGTCGAAACGCTCGGCATCGTGCTCGGCCTGGAAGATCGCCGCATCCAGTGCACGCCCGATTTGATGCCGGCCGATATCCTGGGCTCGGAAGTGCTCGAAGAAGGCGAAGGTGGCCGGCGCGCCTTTCGTTTCATCAAGGGGCCCGTGTTCTGCCAGCTTCTGATGGCGGACGAAATCAATCGCGCCAGCCCGCGCACCCAATCGGCCCTGCTCCAGGCGATGCAGGAACGCCGCGTCACGGTCGCCGGCCAGTATCAAAGCCTGCCCATGCCCTTCCACGTATTGGCGACCCAGAACCCGCTGGAGCAGGAAGGCACCTACCCCCTGCCCGAAGCCCAACTCGACCGCTTCCTGTTGCAAGTCGATGTCGGGTACCCCGACACCGACGCCGAGCGGCGCATGCTGGTCGCCACCACCGGCCCGGAGGAGGAGAAGCCGATCGCCGTCATGCGGCCGAACGATCTGATACAGGCCCAACGCCTGCTGCGTCGCCTGCCCGTGGGCGAAAGCGTGGTCGAGGCCATTTTGTCCCTGGTGCGCGCCGGCCGACCCGGATCGAGCGATGTCGATCTAGTCCAACGCCATGTCGCCTGGGGTCCGGGCCCGCGCGCCAGCCAGGCGCTGATGCTGGCAACCCGGGCCCGCGCCGTGCTCGACGGCCGGCTGGCGCCCTCGATCGACGATGTTCTCGCCCTCGCACCAGCTGTCCTGCGGCACCGCATGGCGCTCAATTTCAGCGCGCGCGCCGACGGCGTGACCATGGACCGCGTGATCGAACGCCTGTGCCAGCCCCTGATGTGAGCACAGTCGGTCGCTCTCAATGCTCGTAAACCGCGCCGAGCAGCTTGCCGCTACTCTGCCGCCGCTTCTGGTCGCCTCCGAGCGTGTGGCGGCGACCGTGGCCCAGGGTGTGCACGGCCGCCGGCGAGTCGGGGTGGGCGAGACCTTCTGGCAGTTCCGCCGCTACCAACCCGGCGATTCCGTGCGCGCCATCGATTGGCGTCAATCGGCTAAATCCCAGAACGTCTTCATCCGCGAGAACGAGTGGGAAGCGGCCCAGAGCGTGTGGCTGTGGCGCGACGCCTCGCCCTCCATGCGCTATCGCTCGCGCAAGGATCTACCGGAAAAGACCGAGCAAGCCGATCTGATGGTTCTAGCGCTGGCCTCCCTGCTGATCGCCGCGGGCGAGAATGTGGCGCTGCTCGGCACCGGTCATCTCCCGACTTCGGGCCGCTCCGCCTACAATCGATTCTGCCACGCCGTGCTGGCGGAGATGACGGAGACGCAGGGCCTGCCCAACGCCGAGCCGTTGCCCCGCTACGGCCATGTCGTGTGGATCGGCGATCTGCTCGCCCCGCTCGACGACATCAAGATGCGCATGTCCGCCTATGTGTCGCGCGGCGTGCGCGGGCACCTGCTGCAAGTGCTCGACCCGGCAGAGGAGACCCTGCCCTTCAAGGGGCGCATCCGCTTCGAGGGGATGGAGGGCGAGACGCCTACCCTGATCGGACGCACCGATACGGTACGCGAGGAATATGGCGAGCGCATGACCGCCCACCAAGCCGGCCTGAAGGATCTCGCGCGCGCCTATGGCTGGAGCTACAGCGTACATCGCACGGACCGGTCGACGGAAACCGCGCTACTGGCACTCTATGTCGCGCTCGCGCGCGGGCGGGAGAATTGAACCCATGCTGACGCTGGGATCCCTTGCCTTCGCCTCGCCCTGGATGCTGCTGGCGCTTGCCATATTGCCGATCCTGTGGCGCTTGTTGCGGGTCATTCCGCCGGCGCCGCGCCAGCTGCGTTTTCCCGCGATCCGCCTGCTCTACAATCTGCGCCAGCAAGAGCAGACCCCGGCCAAGACGCCGTGGTGGCTGATCCTGTTACGCCTGATCCTGGCCGCGCTGATCATCGTGGCGCTCGCCCATCCCCTGCTGAACCCCAGCGCAAGGCTGCCCGGCGCCGGACCGCTGCTGATCGTGGTCGACGATGGCTGGGCCGCCGCGCGCGATTGGCCCCAGCGTCAGCGCGCCATGGCCGATTTGATCGACCGCGCCGAACGCGATGCCCGCCCTGTCGTGTTGGTGACGACCGCGGCGCAATCGACGGAGTCGAGCCCGCGAGCGACCGGATTGCTACGCGCCGGCGAGGCGCGCGGACTGGCTCAGGCCATGCTGCCCAAGCCGTGGGGAAACGACCTAAAGGCAACGTTGGCCGCCATCGACCGCTTGCCGATCCAGGGCGCGGCCCAAGCGGTCTGGCTGTCCAACGGGCTCAACGACGCAGACACGACCGCACTGGCCGAACGCCTGCAACGTTTCGGCGGCTTATCCGTGCTGGCCGACGGGGCCGCCGCGCTGCCGCGCGTGTTGACGCCGCCCGCCGCGCGCGGCGGCGAACTCGCGGTCGGGGCTGAGCGCTTGGGCGCGGCGGGCGAGGAGCGGCGCTGGCTGCGCGCGCTGGGCGTGGACGGCCGTTTGATCGCGCGCGAAGCGCTGACCTTCGCCGATGGCGCCAATCACGCCGAGACCCGTCTGAACCTGCCGACCGAGCTGCGCAACGACATCGCGCGGCTCGACATCGAGGACGAAGCGACCGTGGGCGCCGTTGTGTTGCTCGACGAGCGCTGGCGCCGCCGGCCGGTCGGCATCGCCAGCACGACCGGCTTCGACGCCTCTCAACCGCTGCTCGATCCCCATCACTATCTCGACCGCGCGCTGTCGCCCTTTAGCGAGGTCCGGCGCGGTCAGGCGAGCGATCTGCTCAAACGCGAATTGGCCGTTCTGGTCCTCCCCGATGTCGGCCCCATGGCGCCCCATGATCGCGAGGCGGTCGATACCTGGCTCAAATCCGGCGGCGTGGTCTTGCGTTTCTCCGGACCGCTGCTGGCCGGCGGTGCCGACGATCTCGTGCCCGTGCGGCTCCGCCGCGGCGATCGCGCGCTCGGTGGCGCCTTGTCCTGGGCCAAGCCTTTGCCGCTGGCACCGTTCGACGCGCGCAGCCCGTTTAACGGTTTGACCCCGCCGCCCGACGTCACGATCCGCCGCCAAGTCTTGGCCGAACCGGCCCTCGAATTGGGCGACCGGACTTGGGCACGGCTGGCAGACGGCACGCCGATCGTAACCGCGGAAAAACGCGATTTGGGCTGGCTCATCCTGGTCCACACCACGTCGAACGCGGAGTGGTCCAACCTGGCGCTGTCCGGATTGTTCGTCGAAATGCTCCAGCGCGTGGTCGGCCTGTCCCGCGGGATCGCCGGCGCCGCCGGCGAGGCCGCCTTGCCGCCGATCGAAACCCTCGACGCTTTCGGGCGCCCGGGCGCGCCTGGCCCAACCGCCCTGGCGCTGCCGCGCGGCGGTGTCGAAGCCGCGGTATCGGCTACGGCGCCGCCCGGCTACTACGGCAACGAACTGTCCCGCGTGGCGCTCAACCTGTCGCCTGCGCTTAAGGGGCTGACACCGCTCGCCGCCCTCCCCCAAGGGGTCGAGCGCGGTCTTTATGGCGGTCAGCGCGAAGTCGATCTGCGCGCCTGGTTCATGACAGCCGCGGTGTTGATCGGCCTCGCCGACATACTGATCGGCCTCGCCCTGCGTGGCTTGCTGCCGATCGGCCCGGGCGCGGCTGCCGCGTTGATCGCATTGGCGCTCTTCGCCCCGGCGCAGCCCGCCGAAGCTCAGTCCTTCGGCCAAACGCCGCGTGCCCAGGTTCAGCGCGCACCCGCCACCGGCACCGACGCCTTTGCCATGTCGGCGGCGTTGCAAACCAAGCTCGCCTATATACGCACCGGCAATGCCCAGCTCGACGACATCAGCCGGGCCGGCTTGCAGGGTTTGAGCGGCGCCTTGATCCGGCGCACCTCGGTCGAACAGATCGAGCCGTTGGCCGTCGATATCGAAACCGACGAACTCGCTTTTTTCTCCCTGATCTATTGGCCGGTAACGGCCGAGCAGCGCCTGCCCTCCGCCGTGGCGATCCGCAAGCTCAACACCTATCTGCGCAATGGCGGCACCATCCTGTTCGACACGCGCGACCAGGCCGATATCGGGATCGATGCCGGCGGCGGGCCCGGCATGCAGCGCCTGCGCCAGATCGTGCGCGGCTTGGAAGTGCCGGCCCTTGCCCCGGTGCCCCAGGATCACGTGCTGACCAAGGCGTTCTACTTGTTGACCGAGTTTCCCGGCCGGCATGCCGACGGCCAGGTCTGGGTCGAGCGGCGCGAGGGTGCCAGCGAGGTATCGCCTGTCATCATCGGCTCCAATGACTGGGCCGGCGCCTGGGCGGTCGGCCCGAACGGGCGGCCGCTTTTCGCGGTCGTGCCCGGCGGCGAATTGCAGCGCGAAATGGCCTACCGCTTCGGCATCAACCTGGTGATGTATGCCCTGACCGGCAACTACAAGGCCGATCAGGTTCACGTCCCCGCCATTCTGGAAAGGCTGGGCCAGTGAACCTCGACGCCTATTCGATTGCCGCCGCCCCGCTGCTGCCCTGGTGGGCGCTGTGGGCGCTGGCGGTCGCCATCGCGGCCATCGTGGCGCTCGGCGCCTGGCGCCGCGCGCGCGGCACGGCCTGGCGCGCGCTCGCCTCCGTCATCCTATGGCTGGTCCTGGTCAACCCCTCGCTGATCGAGGAGCAACGCGAGGCGCGGCCGGACGTTGCCGTCGTCGTGGTCGACGACAGCCCAAGCCAGCGTATCGGGCAGCGCAGGCTGGACGCGGACAAGGCGCTTGCCCATATCGAAAAGCAGCTTGGCCAAATGCGCGATTTGGAGACGCGTGTGATCCGGGTGGGCGGCAGCGCGCTCGGCACCGGTCTCGCGCGCGGCACGGGCACGGAGTTGTTCCACGCCCTCGATCGCGCGTTGGCCGACGTGCCGCGCCAGCGGCTCGGCGGTGTGGTCATGATCACGGACGGTCAGGTGCACGACGCACCGGCCGAGGGCGCCTATCGGCGCGGCGGCGATCAGGTTGGGCCGGTTCACGCCCTGATTACCGGCCAGAAGAACGAGGGCGACCGCCGGCTCGTGGTCGTACAGGCGCCGAGCTACGGTATGGTCGGCCGCAAGCTGTCCATGACCGTGCGTATCGACGACCCCGCAGGCACCGGCACCGCCGGGTTGGTCATGCGCGTCGATGGCGGCGACAGCCGCCGCGTTCCCGTGCCGATCGGGCGCGATCACGAAATTCCCTTTACCCTCGATCATGGCGGCCAGACCGTGATCGAGTTGACGGTCGATCCCGGCCCGGTCGAACTGACGCTAGACAACAACCGCGCTGTGATCGCGATCAACGGCGTGCGCGACCGGCTTCGCGTATTGCTGGTCTCGGGCGAGCCGCATCCGGGCGAGCGCACTTGGCGAAATTTGCTCAAGGCCGATCCGTCGGTCGATCTCGTCCACTTCACCATCCTTCGCCCGCCGGAAAAGCAGGACGGCACGCCGATTCGTGAATTGTCCCTGATCGCCTTCCCGATCCGCGAGCTGTTCGAGATCAAGCTCGAAGAGTTCAACTTGGTCATCTTCGACCATTATCGCCAACGCGGCGTGCTGCCGCGCAACTATCTGGGCAACATCGCCGACTATGTGAACAATGGCGGGGCGCTGCTGGAGGCGGCGGGACCGGCCTTCGCCACCTCGCTTAGCCTCTATCGCTCGCCGCTATCGGCCGTGCTGCCGGGCGAGCCGACCGGTGTGGTGATCGAGCGCCCGTTCAAGGCCGATTTGACCGAACTTGGCCGCCGCCATCCCGTGACCACCGCGCTGCCCGGCAGCACGGCTGCCGGCAGCGGCTTCGAGCCGGGCTGGGGGCGCTGGTTCCGCCTGATCGACGCCACGCCGCGCAAGGGCCATGTGGTCATGGCCGGCGTCGAGCAACGCCCGGTGCTGATCCTCGACCGTGTCGGCAAAGGCCGGGTTGCCCAGCTCTTGAGCGACCAGATCTGGCTGTGGTCGCGCGGCTATGAGGGCGGCGGGCCCCAGGCCGAGTTGCTGCGCCGGCTCGCCCATTGGCTGATGAAAGAGCCGGAGCTGGAGGAAAACGACCTGCATGCCGTGGTGCAGGGCGACAAGATCGAGATCGTGCGCCGCACGCTGGAACCTACCAGCGCGCTCGTCACGGTCACGCTGCCATCAGGCGACACCGTCACCGTGGAGTTGGGCGCCGAGCAGAACGGCCGCCAGAGCGCCGTCCTGCCGGTCGAGGATCCCGGCCTCTACCATTTGACCGACGGCGTGCGCTCGGCGCTGGCCGCGGTCGGCGCGCTCAATCCGGCCGAGCTGGCCGATGTGCGTGCGACCGAGCGCGTGCTGCGCCCGGCGGTCGATGCATCGGGCGGCGCGCTGGCCTGGGTCGCCGATGGCAATCTGCCGGAGCTGCGCCGGACACGGCCGGGCCGCCAGACCAAGGGCCGCGACTGGTTCGGCATCGTCGCCCATGGCGATCACGTCGTGACCGGCGTGAAGGAGACCACGCTGATGCCGGGACTCTTGGTCCTGGGGCTGGCCCTAGGCACGCTGATCGCCGCCTGGCGCCGCGAAGGGAAGTAGCAGCGGGCGGGTGCTACGCCGCCAACACCACCAGGCCGTCCACCAGCTTGATGTGAACTGCCTTCAGTCGATCGCCGCGGCATGGGCCTTCCACGCAGATGCCATCGGCGATGCGGAAGAGCGCGCCATGGGTGGAACATTGGATCAGCGTCTTGTCCACGTTTAGAAATACGTCGGGCTGCCAATCCAAGGGCGTGCCGACATGGGGACAATCATTGGCGTAGCCGAACACATCGGGGCCGCGCCGGACGACGAAAATTTCCAGCTTCTCGCCGTCGCATTCGACGATGAAACCCCGTCCGCCGGGGTCGGCGATGTCGGCCAACGCGCACAGCGCCTGGCCCGGCCGCATGACCGGCCGCGCGGCGGGGTCGGCGAAACTCATGTCAGGCCATGATGCCCGCCATCTCGCAGATCAGCGCCCAGGCCGCGTCGTCCACGGGCGAGACGGATAAGCGGGACATGCGCACCACGGGCAAATGCTGCAACCGCGGTTCGGCCTTGATTTCGGCCAGCGTGACCGGCCGCTTGGCCGGCGAAACGGGCTTGACCTCGACTGCGACCCATTTGCCCGTGGGATCGGTGGGATCGGTGTAGTGGGTGCGCGCGACCGTCATGACGCCGACCACGGCGAGCCCGATGTTGGAATGATAGAAGAAAGCGCGATCGCCCTTCTTCATGGCGCGCAGATTGGCCGCGGCCTGATGGTTGCGCACGCCGTCCCAGTCGGACCGGCCTTTCGCCACCAAATCGTCCCAGGAGAAGGCGTCGGGTTCGGATTTCATCAGCCAGTAGGCCATGGCTGGGTCTCCCGCGTCATGGGCCCGGTTTCGGGCACGCGGCGAGGCTAGTCGATTAGGCGGGCGAACGGAAGAGGGCGGGCCTGCATGGCAAGCCCGCCCCGTTCCGCGACGCTGGCGATGTCGCCGGTTACTTCATCGCGGCGCGCGCCTTGCCCAGCGAGTCGAGGCAGGCCTTCTCGTCCTTGCGCGCGAGAGCCTGCTCGGCCGCCTTGGTGTGGGCCAGCGCCGCATCCTTCTTCTTGATGTCGGTCGCCTTGCTCCAATCCGCCTTGACCGTCTTCATCTCGGCGTCGCAGGTGGCGGCCGAGGTGGGCAGGGCGAAGCCGGCGACGGCGAGCACGGCGGCCGCGAGAACCAGTTTGCGCATGTTAAGATCTCCTTGGGTGTGGTCGGAAGGCCCTGGCGTCGCCGGGGGTGAGAGCGGCGGTCGCCGGGGTAAGCGCGCATCGACGCGCTCAGGCCGACAACGCGGGCCGGCCCCCGTCATTCCAGCCCTGGCCACGGAAAAAAATCTTTGTGCCACCCGGCCGGATCGGCCGATAGAATGGTCGCGCTACCGGGGAAGGGCCGGAATAAAGGGGCGGGTTCAATCGTTATGACAGACGAGGCAGGTTCAGGCGCACACGGCACCACCCCGGCCTTTCGGCAGGAGCTGGTGGCGCTGATCCCGCGCCTGCGCCGGTTTGCGCGCGGGTTGACCGGAACGGCGGCCGATGCCGACGATCTGGTCCAGGCCGCCTGCGAGCGTGCCTTGGCACGGTCCCAGCAATGGACGCCGGGCACAAGGCTCGATAGCTGGGTGTTCCGCATCGTGCATACGGTGTGGCTGGATGAGTTGCGCTCGCGCAAGGTCAGGGCGGTCGATGCCGCCGCCGATCCCGACGCCATCATCGGCGACGATGGCCGGGCGCGTACGGAGGCGACGCTAACGCTAGCCGCCGTGCGCCGCTTCATCGCCGAGCTGCCGGACGAGCAGCGCGCGGTGCTGCTGCTGGTGACGGTCGAGGGCTTGGCCTACAAAGAGGCCGCCGATGCCCTCGGCGTACCCGTGGGCACGGTGATGAGCCGGCTCAGCCGGGCGCGCACCGCGCTCGCCGCACGCATGGAGGGCGGCGGGCCGGCGGATGGAACAAAGAGGGCGGTTCACCCGTTAGAGCAAGACCGGGGGATGGATACGGGAAGAAAGATCGTTTGATGGCTACCGTGGACGACATCACCCTTAACGCCTATCTCGACGGCGAGCTCGACGAGCCCGGCGCCCGCGAGGTCGAGGCGGCGCTGGCACGCGACCCGGCCCTCCAGCGGCGCCTAGACGGCCTGGCCCGAGCCGTGGCGCTGGCCCGCGCCGCGCTGACCCCGGCGCTGCACGAAGCCCTACCCGACCGGCTTGCCGCGATCGCGACGGCGCCTGCCGCCATGCCCAGCCCGGCCGGAGCCAATGTTGTAACGCTGACACCGCGCGCAACCCGACGCTGGGTCGTGCCTGCGGCGCTGGCCGCTTCGTTGGTGTTGACCATGGTCGGCGGTGGGATCGGCTACGAGCATTACATCTCGAGCGGACGCGGCCTGCCTCGCCTCGTGGCGGGAGATTCTTGGCTCGATACGGTGTCGAATTTCCATCAGGTCTATGCCCGTATCTATGCCGACGAAGACCGCGCGCTGGTCGATATCGCCGGGGACGATGCCGAGCGCGTCGGCGCCTTTTTCGGCCAACGCCTCGCGCGCAACCTGCAAGTGCCCGATCTCACCGGCCATGGCTTTGCGCTTCAGGGCGGCCGGCTCGTGCTGATTCAGAGCAAGCCGTCGGCCCAGATCGTTTACGTCGCCGACAACGGCAAGACGCTGACGCTTTCGATCCTGTCGGTCGCTGGTGGGCGCGATCAAGCGCCTCGCCTGGAGCGCCGGCGCGATGCCAATGTGCTGCACTGGCGCTCCGGCGGAACCAACTATGCGCTGGTCGGCGACATCGAGCCGGGCCTCATGAACGCGATCGCGGCCGATATCGCGCCGAAACTGCTGGGAGCGTGAGGGGTAATGGATTTCGGCTATTTTACTCTCAGCGACAACCGTTACCCTAACAATCCGCGCACAGCCGAGGCCTTCGTTCGGGAAATCTACGCCCAGGCGTTGCACGCCGAGGCGATCGGGCTGAATTCGGCCTGGATCGGCGAGCATCATTTCAACCTGCTCGGCGTCAATCCCTGCCCCAACATGATGCTGGCGCAGTTGGCCGGCGCGACCAAGCGTATCCGCCTGGGGCCCGCGGTCGTGCTGCTGCCGGTCCACCATCCCCTCCACGTGGCCGAAGAGTGGGCGACCCTCGATCTGCTGTCGGGCGGGCGGGTCGATTTCGCTGCCGGGCGCGGCTATGACCGGCTCGAATACGCCCCATTCCAGGCGCCGTTTCAGGAATCGGCCGAGCTGTTCGCCGAAGGTCTCGACATCGTCTGGCGCGCCTGGACCGAACCGGGTCGCTGGTCGCACCGCGGCAAATACTATCAGTTCGACGATATCGAGATCCGGCCGCGACCGGCGCAGCAACCTTTGCGCCCCTATGTCGCCTGCTTCTCCCGCAGCTCCATGGAGCTGGCCGCGCGCAACGATTGGAACATTATCTTCGCGCCGTTCGCCGCCGCCATGGTTTACGGCAGCTTGGCCCAGGGCGCCCAAGCCTATCGCGAAACCTGTGTCGGCCACGGCCGCAGCGGCCGGCGCGTCATGTGCAGCTATTTCATCCATATCGCGGACACCAAAGCCGAAGAGGATTTCGGCCGTGCCGCGCTGATCCGCTATTTCAAGGACGCGTTGATCGCGGCCTTCCCATCCGACCCGGCAACCGTACCGCCGACGCTGCGCTATTTTCTGGAGATCGTCGATATCCTGAAAAGTATGAAAGCAGACAGCCTGACCTCGCGCTCGATCCTGACCGGCTCGCCCGCGAAGATCGTCGAGGACCTCAAGGCGGTGGAAGCCGCAGGCATCGCCGAGGTAATCTTGTACTTCAACTACGGGCTCAAGCCGGACGCCATGGTACGCGATCAGATGAGCCGCTTCATGACCGAGATCGCCCCGGCCTTCCGCTGAATCGCTGTCGCCCTACCAAACCACCAGCACCACGCCGCTGAGCCAGGGATGTGCCAGCAGCAGCCCGGCGAACACCAGCAGCGCCAGACCGACGCGCCGCCAGCCGATGCCAGCCAGATCGAGTTGGGTCCGGCCTTCGGCGATGGCCTGGAAGGGCATAAGAGAGGTCGCCATGGCGAACGGCCCCCAGGCCGCGCCCATGCGCGCCCGCCGCTTGATGTCGATATGAACCATGCCGCCCACGGCAAGGACCAGCATGGCCCCGAATAGAATGAGCGAAGCAGCATCGCCATTGGCGAGCGCGTGAGCCCCGGCCCAGAGCGCCACGCCCCACAGCATGGGATGGCGGGTAATCGTGAATATACCGCGCGCCGGGTTGGTCTGGTCGAAGGTGCGCTCGCCGCCAACCATGGTCGGATTGGGCGTGGTCAAGCTAGCAACCAGCAGAAAAACCGCCACCGGCATGACCGCGAGAACGAGCGGGTGGATTGCGGCGCTTGCACCCCATAACTCTACATAGGGTGCATGACGGTAGGCAAGGCTGAGCCAGATCAGGCCGAAGATCGACTGCGCCGAGTACAGGCCGAGGAACCCGTTCTCGCCTAGTGCTTCAACAAGCCAGGGCCGCGCCGGCCGCATCGACAATGCGAAATGAAGGCCGACGAAACACAACGCCGCCGCCAGGACATGACCGACCGTTCCTGTCATGCCTTGCAATATAGTCGGTCGCAGCTCCGAATTCGAGGGGCAGCGGATGAACGGGTTAAGACGCCCCCGGCACCGTCAGGCCGCGGCGCCGGCAGGCCGCGCTTAGCGTGTTTTGCAGTAGACAGGCCACCGTCATGGGCCCAACGCCGCCCGGCACCGGCGTAATCCGGCCGGCAGTCTCGACTGCCTCGGCGAAGCAGACGTCGCCCACAAGCTTGGTCTTGCCGGGCTCGGTAGCGGGCACACGATTGATGCCGACGTCGATCACCGTGGCACCCGGCTTGATCCAGGCGCCCCGCACCATCTCCGGCCGGCCCACCGCGGCGACCACGATATCGGCACGCCGGATGACGGCCGGCAGGTCGCGCGTCTTGGAATGCGCGATCGTCACCGTGCAATCCGCACCCAGCAGCAAGGCGGCCATCGGCCGGCCTACAATAGTGGAGCGGCCGAGCACAACCGCCTCTGCGCCGGCCAGATCCTTGTGAAAATGGCGCAGCAACATCAGGCAGCCCAGGGGCGTGCATGGCACCAACCCGGTGCCGCCGGTACGCAACAGCCCGGCATTCATGGGATGGAATCCGTCCACATCCTTGCCCGGATCGATACGTTCGATCACCTCGCGCATGTCGATCTGAGCGGGTAGAGGGAACTGGACTAGAATACCGTCCACCTTCTCGTCCCGGTTCAGTCGATCGACCAGGGTCAGCACATCGGCCTTCGACGCCGTCGCCGGCAGCTTGTGATCGTGGGTCACCATGCCGGCCCCGGTCGCCTGTTTGGACTTGATGCGGACATAGACCTGGCTTGCCGGATCGGCCCCCACCAGAACGACAGCGAGCCCCGGCGTGATGCCGTCGCGCGCCTTCAGCGCTGCCACCTGGGTCGCCACTCGGGCCGTCAGCCCATCGGCAAAACCCTTGCCGTCGATGATCTCGGCAGTCATGTCTGCGGTGTCTCCTTGATCGCGAGGCGCGCCGCAAGTCGGTCGAGCAAGCCGCCGCGCGTATCGGTGATGGTCAGCGTCTTTACCCTGCCGGTCAGGCCCGACGCAATGGCGATAGCCGATCTTGGCAGCTTCCAGGACCGTGCCACCAAATCGATCAACGCCGCATTGGCCTTGCCGTCGGCCGGTGCGGCCGTCACGTGGATTTTCAGCGCGGCACGACCGGCATCGTCGATAACGACCGCGCCGATCCGGTCGGTTCCGGCGCGCGGCGTCAAACGCACGCGCAGCCGCACGCTCGAATCCGCAGACGTCAGAGGCGACGGCGTGGCCTCAGACAAGATATTCGAACAGCAGGTTGCGCAGGAAGTAGAGCAGCAGGATCAAGATGACAGGCGAGATATCAAGCCTACCCAAATTTGGTAGAAGCCGCCGGATCGGCCGCAATGCCGGCTCGGTCAAGCGATAGGTAATGTCCATGATCGTATAGACGGCGCGATTGTTCGTGTTGACCACGTTGAAGTTGACCAACCAGCTCAAAGCGACGGACACAATGAGCACCCAGATATAAAGATTGATCACGGTGTCGATGAGGAAAACGATCGATCGCATGGCTGGTCCCGCACACCGGAGATGATATTGTGCGAAACCCTAAAGGCAGCCAGGGATGGGCGCAAGCCCGGCCTGCCTGGGCCAACCTACGCCTGCCCTGCTTGACAGGTCCGGGGCCGCTCCCCTATACCCGGCTGCGGTGCGGGGCAGTAGCTCAGATGGGAGAGCGTCGCGTTCGCAATGCGAAGGTCGGGAGTTCGATCCTCCTCTGCTCCACCACCTGCCTGCCGAAGCAACTCCGAACGTGCCGATCTTCCGGCTTGGCCGAGCCGCATTTTAGCGGCGAGCCGCGGCTCAACCTATTTAGTCAAGCACAAAAAAAGAGTGGCACGCCGAGGCGTGCCACTCTTCTGGTCGTCTGTGATCAGGCTTATACGAACTCGAAGTCGCTGCTATCGACCGTGGTCACACCGGTCAGCACGACCCGCAGGTACTCCTCCCCGGCATCGCCGTGGAT
>SHVW01000063.1 GCA_009694085.1 Alphaproteobacteria bacterium
GACAGATACCGCTATCCGAGAGCCGCCTACGCCGCCAAGTTCGCCATCGTCGCCAGCATCGTCAATCTCGTCACAGGCTTTTGAAGCGGCGGAGCTTCGCCCACCTTGCCGCCGCCCTACGCCAAAGCTACTTTTGCAACAGGTCTATTAGCGAGGACGCCGGCGATTGACGCGATACTCGGCGCGAGCTTTTCGCACGAGGAGCTGATTGGCCAAGTATTGGCCTTGATTCGACGCGAACCGCCGAAGTCGGCGCTCATGGTGCAGAGCGCAAACTGCTTGCGATTAGCTTCGCTATTCGCGACCCGAAATCTACCAGCCTGTTCAGCCGTTCTAACAGCGCAGGTTTTACGCATCCTTGGCACTGCCGGCCCGATTGCCTCCAGGCTGCCCGCGGACGAGTTCGCCGCACTACGCCGTATCGCCGATTTGGTGCGGCGCGACAAACTACCGTCGGGGTCGGATGACATGATGTCGCTGATCGAAAGCCGCATGGGGCACCTAATCATGGCCGAAACTCTGGCTAAGCTGGTGCCCGATACTGTGCCTCAGATCCGTCGAATAGATATGACCATACGCCTGATCGACGGTGCGATCGGAAATCGCGCTCGTAACGCATTGATCAAGTTTCTTTCCCTCCTGCTCGATGAGGGCAGCCTCAGCCGCAGCTTGGTGGCGAGCCGACAGTATCTTGCGACTCGGGCTTTCGAGATTAAGAGACTGATGCAGCGGTTAAAGACTTCGGCTATATCTGAACCGCGTCGGACTGCCTTCGCGGACGGATTGAGTGCGATTGTCGTCAACCTTCAAAGTTCCGGTTTGGAGAAGCGCGCCAGTCCACGCCGAGCCGCAACGGGAGAGGATTACGTTATCATGCACAATGTCGAGATCCCTCTTTTGAACTGGAGCGCCCTGGGTCTGATGTTCGGACCGTCGACAGCGATATCGAAGTCGGTCAGCGGATTCGCCTAGCAGTTTGAGTGCGAACCTGTCGCGGCCTTCGCCAATTCGAAGCGGAAGCTGACGTGCTGCGCGTTGTAAACGACCAAGCGGCTGCTAAATACCGTTGCTTACGCGACCTGGACGATCAGGCGATCAAGTCCCATTTTTCGTATGTTGCTAAGGCTAAGAAAATCGCGGACTGAGAGTGCCCAGGCGATGGGCTGGCATTGAAGACCGGTAACGTCTCCCGCTTGCTTCTTTCCACCACGCTTTCAAGCGGTTTTCTTACGTAACCTTTTGCCCCCGCGGCAAATGGGGATCCGCCGGCAGCTCCGGCGGCGCGATCGGCTCGTGCAGAAGATCGCCGAGCGCGATGGGGCGCGCCGGTGGGCGCGTGCGCGGATACGCGAGCTTGGCGATCGGCTCGCCCATCGATTGCGCGACCAATGACGCCAGGGTCGCCATGCAGTTCCGGCCCTGGCAGCGGCCCATGGCAAGCCGGGTCGTCGATTTGAGCTGGACCATGCTGGTCCACGCCTCGCGCCCGCGCATCTTGAGTTCGCCCGCCGTCACTTCCTCGCAGCGGCAAACCACGGTGTCGTCGGCTAGCAGATCGAGATAGTGGCAGGGTGCGGCGAAGAGTCGTTCGATAGCGCGGCGGAAACGGTCGATACGCGCTAACTTGTGCGTCAAAGCTGCGCGACGCACCGAGGCGTCGCGGGCGCGTCCCAGCCGCACCGCCGCTTCCAGCGCTGCCAGGCGCCCCTCCAATAGCGCGATCTCCACGCCGCCGATGGCGGCGCCGTCGCCAGCGGCAAACACGCCGGGCACACTGGTCTCGAAGCCCGTACTCCGGCGCGGCAGCCAGCCGCCGCGCGCGGGATGAAAATCCAGATCGCAGCCGATTAGGCGCATCAACTCGACCGATGGCGTCAGGCCGAAGCCGACGACGAGCGCGTCGCAATCGACGCGCTCGATACGATTGCGATCGATTCGGCCTTCACCATCGATCGGTGCGATTGAGACAGCATTCACATTTTCTTCCCCATGGGCCGCAACCGCAGTCATGCCGGTGCGCACGGGCACGCCGGCGCGGAGCAGGGTCCAGCGATAATCGATCGCTTGGCGGAGCAGTTTGGGAGCGGCCAGCAGACCGGGCAGGGCGGCGGTAAGTCGGGCATTGACCGGTGCGGCCTCGACGATGGCTGCGACATCGACACCGGCGCGCACCAGGCTAGCGCCAACCACGAACAAGAGCGGTCCGTTGCCGGCAACCACGATGCGCCGGCCTGGCACCATGCGGTTGCCTTTGAGCAGATTCTGCGCTCCGCCGGCCGTAATCACGCCGGGTAGGGTCCAGCCTGGAAATGGCACGGGCCGGTCATGGGCGCCGGTGGCCACGACGATCGCGCCGGCACGCACGCGGGTCGAACGATCGCCTGCCGCCACTGCCAGCACGTTCGGTTCCGGCAGGTTCCAAACCACGGCGTCGGGGATGTGGGTGACTTTGGGATGGCCGAGCACATCGAACAGCGCGTTGGCGCGTGTCGCTTCCTTGTCGAACCAGGATTGGCCATTGCGTCGGAATGGAAGCGGCGGCTGACGGAAATACTGGCCGCCAGCGCGCGGATTATCGTCGGCGATGGTAACGGTCAAACCATGCTCGACGGCCTCTGTTGCGGCGGCTAAGCCGGCCGCGCCGGCACCGATGATGGCAAGGTCGGTGTCGATCACGATGCCTCTCCCACGCCGCGCTGGGTTTGGACTTTCATGTTGGGTGCCGCCTCGGTTCGGCAGGTCCGCACATTCGGCGTTCCGTTGACCACCATCACGCAATCCCAGCACACGCCCATGCCGCAGAAATAGCCGCGCGGCACGTCGGCCCTGGTTGTTCGGCGCGCGACATTGCGACCATGGGCGACGAGTGCGGCCGCGATGCTCTCGCCGGGATAAGCAACGATGGCTTCGCCGTCGAGGAAGAACTGAAACGGCTGACCCCGATCGAGACCATCGTCGACGCGCCGGCCGGTCATGATGCGAACCGCGCGGGATAGAATCGCTCCATGGGGAGCGAGGTGCGGCCGGCAGAGATCAACTCGGCCATGAGCAGACCGAGTGCCGGGCCCTGAGAATAGCCGCCGCGCGCGCAAGCGTTGACATAGGCGGCGGGTCGGCCGGGCAGAGGGCCGAATAGCGGGAGCGCGTCGGCTGCCACGCCCTCGAATCCGGACCAACTGCGCACCAGGCGCAGATTGGCCAGAGCCGGCACCACACCGATGGCAACCCGGAAATTGTGCATGAGCTGCTCGTGATCGATCTCTTTACGGCCAGAAGCAAGCCCTCCCTGACCTTGCCAACCGCCGCCGATCAAACAGGTGCCGTTGGGATACTGCTTGAGCGACAGGATGCCGCCGATATGGGTGACGACTTTGTCGATCAGGTGAGGCGCGGGTTCGGTGACGGACAGCATGTTGACGTCGGCTGAGACGGGTAGAGTCACGCCGAGGATGGCAGCGACCTCGCCCGACCAGGCGCCGGCTGCGATGACCAGAGTGTTGCAGGCGATGACGCCCAATGCCGTCGTCACGCGATAACCCTTTGTCTCTTTCGCGATCGCCGTCACGGCGGCCCCGCCGATCACGGCAACGCCGTCACGTCTTGCCCCGTCGATCAGGGCGCGTCCGGCTTGAAGCGGGCTTGAGTAACTATCCCAGTCGCACCAGGTGGCGGCGAGTACGGTTGGGCCCAGCCACGGTGCGGTATCGCGCAACCGATTGCCGTCGAGCCACTCGACCTCGATGCCGAGCGTACGTTGCTCAGCTTGAGAGTGGCGCAGCATGTCAACCTCGCGCGCATTGGTTGCCACACGCAAGCCGCCGGGCCGGCCGAAGCCGACATCGATGCCGAAATCGGCCTTGAAGTCTTGCCACAGCTCGATCGCGCGTCGCGTGATGTGCAGCACCTCCGGCCGTTTGACCTGGAGCGATAGCGTGCCCGCATTGGCGCCCGAAGCATCGCCCCAGGGTTCGCCGCGCTCGACCACCGCTACGGTGCGCCCGGCTCGTGCAAGATAGAGGGCGGAACAAAGCCCGGCGATGCCGGCGCCGATCACCAGAATGTCCGTATCCTTCGGTAGATCCGCCATGGTCGGCAGGCTCGACGGGTTGACTTATTCCGCCGCCCTTGCCTTGGAATTGGTTGCGCCGATGGCGGTCAGCACCTGGCGCAGCCGATCGAGTCCGGCGTCGTCGACCGGCAGATGGGGCAAGCGCGGGAAACCGGCGGGCCGGCCGACCAAATTCATGCAAGCCTTGATCACCACATAGGCGCCGTAACCGCCGACATAGAACGCCTCGTAGAGCCGGTCGATTGCGTCCTCAATCGGTCGGGCCTGGGCAAAACGGCCGGCCAGGAGATGATCGCAGAACTCAACCGCCTGAGGCCCCAGAATGTTGGCTGCCATGGACACCGTGCCGACCGCGCCGCGCCCGATCATCGCCATGGCATAGGGCTCCAGCCCGCAGAACACGGCGACCTCGTCGCCGATGCGGTGCAGCGTGTCGGCCAGCGCGTACAGGTCTTTCGAGCTGTCCTTCAACGCGACGACGGTGGGAAGTTTCGCCAGTTTCTCGGCAAAGGCCGGCGAGATCGTGATCTGGGTGCGGCCTGGATTGTTATAAGCCATGAGCGGTAGGCCGACATCGGCGATCGCTTCGAAATGGCCGAACAATTCCCGCTCGCTGGGTAGCGCATAGGGCGGGGCCAGGACCATGGCGCCGTCATAGCCGAGCTTTTGTGCGCCGCGCGTCAGCGCCACGGCATCGCGCGTGGCGATCGCCGAGGTGCCGGCGATCAGCTTGACCCGGCCGCCCACCTGCGCGCGCGCCAATTCGAACAGACGCATGCGCTCGCCATCGGTCATGGTGTACCACTCGCCGGTGCTGCCTGCGACGATGATGCCTTGCACCCCATCGGCAACGAAGCGATCCATGAGGGTGCGAAACGCTGTTTCATCGATTGCGCCGTCGGCGGTGAACGGCGTCACCGAAACGACGAACACACCACGCCAATCTGTCCTGCGTTTTGCCATAATTCGGGCTCCCTTATCGCCGAGTCGCGCCGTCAGGCATGATTGCCGATGACGCGATCGAGAACCCAATTGTTGATCGAATGGACGAGTTTCTCAAGCCTGCCGATACGGCCGGGCCGATTGAAGGGTGACATCAACCCCCTCTGCTGGAGCTCGCAGGCCGTGTTGTCCTCGGGAATCGTGGTGTCCAGCCGCTTGTAGTAGCTCTGCACGACCTGTTCGAAATCGGGCCGTTCCACAGTCTTGCGCGGAAAACAGGTCCAAACCACGAGCCGCGTCTTGTGCGGACCGAGTGGATCCGTGCGCACACACCACATGCCATCGATGCACATGCCCATGCTGGTGCTGGGATAGACGCTGGGGTAGTAGGTGCCCTCGGCATAGCGTCCGGCGAGCCCCTCGATGGCCGGGAAACCGGTGTCGCCCTGGAGCAGCATGCGGCTGCCAGGGTGTTGAACATAGAGCGCCTCATAAGCCCCGCGCGTCGGCTCCGGTGGGTTGATCTTCCGTTTCTGGCGATTGAGCGTGCCGCCATGGAGATAGGGGATGTGGTATTGCTCGGCGAAGTTCTCGAAGAAGAGTTTCCAATTGCAGGCGAGTTCGTAAGTCTTGCGGCGCACGCACACCAAGTCATCGAAATTATAAGACACGGTGTTGGGGATAAGATCGCCGAGGAAATCTTTCAGTGAAACGGCATCGCTGTCGAAATTGACGAACATGAAGCCGCCCCAGACCTCGAGGCGGATCGGAACGAGGCCGAACTCCGACCTATCGAAGTCGAGCGTGTCTTCCATATCGGGCGCGGCGACCAACCGGCCATCCGGCGCATAAGCCCAGCTATGATAGGGGCAGCGCAGCACATTGCAATTGCCCGCGCCATCGACGATGCGCGCGCCCCGATGGCGACAGGAATTGGAGAAGGCGCGCACCACGCCGTCCCGGCCGCGGATGATCACCATGGGCACGCCCACATAGTCGAAGGTGAAGTAATCGCCGGGCAAGGGGATGCGGTCGGTGCGGTCGACGAAGTTCCACACCTTCATGAAGATGCGGTCGACCTCGCGCTTGTAGAAGGTCTCGGAGATGTAGCACCAGTTCGGCAGGGTCTCCGCCTCCATGACCGGCCGGCGCACGCCCCGATAGTGAATCGGGTTGAACATGTCTTCGGGAAAGAAGGATTCGATCGGTTGCCGGCTGTAGTCGGTCGCAAACATGATCTCGCTCTCACCGAGCCGCAAGGCTGAAGGGCTGACGGGCGAAGATGCGACCGACCATAGGCAGGAAGACCTGGAGCGGCATGGTGTCGTAATTCGGATCGAACGCCGCTTGGTCCCAGTTGTCGCAGAAGCGAATGGTGCGCTCATAGGCGGGATGGCCGCGATACTTGTCGCGCTCGTTGCGGTCCTGGCCCATGAAATGGAAGAAATGATAACCTTGGAAGGTCCTGTGATGCTGGATCAACCAATGATTTTCGGTCGTGATGTAGGGTTTCAAGATCGCGGCGGCGAAGTCGCCATGGCTGTGGGGCGCCAGATCGTCGCCGATGTCGTGCAGCAGCGCGCAGACCGTGGTTTCCTCGTCCGCACCTTCGCGCATGGCGCGCGTTGCGGTTTGCAAACAATGTTCAAAGCGATCGACCTGATAGCCGTAGCGGTAATTCTTCAGGCGATGAAGCTGTTCGATGACGCGATCGGCGAGACCGACCGTTTCCTCGCGATAGGCGCGTGCCACGATTTCCCAATCGGCGGCGTCGCCCTCTGCCATAGTCGAGCACTTGACGGCCGACCGATCCAGTTTCTCGACAGCGAGCATTGCGTCCTCTCCTTTGATGAATTCGTGTGTTGCCACGGCGGATAACGCTCTGAATCATCCTATCGCGACGGTGCAGTTCTGGCTAGGGAAGCCAAGCGATTTCTTCTATCGTATTTTAGTATTATAAAGTCTTCACAGTGGGGAAACTGGTGCAACATTTGAATTGCCTATAAATGCACAATAAAACGGTTTGACTGCGCCGGAGACATATTGCGTGTTGTTTTGAATCGCCCAGTCACGCCTCAAGGGCACGAAACAGTTATTGAATCGATTCACCGCAGACTCGACTCGGGTTGAATGCCGGTGGCGAAGAGGTTTTTGCTGGCGGTATGCGGAGCTTGACAGCACGTCGCGCCGTCAGTGATCGTTAGGAGTCTTCGAAACCCGCCCCTATCGCATGGCGATAGAGAGGGCAAAATAACGATTAAAGTTGGGGTATGGTCTTTATGGCGAAATCGATCCTCGTCCGCATCGAGCGCGGTGTCGGCATTGTTACTCTCAATAAACCGGAAAAACTCAACGCCTGGGACGGCCCCATGCGGGCCGTGCTCAAGAAGACCATTGAGGCCTTCGACCGGGATAAGTCGGTGCGTGCCATCGTGCTCACCGGGGCGGGCGACCGCGCCTTCTCCGCCGGTCAGGATCTGGACGAAACGCGCAAGTTCAAGGGCGGCAAGGAAGGAGTGGATTGGTTCAAGTCCTGGCGCGACTTCTACGACAGCCTGCGCAAGCTGACCAAGCCATCGATCGCGGCGCTCAATGGCGTGGCCGCCGGTTCGGCCTTCCAGTTCGCCATGCTGTGCGACATTCGCGTCGGCCATGCCGGCGTGCGCATGGGCCAGCCCGAGATCAATTCCGGTATTCCCAGCGTGCTCGGCCCGCTCTTGATGATCGAGCGGCTCAGCCTATCGCGCACGGTCGAATTGACGCTGACAGGCCGCATGATGGAAGCTGCGGAGTGCAAGCATATCGGCCTGATGCATTATCTTGTGCCCCAGGGCGACGTGATGGCCAAGGCAATCGAGATCGGCGAGATGCTGGCGGCCAAGCCGCCGATCGCCATGCGCCTGAATAAAAAGCGCTTCCGTCAGGTGACCCAGGCCGCTTTCGACGAGGCCTTCAAATCCGGCGGCGCTATCCAGCGCGAGGCTTATGCCTCGGGCGAGCCGCAGGAAGCGATGGCGGCCTTCTTCGCCACACGCGCCGCACGGCGCAAGGGCTGAGGGTTGCCGACGCCAACGATCTTGCGTACCATGCATTGGAATATTCGGTGAATACAGCCGCGGCTGGGGCATAACACGGACAATTAAGGGCGCCGCGGACCCACCCAACTCGAACACAGGCATCTGGAGGGACCCATGACCAAGAAGCTCACTCGTATCGGCAATCTCGTGATCGGACGCCGGCGCATCTTGCAGCTCGCCGGCGGTACCACCATTGCACTGACCGCACCGTCCTATTGGCGCAAGCTGAGCGCCCAGGAAAAGCGCATCGTCGTGCGCGATCCGGGCGGACCCTACTCTGCTGGCTTCCAGGAAGCCTTCCACACCGACTTCAAGAAGGCGACAGGCATCGAATCCGTCGGCGTCGCCGGTCAGCACGAGCCGACCAGTCTGATCAAAGGCATGGTCGATACCAAGTCCTATACCTGGGACATGGCGCTTCTGTCGCGCGCCGCTCATGACCAGCTCCTTGGCGAAGGTAATTATCTCGAAAAGCTCAATGTTGACACGCCCAGCATCCGCGCGACCGCAGCGCACTTCAAGACCGATTTTTTTGCCGGCAACAACGTGTTCACGGCGATGTATGCGTTCCGTACCGACCACTTCAAGGGCAACGAGCCCAAGACCTGGGCGGATATCTGGAACGTGAAGGACTTCCCGGGCCGGCGCTGCCTGCGCAAGCATCCCTTCGACACCATCGAAATGGCCCTGTTGGCGGACGGCGTGCCGGGCGACAAGCTCTATCCCCTCGACATCCCGCGCGCGCTCAAGAAGCTCGACCAGATCAAGAAAGAGGTCGCCGTGTGGTGGACTGGTGGCGCGCAGACCTCGCAACTGCTCAAGACAGGTGAAGTCGATATCTGCACGACCTGGAACGCCCGGGCCCAGACCGTGATCGACGAGAACGCGCCGGTCAAGATCGTGTGGAACCAGAACCTCTGGAGCTCGGAGGGCTGGTGCATCATCCGCGGCACGCCGAAGGCCGACATGTGCCGCGAGTTCATTAAGTTTGCGGTCGATGGCGAGCGTCAGGCCAAATGGACCAAGCATGTGTCCTATGGTCCGACCCACCCCGACGCGTTCAAGTACATTCCAGAGGCGACAGCTAAGAAGCTGCCGACTTACCCCGAGAACTTCAAAACGGCGATCCAGGCTGATGCCGTCTATTGGGGCAAGAACAAGGACAAGGTGACGGAGCAGTTCGAATCCTGGCTGCTGTCGTAACCTAAGTCGTCTGGAACGGGCGGGGCCGTGTCGGTGACGCGGCTCCGCCCGGCCGTTATGGACCCGGCTCCGGCGAGTCGCTCGAAAGCCTGGAGGCCGTGCACACCGACATGACGAATGCCAAACACAAACTGACCGTGCGCGATCTGCGCAAGACCTATGGCCCGGTCGTGGCACTGACGGAGGCCGCGTTCGACCTCGAGGAAGGCGAGTTCCTGACCTTGCTCGGCCCGTCCGGCTCGGGCAAGACGACCATGCTGATGATCATCGCCGGCTTGATCCAACCCGATCGCGGCGAGGTCTGGATCGACGGTAAGCTCGCCACCTTCGCGCCCAGCTACAAGCGCGACATCGGCATGGTGTTCCAGAACTATGCACTGTTCCCGCACATGACAGTCTACGAGAACATCGCGTTTCCCCTGCGTATGCGCAACATGGCGACCGACAAAATCCGCCAAGAGGTCGGTCGCGTGCTCGACATCGTGCGCCTGCCCCAAGTGGCCGATCGGTTGCCTCGCGCGCTTTCCGGCGGCCAGCAACAGCGCATCGCCTTGGCGCGCTGCATGGTCTATCGGCCATCGATCATTCTGATGGACGAGCCGCTGGGCGCGCTCGACAAGAAGCTGCGCGACCAGATGCAGCTCGAAATCAAACAGCTTCATACCGAACTCGGCATCACCGCCCTCTACGTCACGCACGACCAGGAAGAGGCGATGATCATGTCCGACCGCATCTGCCTCATGAACGAGGCGCGGATCGAGCAATTGGGCACGCCGGCCGATCTCTATTTCAAGCCGCGCACGGTGTTCGCCGCCGGTTTCCTCGGCGAGTCGAACTTACTGGAGGCGACGGTCGAGGCGGTCGTGGGCGATCGGACCACCGTCAAGACGCCGGATGGTGCGCTCGTGCGTGCGCCGACCGCCGATGGCATCGCGGTGGGGCAGGCAGTCAAGCTGATGGTGCGGCCCGAGCGCCTGGCGCTGTTGGGGCCGGCGGATAGCGCCGACAACGTGGTCGAGGGCACGCTCGACCAGGTCATCATGGTCGGAGGCGTCACGAAGTACTACGCGCGCGTCGCGGGCGACCGTGCCGTGTCGGCGACGCGACTGACCCTTGGGCCGATCTCCGGGCTGGAGCGCGGCCAGCGCGTGCGCCTGGGCTGGTCGGCCGATAGCACGGTCCTGCTGACGGCATGAGCGCGCTGGCGCAACGCCTGCGGCCGTGGCGCGCGGCCTGGCCGCTGATCCCCGTCCTGCTGTTCCTGGGCGTCGTCTTCCTCTATCCCGTCGGCCAATTACTGATGCTGAGCGGGCTGGAGAAGGGCACGAGCGTATTGACGCTTGCGCATTACGAACGCCTGTTCACGTCCAACCTTTACTTCCGCGTCCTGGTGATCACGCTGGAGACGTCGGCGTGGTGCACTTTCTTCGCCATCGTCGGCGGTTATCCCGTCGCCTATCTGCTGGCGACGACATCGGAACGCCGACGCAATAACCTGATGATATGGGTGCTGCTGCCATTCTGGACCAGCTTTCTTGTGCGTACCTTCGCCTGGATCGTACTGCTCGGTCGCAACGGTGCGATCAACAAATGGCTCCAGGCGCTGGGCTTGACCGATGCGCCGCTGGCGCTGATCTACAATTTCACCGGCGTCATGATCGGCATGTCGCACGCGTTGATGCCGCTTGCCATCCTGACCATGGTGTCGGTGATGGAGAACATCGATGCCAACCTTCCCAGGGCGGCCGCCACGCTGGGCGCGCGCGGCGGCCAGGCGTTCTGGCGCATCTATTTCCCACTCTCGCTGCCCGGCGTGGCCGCGGCCGGGTTGTTGGTGTTCATTACGGCACTGGGTTTCTTCATCACGCCGGCCTTGCTGGGCGGACGGCTCCAGACCATGATCACCCAAATCATCATCACCCAGGTGCAGGAGCTGCTGAACTGGGCCTTTGCCGGCGCGGTATCCATGCTGTTGCTGGTGACGGCGCTGATCGTGTTCTATTTCTACGATCGCGCGCTCGGCATGTCGACCCTGGCCGGCGAGACCACGACTTCACAGGGCGGCGGCCGGCGCAATCCGATCGCCGCGATTGCCGCCTGGATCGGCGACATCCTGCTCGGCTTGATCGGTCGGATCTGCGATGCCGTCTCGATCGTCTATGAGCGGTTGGTGCCGCGGCCAGCCGACCGACTGACCCGGCAATGGTCGCGCACGGTGTTGGGCGTGGTGGCGTTCTTGATCATCGGTTTCCTGGCCGCGCCGACCTTCTTCATCGTGCCCGTGTCCTTCACCACCGACGCCTTCATCGAATGGCCGCCAAAATTCTATTCGATGCGCTGGTATGATGCCTATTTCGACTCGCCGATCTGGATGGCGGCCACCGTGCGTTCGCTAGTGGTGGCGACCGCATCGGCCGGGCTCGCCATGCTGATCGGCGCACCCGCCGCCTTCGTGCTCGTGCGCCAGCGCATTATGGGCAAGACAGCGATGCTCGCCTTCATCCTGTCGCCCCTGATCATCCCGCGCATCATCATCGCGGTGGCGCTGTTCTATTTCTACGCCCGGGTCGGCTTGATCGGCACGTCGATCGGCCTAATCCTGGGCCACGCCGTGCTGGCCATTCCCTATGTCGTGGTCACGGTCATGGCGGTGCTGAAGAATTACGACGAGAGGCTCGACCAAGCCGCGGGCAGCTTGGGTGCCACGCCGTTACGCACGCTCTGGCACATCACTATCCCGCTCATTCGCTCCGGCCTTGTCGCGGCCTTCCTGTTTGCGTTCATCACCTCGTTCGACGAGTTGACCATCGCCTTGTTCGTGTCGGGCGGCTTGGCGACAACCTTGCCCAAACAGATGTGGGACGATGCCTTGCTCAAGGTCAACCCGACCCTGGCCGCCGTTTCCACCATTCTGCTCGTCTTCATCACGATCGTGATCCTGTTGGCTGAGTATTTGCGGCGGAGGTCGGTGGTTCGATGAGCATCGAAGTGAAGAGCGTCACCGTCATCGGCGCCGGCATCGTCGGGATTTGTTGCGCCAGCTATTTGCAGCGCGACGGTCACAAGGTCACCGTCGTGGACTCGGTCGCGCCCGGCGAGAGTTGTTCCTTCGGCAATGCCGGCGGTCTGTCGCCCGGTTCGATTGTGCCGGTTGCCATGCCCGGCATGCTCAAACAGGTACCGAAATGGCTGATGGACCCGCTGGGGCCGCTTGCCATCCGTTGGGGGTACTTGTTGCCCGTACTGCCCTGGTTGATCCGCTTCGTGCGCGCTGGGCGGATCGATCGGGTGGAAGAGGTTGCGACCGCGCTGCGCGCGTTGCTGGGACCGGTGTTCGAGTCCTACGATCCCATTGCCAAGGCGGCGGGCGCAGCGGGGTTGATCCATAAATCCGGTCAAATGCATGTCTATCGCTCCGAAGAAGCTTTCCGCAAGGACAGCCTGGGCTGGAAACTCCGACGCGAGCGCGGCTGCGAGATCGAAGAGATCGATGCCGACCAAATCCGCCAGATCGAGCCGACGCTGGCACCGATCTTCGCGCGCGGCATCCACTTCCCCACTCACGGGCATTGTTCCAATCCGTTCAAGCTGGTCCAGATGTTGGCCGAGCAGTTCGAGCGCTCCGGCGGCACCATCCTACGTCGCCGCGTCACCGGCTTTCGCATGGGCGAGGGCGGTCCGAACGCGCTCCAGACCGATGGCGGCGATGTGCCGGTCGAACATCTGGTGATTGCTGCCGGCGCCTGGTCTCATATCCTATCGAAACAACTGGGCAGTTCGGTGCCGTTGGAGACCCAGCGCGGCTATCACGTCACGGTCGCCGATTCCGACATCGCGCCGCGCATCAACATCATGTGGGCCGACGCTAAATTCATGGCGACACCGATGGAGATGGGCGTGCGGTTCGCCGGCACGGTCGAACTGGCGGGCCTGGACGCCGAACCAGATTGGCGCCGCGCGCGCGTGCTGTTGGAACAGGGCAAAGCCATGTATCCCAATCTGCGCGATGCTAAATTCTCGCAGTGGATGGGCCATCGGCCGTGCACGCCCGATACCATTCCGGTGATCTCGCGCTCGCCCCACCATGGGCGCGTGCATTATGCCTTCGGCCATGGCCATACCGGGCTGAGCGGCGCATCCACCACGGGCCGCGTGATCGCCGATCTCGTGGCCGGTCGCAAACCGGCCATCGATGTCAGCCCGTTCCGGGTCGATCGGTTCTAGGAGCGGCGCCTTGCGCCATGCACAGTCGGTGAAGCTGGGCCTCGCGCCGCACGACGTAGATAGCTGTGCTGGCGATCACGACCGCGCCGAGCACGGTCCACAAATCGGGCACCTCGCCGAACGCCACGATGCCGATGATCACAGCGGTGAGCAATTGACCGAAATCGTAGGGCGCCAGTTCGGACGCCTCGGACACGCGCAGCGCTTGCGACAGGCACAGATGGCCGAGGCTGCCGAGGCCGCCCATGGCCAGCAACCAGATCGCCTGGATTGGGGTAGGCGTCTGCCAGACGATGACCGCCGGGATCAAGGTCGCCGGTACCGTGAACAGGGCAATCGACGCCACGATTACCAAGGGATCTTCCGTGTGCGACAGCTTTCGCCCGGTGATGCGCGATACGGCAGTCCCGAAGGCCGCGATCAACGCGAAGATGGCGGCCAGATTGAGTGCCTGAAATCCCGGCCGCACGATCAGCATGGCGCCGGAAATGCCGATCAAGATGGCCATGCCCCGGCGCAAACCGACGCGCTCGCCCAGGAACAGTACCGCGAGCAAGGTCGCGAACAGCGGCGCGGCGAAGCCCAGAGCGATCACGTCGGCCAGCGGCATCAGCCAGATTGCCGCGTTCCACGTCATCATGGCGAAAATTTCGGACACGCCGCGGATCGAGAAGATGGCGCGGTGGCGCTTGGGAATCGGGCTGAGGCGCCGGTAGATCAACCATGGCACCATGACGACCAGGCCAAGGAAGGCGCGGAAGAAAATAATCTCGAATACCGGCAGCTCGAACGACAGGTGGCGCACGATGCCGCCCATGAACGACCAGCTGACGCCGGCGCCGATATACCAGAGTGCCCCCCGGATCGGCGCGGCCAGCCGTTCAACCGCGCCTTGTCCGGACGTCATCCTCGCGGCCGCAACACCTCGATCAGGCGATCAGGACGCGTATTCCGGCTCTTCCCGGTCGAACGTGTCCTTATAGGCCTGGAGCAGGAGTTCGGCGTTCTTGTGCCGGCCGGTGTAGCTGTCGCGGGTGGCGCGGCACATGGCGTCGGGGATGATGTTGAGCGGCCGGCCCGTGGACATGGCCAGCACCTGGACCTGGCAACTCCGCTCCAGGTAGTAAAGATCGTCCAGCGCATCGGCCACGGTGGCGCCGACCACGATGACTCCGTGATTGCCCAGGAACAGAATATTGCAGTCGCCCATCACGCGGGCCATGCGGTCGCCTTCCTCGGTGCCGAAGGCGAAGCCGTTGAAATCGTCGTCATAGGCGACGCGCTCGAAAAAGCGGGTGGCGTTCTGATGCACCATCTCCAAGCGTCCGCCCTTGATCGCGGTCAGCGCGGTCGCATAGGGCATATGGGTGTGCAGCACGACGCCAGCTGCGGGATGACCCAGATGGATGCGGGTGTGGATGCAATAGCCGGTGATGGATGCCGTTCCTTCGCCCTCGACCACCTTGCCCTTGTCGTCGATCACGATCAGCTTGCTGGCTGTGGCATCCGCCCAATGCATGCCCTTCGGACCGATCAGGAATCGGTCGCGCCGGCCGGGCACCATCACGGTCATGTGGTTGCAGACGCCTTCGTGGTAGCCCAGCTTTGCCGCGGCCCGGTGGGCGCAGGCGAGGTCGATGCGGGCCTCCAGGGCCTCGCGATCGTTGCTGGCGGGCGGGGTAGCCTTGGCAGGGCTGGCAAGCATGACGTCGATTCCTCCCAATACGATGGCGAAATGACGACTATCCTAGCGCGCTCCGCGGCCGGCGTCTCGCGCGTCGAAATCATGGCAGGGCTGCATCGATGAGTGTGCACCGTCGGTCTATCGACCGCCTTCTTCGTCCCCAATCCGTTGCCATCGTCGGTGCCTCGCCTAGGGAAGGCAGTTTCGGCGAGATGTTGACCCGGGCGGTATCGGGTTGGGGTTACGGCGGCGCCATTCACTTGGTCAATCCGCGCTATCCGGAGATCGGCGGGCGCGCCAGCTTTCCCAGTTTGAAGGCGCTTCCTGGGCCGCCCGATTTGGTGTTGATGGCGGTCGCCGATGACCGGCTGGAACCGTTGATGACCGAGGCGGCGGAGGCGGGTGCGGGCTCGGTTGCCATCTTCGGCCGCTGCTACGAGGCGGATACGGGTGGCCGACTGCCTATGACCGAACGGCTCGGCGCGATCGCGCGCGAAGCGGGCATGGCGGTGCTCGGCGGCAATTGCATGGGTTTCGTCAATATCGTGGACAAGCTCAAAGTGGTCGCCCTGGCGCCGCCGGTGCCCGACCGGCCGGGGCCGATCGGGCTGATTTCCCATTCCGGTTCCACTTGGTCGGGATTTCTCGCCAATCAACGCCAACTCTCCTTCAACTACGTCATCTCTGCCGGTCAGGAAATCGCCACCACCCTGTCCGACTATCTCGCTTTCTTGGTCGAGCAGCCGGAGACGCGGGTGGTGGGCCTGATATTGGAAACCGTGCGCGATCCCGCCGGCTTCCTCGCCGCCCTGGAAGAGGCAGATCGGCGGGGCATCGCGGTGGTAGCGCTCAAGCTTGGCCGTAGCGACCGGGCGCGCGAATTTACCCGCGCCCATAGCGGCGCCATCGCCGGTTCGGATGCTGCGTTCGATGCAATTTGCCGACGTTACAATGTCGTGCGCGTTCGCACCTTCGACGAAATGACCGACACACTGGAGCTGTTTGGGCGCGGCCGGCCCGCACCGGCCGACGGGCTTGCCATCGTCACGGATTCGGGCGGCGAGCGGCAGGTCATCGTCGATGTCGCGGCCGATCTGGGCGTATCGCTTGCCGAACTCTCGCCGGCAACCCGGGATCGTTTGGCCGCCAAGCTCGATCCCGGTTTCGAGGTCGCAAACCCGCTCGATGCTTGGGGCGATGGCGGTTACATCTTCGAGGATTGCCTGAAAATCCTGGCCGACGATCCCGCCGTCGGCGTGGTCGCCATGGCCAGCAACATGGTGCCTGCGCGGGCTTATCTACATAAGATCGCGGACTCCGTGGTGGCCGCTGCGGCGACAACCGCGAAACCGATCGTCGCCTTCGGCAATCTGCACAGCACGATCTGCCGGGATAAGGCAGCGGAGCTACGCGGGCATGGCATTCCGGTGTTGATGGGAACGGAGCCGGCGCTGACCGCGCTCGGCCGGTTCCTCGCTTTTCACGCCCGCCGTCGCATGCCGGCCGAAGCGCCGCCTGCATCCGCACCGCAAGCTGTGGTGGCACGCTGGCGGGAGAAACTGGCCCGGGGCGGCGAAGCGCTGTCGGCCACCGATAGCTTGGCCATGTTGGCGGAGTTCGGCGTGGCCACCGTGGCGAGCCGTGTGGCGGATTCGCGCGAGGCTGCCGTTAGTGCGGCAGCAGCACTGGGCTTTCCCGTCGTGCTTAAGACGGCCAATCCCGCGATCCTGCATAAGACCGAGGTCGGTGGCGTGTCACTCGGTCTTATCGATGGCGCTGCGGTTGCACGTGCGTATGATCGTGTGGCCGCCGCGTGCGGCTCTGCGGTCGAGATACAGGCTTATGCGCCCGATGGGGTAGAGTTGCTTCTTGGCATGACCCATGACGCCCAATTCGGCCCGATCGTCACCATTGCCGCCGGCGGCGTGATGGTCGAGCTACTGGTCGATGCGATCTCGCTGGTGCCGCCCTTCTCGGCTGCGACGGCGCTGGCAGCGCTCGATCGCCTGAAACTGCGCCCCCTGCTCAATGGTTTTCGCGGCAAGCCCGCCACCGATCTTGCCCGGCTTGCCCAGGCCATCGAGCGTTTCAGCGTCATGGCAGCTGCGCTGGGCGATCACCTTTCCGAATTCGATGCCAACCCCGTCATCGCCGGGCCGGCCGGCGCCGTCGCGGTCGATGGCCTGGCCGTGCCCCGTCACCCCAAACATCCGTAGAGGAGATCAGCCATGGCCGTCACCAAAGATCAACTGCTCGCCTGGATCGACCAGGACAAAGACAAGCTGCTTACCTTTTTCAGCAAATTCGTCCAGGCCAAGTCGCCGAATCCACCGGGCGACACGATCGCCGCCACGGCACATATCCGGAGTTTTCTCGATGCGGAAAAGCATGCCCATCGCGTGATCGCGCCCAATGCCATCATGCCGAACATCGTGGCCAGTTTCGATTGCGGTAAACCCGGCCGCCATCTCGTGCTCAACGGCCATATCGACGTGTTCGCAGTTGCCGATGAGGAGCGCTGGAAGCATGGCGCGTGGTCCGGTGCGGTGGTCGACGGCAAGGTTTATGGCCGCGGCACGTCGGACATGAAATGCGGTACGACGGCGTCGATCTTCACCTACCACTATCTCAGCCGCATCAAGGACCAGCTCAAGGGCAAGCTGACACTGACCTGCGTGTCGGACGAGGAAACCTTCGGCCCCTGGGGGGCGCGCTACCTGATGGAGCACCACCCCGAGGTCCACGGCGATTGCTGCCTCAATGGCGAGCCCTCCAGCCCGCATACGCTGCGCTTCGGCGAGAAAGGGTTGATCTGGCTTGAAATCACCATCGAGACCCGGGGGTCCCATGGTGCCTATCCCCATGCCAGCGAGAGCGCGTCGAAACTTGCGGCCAAGTTGACGGGCGATCTGGAAAAATTGACGGACCTGCCCGTGCGCGCACCGGACAACGTCATGGGTGCGCTGCGTGCCGCGCGCACGGAGATCGAGATCGCTCAGGGCGTGGGCTCAGCCGATATCGTGCCCAAGGTGACGGTGAATATCGGCGTGGTCGATGCCGGCATCAAAGTCAACATGACGCCGTCCAAAGCGCGCATGGAGGTGGATGTGCGTTTGCCCGTCGGCATCACAAAGGAAGAGGTGATGGCCGCGGTGCAGAGGATCCTATCGGGCTATCCCCAGGCCAAGCTGCGCGAGATCAACTACAACGCGCCCAGCTGGTGCGACCCCGACCACGAGATGGTCGATATCCTGCGGACCAATGTGCGTAACCTCAAAGGCTTCGAGCCGAAGCCGGTGATCAGCCTGGGTGCCACCGATACGCGGCTCTGGCGCTATCACAATGTGCCGGCTTATGTGTACGGCCCCGCGCCCACCGGCATGGGCTCCTATGACGAGCATGTCGAGGTCGAGGTGTTTTTCCACATCGTCCGCACCCATGTGCTCTCGGCCTTCGACTACCTGTCGAAATAGGCGATCGCGACCACAGCGTCAGCAGACGATCCGGAGGGCGAGTCGATGCGCAACGTCAGCGATCTGCCCCATCAGGTGCGGGTCATCGACCATCAGTGGATACCGCTCCGCGACGGCACGCGGTTGGCCGCGCGCATCTGGCTGCCAGCGGATGCGACGGCGGTCCCCGTGCCTGCCTTGCTCGAATACATCCCCTATCGCAAGCGAGACATGACGGCATTTCGCGATTGGCGCAATCACGGCTATTTCGCTGGCCATGGCTATGCCTCGATCCGGCTCGATGTGCGCGGCACTGGCGATTCCGAGGGCATCTACGGCGCACAGTTCGCCGCCCAGTATGCCGAGGATGCCGTTGACGCCATCGCCTGGATCGCGTCGCAACCCTGGTGCACGGGCGCGGTTGCCATGTTCGGCCTGTCCTGGGGCGC
>SHVW01000064.1 GCA_009694085.1 Alphaproteobacteria bacterium
GCACGGCGGTGAAGCTGGGTTAGGATCCGACCCGTTCCCACACCAACTCGCCGACGCCCGTGCTGCCCTTGCGGGTCATGGGCGGCGTGGTTAGGTGCAGCCGATCGCCATCGAAGCGGTAGAAACGGCGCTGTTCGGTCCCGATCATGTTGGGCAACAGGCACATCTCGACCGTGTGGACGACCGTGCCGTCGCCTTCCAAGCGATAGCGGCCGCAATAGGTGTGAAACCCTGCCATGGAGGCCTGGGCCTCGGCCGCCGTGCCGCCCATGGGGTCGTCCACCGCGTGGCGCTTGCGGTTGGGCCGCATGAGCAAGGCGAACATGTAGCCGTCGGCCGTATAGGTCAGCAAACCCTGCCCGTCCGTGCCGAGCGGCCGGCTTTCCCGCCCCTCGCCGTCCCGCAACACCCAGGACACCATGCGCCAAGTGCCAATAAAGCGCTCGGCGCTCACGACGACAGTTTCTTCCGCAGCATGTCGTTGACCAGGCCCGGATTGGCTTTGCCGCCCGTTTTCTTCATCACCTGGCCGACGAAAAAGCCGAACAGCTTGTCCTTGCCCGATTTGAACTCGGCGACCTTGTCGGCATTGCCGGCGAGCACCTCGGCGATCGCGGCGTCGAGCGCGCCGGTGTCGGACACCTGGCGCAGGCCTTTTTCCTCGACGATGGCAGCGGGATCGCGGCCGGTCTCGAACATGGTCTCGAACACATCCTTGGCGATGCGGCCGGAAATCGTGCCGTCCTGGATCAGGTCGACCAGGGCGCCCAGGCGCTCGGCCGCGACCGGCGAGGCATCGATCGGCTTGCCCGCGGCGTTGAGGCGGCCGAACAGCTCGTTGATCACCCAATTGGCCGCCAGCTTGGCGTCGCGGCCGGCCGCCACGGCCTCGAAGAAATTCGCCGCGGCCTGTTCGGCCACGAGCACGCCGGCATCCTGGGCCGACAGCTTGTAGCCCTCGATGAACCGCTTTTTCTTGTCGTCGGGCAGTTCGGGCAGGCTGGCCCGGATGCGTTCGATCTCCGCCTCGCTTAGCTCCAGCGGCAGCAGATCGGGATCGGGGAAATAGCGGTAATCATGGGCGTGTTCCTTGGAGCGCATCGGCCTTGTGGTCCCCGTGGCGGGATCGAACAGGCGGGTTTCCTGTTGGATCGTGCCGCCGGATTCCAGCACGCCGATCTGCCGGCGCGCCTCGTGCTCGATCGCCGCCATGACGAAACGCACGGAATTGACGTTCTTGGTCTCGGTGCGCGTGCCTAACTTCTCACCTGGGTGTCGCACGCTGACATTGCAGTCGCAGCGCAGGCTGCCCTCTTCCATGTTGCCGTCGCAGGTGCCGAGATAGCGCAGGATCGAGCGCAGCTTGCGCACATAGGCGCCGGCCTCTTCCGCCGTGCGCAGATCGGGCTCGGACACGATTTCCATTAGCGCCACGCCCGCCCGGTTGAGGTCGATATAGGTTTGGCTGGGATGCTGGTCGTGCAGGCTCTTGCCCGCGTCCATTTCCAGGTGCAGGCGCGTGATGGCGATGGTGCGGCCGCGCCCGTCGGGGAGGTCGAGCACGATCTCGCCCTTGCCCACAATAGGTTGAAGATATTGCGAGATTTGGTAACCGGCGGGCAGATCGGCATAGAAGTAGTTCTTGCGGTCGAACACCGAGCGCCGGTTGATCTGAGCCTTCAGTCCCAGCCCCGTCTTGATCGCCTGTTCGATACAGTGCCCGTTGATCACGGGCAGCATGCCCGGCATGGCGGCATCGACCAGCGACACCTGGGTGTTGGGTTCGGCGCCGAAGGCGGTGGCGGCGCCGGAAAACAGTTTCGCCTGGGACGTCACCTGGGCATGCACTTCCAGCCCGATCACAACCTCCCAATCGCCGCTCTCCCCCCGGATTAAATGTGGTGCGTGTGTCGTCATGGGCGCGCCCTGAAATCCGCCGCCCGTTCCAACACATGGGCGATTTTGAGCACGCCAGCCTCGTCAAAAGCGCGGCCAATCAGGTGCAATCCCAGTGGCAAACCATCGCCGGACAATCCCGCCGGCACGGAAATGGCGGGCAAACCGGCCAGGCTGGCGGGCACGGTGAAAACATCGTTGAGATACATGGCGATGGGATCGTCCATCTTCTCGCCCAAGGCAAACGCGGCGGATGGCGCCGTCGGAGTCAGGATCGCGTCGCAGACCTTAAACGCCCGGTCGAAATCCCGGGCGATCAAGGTGCGGATCTGGCGCGCCTTGTTGTAATAGGCGTCGTAATAGCCGGCGGAGAGCACATAGGTGCCGATCATGACGCGCCGGCGCACTTCCTTGCCGAAGCCCGCGGCCCGCGTGTTCTCATACATCTCATCAAGCGTGCGGCCCGGCACTCGCAAGCCGTAGCGCACACCATCATAGCGCGCCAGGTTGGACGACGCCTCGGCCGGCGCCACGATATAGTAGGTCGGCAGGGCGTATTTGGTGTGGGGCAAGCTGATATCGACCGGCTCGGCTCCGGCATCCCGAAGCCACGCCTTGCCCTGCTCCCACAGCCGCTCGATCTCGGGATTCATGCCGTCCATGCGGTATTCGCGTGGAATTCCAATCCTGAGGCCGCGGATATCGCCGGTCAACGCCATCTCATAGTCGGGAACCGGCGTGTCGACGCTGGTGGAATCCTTGGGATCATGGCCGGCCATGGCGCCCAGCATGATCGCTGCATCCCGCACATTGCGCGTCAACGGCCCAGCCTGGTCGAGCGAGCTGGCGAAAGCCACGATGCCCCAGCGCGAACAGCGGCCATAGGTCGGTTTCATACCCACGATGCCGCAGAACGCCGCAGGTTGCCGGATCGACCCACCAGTGTCGGTACCTGTCGCCCCCAGCGCCGCCCGCGCCGCCACCGCCGCCGCCGAACCGCCGGACGAGCCGCCCGGCACCAGCGCCCGGTTGTCGCCTTTGCGCCGCCACGGGCTTTCCACGGGTCCGTAATGGCTGGTCATGTTCGACGAACCCATGGCGAATTCGTCCAGATTGGCCTTGCCGAGCATGAGCGCGCCGGCCCGCCACAGGTTGGCGGTCACGGTCGATTCATAGGGCGGTTTGAAGCCGTCGAGAATGTGGGACGCCGCCGTGGTCAGTACGCCTTCGGTACAGAACAAATCCTTAATAGCGAGCGGCAAGCCTTCCATGGCCCGCTCCTCGCCGCGCGCCAGCCGCCGATCGGCCTCGGCGGCGGCGGCCAGCGCCCGCTCCGGCGTCGCCGTGATGAAGGCATTGAGCGGCTTGATCCGCTCGACGGCTGCCACATGGGCTTCCGCCAGCTCCTTGGCCGAATACTTGCGCGCGCGCAGGCCGTCGCGCGCCTCGGCCATGGACAGGTCTGTCAGGGTAGTCATTCCACCACCTTGGGCACGGCAAAGAAATTGCCGGTGCCCTCGGGCGCGTTGACCAACACCTTGTCGGCGGTGTTGCCGTCGGTTACCGCATCGGCGCGGCGCGGCAATGTCATGGCCACCACGCTGGTCATGGGCTCGACACCGGCGGTATCGACCTCACCAAGCTGCTCGACAAAGGTGAGAATATTGGACAGCTCAACCGCCAGCCCGTCCAACTCCTCCTCGGCCACGCGAATGCGCGCGAGCCTGGCAATTTTCCTAACCGCAGCCTTGTCCAACGCCATGATGCCCGGCCCCTTCCATCGGCGGCGCGCACCCTATAGCGGCCGTTGGCGAGTCGCAAGCGTGGAGCCGACTTGACATCGCCTTCAGCCCGCTATTGCTTGGGCCCAATGTCCGCCCACGCCGCCACCGCCGCCCTCTATAGCGCTTGCCTGCTGGCTCCATTGCTTGCCGCCGCGGTCTGGCTGGTGGCGCCGCGCGCGGCCGGCCATCGCTGGATCACCGGCCGCCGACGGGCGTTCTGGGTGTTGGTCAACGCGTTTTCGCTGGTCTCCATCATCGCCTCGTTTCGCCTGCTGGTGATCGACCGCGAACCCGACTCGGAGCCGGTTTTCACACCTGTCGCCGCCGTGCGCCTGGTCGTTCGCCTCATCGACGATTTGATCCATGAACCGATCGATCCAGCGCTCTATGCACGCGCGGAAAACCTGTTGGCCCCACCCGATGAAGCTTGGCGGGCGGCCCTCACGGGCCTACGCGAGGGCGCTCAGATCGATGCCCGCCAGTTCATTGCGGTCATGCAGCATGGCATTCGGGCGCGCCGGCCCGGCGCCAACCGTGACCACTATATCGAACGCATTGTTGCTCTGGCATTGGAAGCCGATCTGCCCGAGGAGGCCGCACGCTTTCTCACCGGCTTTACCTACCGCGAACGGCTCGACGAGGCCGTTGGCATGGTGTTCGACTACAGCCTGGACCGCCAACGTCTCGATCTTGCCCGCGAGGTCGGGCAACGCTTTTCTTATCCTTCCGCGCGCGACCGTGCGCTCGAGCAGATCGAGCAAGCGGCGGCGGGCAAGTCGCTATAGCCCCCCGTCTTGGCCGTCGTCGATCTCTTGGATATCGGCGCTGGGCTTACCCGGGGCCAAAGGCTGCTCGGCCTCGATGTCGGCAGCAAGACTGTCGGACTTGCCCTGTCCGATGCGACGCTGACCATTGCCACGCCGATCGAAACGATCCGGCGCACTAAGTTTAAAGCCGATGCCGACGCGTTGCTTGCCATCGCGACCGCACGCGAAGTTGGCGGGCTGGTCCTGGGCCTGCCGATCAATATGAACGGCTCGGAAGGGCCGCGCTGCCAATCGGTCCGCCAATTCGCAAAAAACCTGGCAGTGCATACCGATTTGCCCATGGCGTTCTGGGACGAGCGCCTATCCACCGCCGCCGTCATGCGCACCATGATGGACGCCGATCTGTCACGCCAGCGTCGCGGTCAACTCGTCGACATGCTGGCCGCCGGCTACATCCTGCAGGGCGCGCTTGACCGGCTGGCCGAGGCAAGAGCGGGGTTGATAGCGTGAGCGCGGTTCTCGCCGGCCTCGCCCCGATCTTTCTGCTGATCGCTCTGGGCTATGCATTGCGCCACTTTCGCGTCGTCGACGATACGATCTGGGCGCCAGCCGACCGGCTCAATTACCTCATACTCTTTCCCGCCCTGCTGATCGCGACCATGGCGCGCACGGATTATGGCATCATCGATGTGGTCCCCATGGCCGCCGCGCTAGCCCTCTCGCTCGGCGCCGCCATGGCGATCCTTCTAACTCTCCGCCGCTTTATCTCGACCGACGGGCCGGCCTTCACATCGGTGTTCCAAGGTGCGACCCGATTCAATACGTTCATCGGCCTGGCCATCGCCGGCGCGCTCTATGGCCAACCCGGCCTCGTCATGGCCGCGCTCGCCGTCGCGATCATGATCCCCCTGGTCAACACACCGAGCGTGATTGTGCTGGCGCACTATGGCGGCATACGCGGCGTTGGCTTCTCGGGCGCGGCACTTGCGATCGCGCGCAATCCGATCATCCTTGCTACGATTGTTGGCACCGGCCTCGGCATGGCTGGAATCGGCCTGCCGCCGATCCTGGGGCCGGCACTTGCCATTCTCGGCGCGGCCGCACTGCCACTCGGCCTGATCGGCGTCGGCGCGGGCCTCGACTTTGCGTCTCTGCGCTCGGGCGGGCGAGCCGTTGCATTTGCCGCGACTATCAAACTGGCGGCGCTTCCGCTGGTGACCTATTGGGTATGTGAGGCCCTCGGGGTCGACGGCCTGACCCAGACCATCGCCGTGCTGTTCAATGCACTACCCGCCTCGGTGTCGTCTTATGCCTTGGCACGCCAGATGGGCGGCGACTACCGCCTGATGGCGGGCATCTTGACCATCGAAATGCTGGCAGCTGGCGTGACGCTGCCGATCGTGCTGATAGCGTTGCGCTAACCTTCGATCCCGAGCATGCGACGCCAGCTGCCGCGCGGCAGTAAACACACAATCAAAAGCGTTGCCGCCAGCACGAGCATGGCCGCCGCAATCGGCCGATTCACCAGGATCAAGTAACTACCGGACGACATGGCGAGGGATTGGCGCAAGGCCGTTTCGATCATGGGCGAGAGAACGAGGCCGAGCACGACCGGCGCCACCTCGAAATCCAGTTTGCGCAGGACATAACCGAGCCCACCCATGGCGATCATGATCCAGACATCGACCACACTCTCGCTCACGGCATAGACGCCGAGGATGCAAAACACCAGGATCGCGGGGTAGAGATATGCGTAGGGGATGCGCAGCAGGCTGACGAACAGACCAACAAGCGGTAGATTCAGCAGCAACAGTACCGCATTGCCCACATACATGCTGGCGACGAAGCCCCAGAACAGGGCGGGCTGCTGTTCCATCAAAAGCGGGCCGGGCGCCACGCCGTGGACCATCAGCGCTGCCAACATAACCGCTGGGATCGGGCCGGAGGGCACGCCGAGCGCCAGCATGGGCACGAACGCGCCGCAGGCCGCTGCATTGTTGGCGGTTTCGGGCCCAGCCACACCCTCGATAGCTCCGTGACCGAAACGTTCGGGTTGCCGGGCCAAACGTCGTTCCAGCGCATAAGACAGGAAAGACGAAATGATATGGGCCGATCCGGGCACGATGCCGATGAGGAAGCCCAGCACTGTACCTCGACCGATTGGCCCGACGGACTGCCGGATATCCAAGCGCGTCGGGATCAACTCGCGCAGACGCGGCTTCTGCACCGCCGGTGCGCTGCCCTGCCCCATGGTCATCAAGATTTCGGAGACGCCGAACAACCCGACTGCGACCGGCACCAATCCGATACCATCGCCGAGCGCGACAATGCCGTATTGGAAGCGCAGAAAACCACTCATGAGATCGATGCCGATGGTGCCGAGGAACAGACCGAAAGCCGCCATGGCCAAGGTCTTTGCCATGGTTCCGCCCGACAGAAAGGCCAGCATGAGTAGGCCAAGCGTCAGCAGTGCGAAATATTCGGGCGGCCCGAAGCGCAGAGCGAGCGATGCCAATGGCGGCGCCAGCAGCATCAACGCCACGATACTGACGGTACCGCCGATGAACGAGCCAATGGCGGCGATCGCCAGCGCCGGCCCTGCCCGACCTTGCTGGGTCATGGCGTAACCGTCGATGCAGGTCATGACCGAGGCGGCTTCGCCCGGAATTCGCATCAGGATCGAGGTCGTGGAACCGCCATACATGGCGCCGTAATAGATGCCGGCGAGCAGCACGATAGCGGTGGTCGGGCTGAGTCCAAAGGTCGCGGGCAAGAGCAGGCTAATACCGGCCAGCGGCCCCACTCCGGGCAACATGCCGACCAGCGTGCCGATGACGCAGCCGATCACGGCGAACAGGAAGACCTCGGGGCTGAGTGCCACGGAGAACCCGAGGGCCAGGTTGTTAAGCGTATCCACCGGGTCAGAATCCCCAGGGGCCGCGGGGCAAAGCCACGCGCAGCAAATCAGCGAACAGCCAGAACGAACCGAGCGATAGGCCGAGTGCGGTCGCAACCGCCGCAAACGGTCGGCGCCGTTCGATCGCGCCGAGGAAGAACAGCACGAGCAGGAACATGGTCAGGCGATAGCCCAGCCACTCTATGGTCAGTGCGGCACCGGCACAGCCGCCGAGCAGCTTGATCGCATGGCTGGCCTCGGACCAGGTAAGGTCAGCAACGCGCGGCCCGCCACCGCGCCAGGCGATCGCCAGGCCAAGCCCGGCCATGATTGCAGCAAGCGCTAGGGGCAGATAGCCCGGGCCGGGTCGAGCTAGCGACCCAATCGGCAGCACACGGGTTTCCCAGGCGATGATCGCCGCGACTGCCATGAGCGCAAATCCGGCGCAGCGATCGCGGGTAAAGCCTTCGCTCGGATTCATCGGCAACGACGCGACCGGCCCTACTCCACCCGCCCGATTGCTTGCACGGCCTTAACCATGGCCTGCGCGTCCTGGTCCCAGAATTTCCGGAACTCAGGCGCGTCGAGATAGGCAATCGGCGTCTGCAATTTTTCCATGGCGGATTTGAACTCGCCGTCCGCGACAACGCGCCCCATGGTTTCGCGCAAAACCGTCAAAACAGGTTCGGGCGTCCCGGCCGGGGCGAATACGCCGGCCCAAATGGTGAACTCCACACTGGGGTAGCCCAGCTCCTTGAAAGTCGCCACATCGGGCATGGCGGCGATGCGCTTGGCGCCCCAATTGGCTAGAGGCCGCAGCTTGCCGGCTTGAATCTGCGGAATGACCACGCCGGGGCCGGACGCCAAGGCTTGAACGTGATTGCCCAGCAGCGCCGTCAAGGCGGGTCCCGCGCCGTTAAACGGCACATGTTTCAGCTTGATCCCGGCCGCATGGGCAAACATTTCCATCGCTAGATGAAGCGTGCCGTAAAGACCGGAGGACGAATAAGAGATCTCGCCTGGCCGCTTCTTGGCGTCCGCAACGAATTCGGCCAGCGTTTTCCATGGACTGTCTGCCGGCACGACCAAGATGGTCGGATCTGCCGTAACCAGGGCGATCGGCGCGAATTGCGCCATTTGATAGGCGGGTGTGCGGTTGAATAGCTTGTCCGCCTCGGGGATGACCGAGATGGAGGAGAGCGCGGTCATGATGGTGTAGCCATCTGGCTTAGCATTGGCGGTTGCCGCCATGCCGACTGCGCCGCCGGCACCCTGACGGTTGGATACCACGACCGGCTGCTTCAATAGTCGCTCCATGGTCGCCGCCACCGGCCGTGCGGTCTGATCGGCCACTCCACCGGGCGGGAACGGCACGATCATGGTGATCGGTCGGGAGGGATAGATGTCTTGAGCCAGGAGCGGCTGGGGCAGGCAGAGCCCAAACGCTACGGCCAAGGCGGGCAATGCGACTGATCTGGTCATGGCTCGCTCCCAAGGTTGTGTCGCCTGGAGAATAGCATGTCACGCTCACGCTGCGACGGGGTGCTGGCAACAGCCCGACACGAACCCCACGCTATCAAAGCGTTCGTGCGCGAGCCAACTCCCACTCAACGATGGCGACTAATTGGCCGCAATGGACCGGTTCGAGCGACAAGGGAATGCGGATATCGCACAAGCGTTCGAGTGCGCGGGCGGTATTGGCGGGCGTGTGCAAGTTGGCGATGTAGGCCCAGGAATGAGACTGACTAGTGTAGCCAGCGGGTTCCTTTGCGCCAAACCATTTTATGAAGACGCCTTTGGTCCGGCACCCGTCCAGGAAGGTCGCGAATGCGCGATTGCCAAGGCCGGACACCGCGAACTGAATCGAACTCTGCACGTAGCCTTCAGCCTGCGGGCGCCTCGGCAACCTCACGCCCACCATATGAGAGAGGCCGGCGGCAATCCGGTCGTGGCTGTCGTTCCATCGCTGCGCCCGCTCCTCGATCAGCGGCAACTGCGCGCGCGCCAGCGCCGCCACAAGACTCGACATACGTAAACTAAAGTTGGGCGTAATAAGTTTCCAGCGCTCGAATGCTTCCGTCGGCGGCCGCGCCTCGTGCTGGCCATAGAGCATGTAGCTGCCGGAATAAAGGATTGCGCGCGCGGCGATATCGGCGTCGTCGGTTACTAGCATTCCGCCTTCGCCGGTATTGATATGCTTGTAGCTCTGGAAGGAAAAACAGCCGATCGCGCCGAAGGTTCCGGTCGGCCGCCCGGCCCAGCTCGCCCCCAGAGTATGCGCGCAATCCTCGACTAACGTAATTCCCCGCCGCCGGCAGATATCCACAACCGCGTCCATATCCGCGATATGGCCGCGCATGTGCGACAGCAGAAGATGCTTGGCGCCGGTCGCTCGCGCCTTGGCATCGAGATCGCCCAGGTCAATGACAAGGTCGTCTGTGATGTCGACCAGGACGTGCACCGCACCCGCATGGGCGATGGCACCCGGCACCGGTGCCAGCGTGAATCCGTTCATGAGAACCTTGGCACCGGGCACAACACCGCTAGCCATCAGCGACAGAAACATCGTGCTGCCGCATGAGTTAACACCGATGGCATATTTGCGGCCGAGAAAAGCGGCAAATTCCCGCTCAAGCGCGGAGACTTCCTCGCCGATGTTACGTGCCTCCGCATAGCGGTGCAGGCAGCCATCGGTCAAGAGTTCCATGACGCGCGTGCGCGCTACCTCGGGGATAGCGGGTGGGGCTCCGAGGTCAACTTCGAGAGGCGCCGGCTCGTCGCGGCTCACCATAGCGTCAAGTCTCCACGGGCGTGCCGAGATCGAAATCGTGACCCGGATAGTACTTCGCCAGGCGATCGTCGGCTGTGCGCGCGTGCCCCTCCATGCCTTCGACACGGGAGATGCGCGCCGTGACCTGACCAATCGTCTTGGCGGCTTCTCGTGTCATGCGTTGCCAGGTCACGGGTTTGAGGAATTTGTGCACGGAGAGGCCCGCAGAATAGCGGCTCGCGTACTTGGTTGGCAAAATGTGGTTTGGGCCCGCCGCCTTGTCGCCAAACGCGACCGTGGTCTCTTCACCAAGGAACAACGAGCCATAGTTCGTAAGACGCGATAGCCACCAGTCCAGGTCAGCCGCCTGCACCTGCAAGTGCTCGCTGGCATAGCGATCGGATACCTCGGCCACCTCCTCGCGGCTGTCGCACAGCACGACCTCGCCGTAGTCGCGCCATGCCGCGCCCGCTGCATCGCATGCGGTCTGGGGTAACGCCTCGACAAGTTCAGGAATTTTCGCCATCACCGCGTCGGCCAGGCGTCGCGAGGTGGTGAACAGCCAGGCCGGGCTCTCGTGGCCATGCTCGGCCTGCCCCACAAGATCGGAAGCGACGATAGCCGAGTCCGCCGTGTCGTCGGCGATTACCGCGACCTCCGACGGCCCTGCGAACACGTCGATGCCGACCTGCCCGAACAGCATGCGTTTGGCCTCGGCAACGAGCTTGTTGCCCGGCCCGACGATCATGTCGGCAGGTTTGCCAGTGAAGTGCCCATGGGCCATGGCGCCGATCGCCTGCACGCCACCGAGTGTCATGATCACGTCGGCGCCGGCCGCCTTCATGGCGTAGAGTACGTAAGGGTGGATGCCTTCGCCTTTGTAGGGTGCGGAACAAGCGATGACGGTGCCGACGTCTGCGGCCTTCGCCGTCGCGATCGACATATATGCCGAAGCGATATGGGCATAACGGCCGGCCGGCACGTAGCAGCCAACCACGTTGACCGGGATCAACCGCTGCCCGGCCATGAGGCCCGGCGACATCTCGACTGAGAACTCCTTCACCGACGCGCGCTGTGCCAGCGCGAATTTGCGCACCTGGGCGCAGGCGAAGTCGATATCGCTCTTCAGCGTCGCGGAAAGCCCACGAGTGCGCGCCGCGACCTCATCCGCGGTCATGATGACCGACCCGTTCCATCCGTCGAGTTTGCTCGAATAGGCGAGTACGGCAGCTTCGCCGCCGCGTGCGATCTCCGTCAACATGTCGCCAGCCACCTTGCGGGCAGCATCGGTCTCGGTCGCAGGTGTCTTTGTTGCTCGCTTTACGTAGGTAATGGCCATGTCCACGCGGCTCCCATCACGGCGTCTTCGGCGTTTCAATTGTCTGCCTTTACATCCGTCCCTTCCACGGTACAGCGACGCGCTCAATCGAGCGCATCAACAATTCAAATATGTAGGCAACGGCGCCGATCACGACGATGCCGAGAATGACGACATCCGTGCGAAGGAAGTTGGAAGCGTTATAGACCATCTTGCCCAGACCAGCGTCAGCCGCGACCATCTCGGCGGCAACCAGTGTCGTCCAGCCCACGCCCATACCGATCCGCAGACCCACCAGGATCTCGGGCATCGCGCCCGGCAGGATCACGTGGCAAATCACCTGCAGCCGCGACGCCCCCATTGAGAGAGCCGCCTGTATCTGCTCTGGCGCCAGTGACTTCACGCCCGCGCGAGCAGCCAACGCAACCGGCGCGAAGATGGCGAGGAACAGAAGCATAACCTTCGCGCCTTCGCCGATACCGAACCAGATGATCATCAGCGGCAAGTAGGCAAGCGGCGGCAACGGACGATAGAACTCAATCGGCGGATCGAAAAGGCCCCGAGCATAGCGCGATACGCCCATCGCAATGCCGACCGGAATACCGATGACGACGGCAAGCACGAACGCGGAGAACACGCGGTACATGCTCCAACCGAAATGGACGGCAAGGGTATGGTTGTCGAGGTCGCCAGCCGCAGCCTGCTTGAAGGCGAGCCATATAGTCTCTGGCTTGGGTAGAAACAGCGGCTTGATCCAACCGGCATGCGTCGCAATCCACCACAGTGCCAATAGCGCGAACGAGGATCCGACGCTCATCCATAGCGAGGATCCTTCTCCCAGAACGCGATAACTCGACGTGCGGGGCGGTGCCAAATTTGCTTTCTCTTCTGCGGCCATCATGCGCCCACCCCCCGCTTCTGGATATCGGCTAGAACCTGCTCGCGAACCCTGATGAAATCCGGATGCGACTTGACCGCGCGCGCGTCACGCGACTCGATATAGCGGCGACAGAAATCAAGGTTATAGGTCTTCTCGATTTTGCCCGGGCGGGGGGTCATCACGATAAGCCGGGAGGCGAGAAAGACCGCCTCTTCGACCGAATGGGTAATGAAGAACACCATCTTCCCCGTTCGATGCCAAACATCGAGGATCAATTCCTGCGCTTGCTCGCGGGTGAGCGCGTCAAGCGAGCCGAGCGGTTCATCCATCAGTAGAACAGCCGGATCGGAGGCCAGCGCACGCGCGATCCCGACGCGCTGCTGCATACCGCCGGACAGCTCGTAGATCATCTTGGTCTCGAATCCATCCAGCGAGACCAGTTTGAGATTCTCGCGAGCGATGGCGCGCCTCTCGTCTTGCGGCACGCCGCGCATCTTGAGGCCGAAGGCGACGTTGTCGATCACCGACAGCCAGGGCATCAGCGCATGCTTTTGGAATACGACGCCGCGATCGGCACCGGGACCCAGAACCGGCCGGTCATCGAGCAGGACTTCGCCATCCGAAGGCGCAAGAAAACCGGCGATGCAGGACAAGAGTGTGGTCTTGCCGCATCCCGACGCTCCGATCGCAACGGTAAACTCGCCAGACACCATGGCGAGGCAGACATTGGCTAGCGCTTCGATCGTGCCGGATGCCGTCGCATAACGGACGGATAGATCCCGAAGTTCAAGAATTGCCACGATAGCCCCGATCATGGCGCGGTAGCGCGAGGCGTTTCGGGCAGCCGTTTCGCCCCGAGGGCGCGCCACAGATCGCGCTTTCGAGCATCACGCACATTGGAAAAGCGGAGGCTCCGCCCGGAGCCCCCGCCGATCCCAGAAAACGGCGGAGCGTTTGCCGCCGCCTCGTCACTTCGCGGCTGCGGCCGCGTATTCGGGGTTCACGAATTTTCCGAAGTCCTTGGGGATATCCGTGATGCGACCCTGTTCTTTTAGGAACGTTGCGGTGTTCGCCATTGCCTTGGCAACCCCGGATTGCGCTCCACCACCCAGCCATGCATTCGATGCTTGCTGCGCCGCAGTCGGAAAACCGTAGTCATTCAGCGTCGCCGGCACATCCTCGGGCTTAGCGCCGACTATCTTGGCGATCGTTTTCGCTTGCTCCGAGTCCTTGGTGTAGCTGGCCTTGTTCGCCTTGAATGTGGCGTCAGCCATGGCCATTTCCTTGACGAGGGCCGTGACGAAAGCCTTATTCTTCTCTGCCCAGGCCCTATTGACCATTAGCGCATCGAATGTCGGCGCGCCCATCTTGGCAACGTCGGAAGCCGTCAGGATAACCTTGCCACCCGCGGCCTTGGCCTTGGCCAGCACCGGATCCCAGATGAACGTGCCGTCGATATCGCCCCGTTCCCACGCTGCGGCAATTTCCGGTGGGCGCATATTCATTATCTGCACATCCCGGGGATTGATGCCGGACTTGCTCAGGGCGAACAGCAATTGGTAATGAGCCGTCGAGGCGATCGGCGTCGCGATTTTCTTGCCTTTTAGGTCGGTCAACTTGGCGATGCCCGACTTCGACGTCACCACGAGCTGCTCGGCATCGTTGATGTCGTCGATAATCCAGACGATCTGGACGTCGAGTCCTTGCGCGGCCGCCGCAGTTGCGGGGCTCGAACCCACCTCGCCGATCGGCACTTCGCCCGACGCCATCGCCTTGATGACGTCGCCCCCGCCGCCGAACATTTTCCAGTTAATCTTATACCCGGTCGCCTTTTCGACCGCGCCGGCTGCCTGGGAAACCCGGAAGGGCACGATCATGTCTTGATGGGCGATCGTCACTTCCGTTGTCTGAGCTTGAGCCATGCCGATACCCAAGCTGAGTGCCAGGGGCAGTGCCAGTAGTGCGCTACGAGTCATGTTTTCCTCCCAATCAGGTTGCCGGATATGCGGTGTGTTGATGTGTCTTAGCAAGCGCCGACAAGGTTCGGAGCATCGCCGTCGCACCTTCGCCTTTCACCATATCTGGGTGAGAGCGATTTCATAATAGTCGATCAAACCGCTGATTGGGAGTCAAGAAAATTTTAGTTCCGCTTTATATTTCGGGGATTTTCACTTCGGATTAACTAAAATTGGCATTGAAAATTTTTTTATTCTGGTCATTGTGCAATAATGATAAACCTGAAACGCCCCCGATTGATCGAAGTCGCCAAACGTGCCTCCGTCTCTCCGGCGACCGTCTCGCGCGTTCTAATCCACCCTGAACTCGTCAACGACGCCACGCGCAGCCGCGTACGCAAAGTGATTGTGGCGCTGGGGTATCGGCCCAATGGAATGGCGCGCGCGTTGTCTAACGGGCAGTCGCGCACCGTTGGGTTCATCGTGCCGACGCTTGACAATGCGATCTTCTCGCGCGCGCTCCAGTCGATGCAAACCACTCTGGCTAGCTCCGGTTATCACCTACTTGTGGCATCGAGCAACTACAACCAGACCGCCGAGACGGAGGCAATCCGCGCTCTCCTAGAGCGCGGCATCGACGCACTAGTCCTGGTTGGGGCCGAGCGTGCCCGCGATGCCGAATCTCTTGTGGCGGAAGCGGGCATTCCGATCATTGTCACCTGGGTTGAACACGATCGTTGGCCGTCGATCATCATCGACAATCGGCAAGCGGGCCGCCTGGCAACCGAGCATTTGTTGGCACTCGGCCACCGCCGGATTGGTGTGATCTCATTACCCGTGCAACACAATGACCGCCAACGTCAACGCGTCGAGGGCCTGCGCCAAGCACTTGCGGATGCCGGTCTGTCGTTGCCGGATGCCTGGGCCCTGGAGCGTTCTACGACGGCCGCAGGTGGGCGCTCAGGATGTGCCGCACTTCTTCAGATGCAGATACCGCCAACAGCGATTGTCTGCTGCGTTGACTACCAAGCCGTCGGCGCCATGATTGAGGTCCAGGCGCGCGGACTCCAAGTGCCGCAGGACATTTCTATCGTTGGGATCGATAACCTCGAACTTGGCGAGCACTTGATGCCGCCCCTGACGACCGTACTGGTCCCAACCGGTGCTATCGGCGAGCGCGCTGCGCTCCAAATTATCGGCCGGCTATCCAAACAAACCATGCCCCAACGGGAAGTGCTCCCGATCGAGCTTGTCGTTCGTCAGTCGACGGCCGCCATACATCATTCTTGAGTCGCACAATTCCACCTCCCCTACTGCCAGACTTCCCAGGCCGTGCCTTGCGGAACCTAGCGGCACAACCCCACCTTGCCCGCCCCTCCCCGACCCGCCTATATTACTAGCTCATGACAGCACCCCGACCCGACGGCGCCCGCCGTTATCCCTACCGCCATCTGCTTGGCATTGAGGGGCTGTCGCCCGACGAAATTCACTTCCTGCTCGACCGCTCCGAATCTTATGTCGAGCAGAACCGCCGTGCGGACAAAAAGGGCAACAGCTTGCGCGGGCGCACCATCATCAATCTATTTTTTGAGAATTCGACGCGCACGCGCACCAGCTTCGAACTGGCGGGCAAGCGGTTGGGCGGTGACGTCATCAACATGTCGGTATCGACCAGCTCGATCAAGAAGGGCGAGACCCTGATTGACACCGCCATGACGTTGAACGCCATGCATCCGGATGTTCTGGTCGTGCGCCATTCCGATTCCGGCGCGGTCCGTTTGCTGGCGGAGAAGGTCAATTGCGCCGTCATCAATGGCGGCGACGGCAGCCATGAGCACCCGACCCAGGCCCTGCTGGACGCGTTGACAATCCGGCGCCGGCGCGGCCGTCTCGACGGCTTGACCGTCGCGATCTGCGGCGATATCGCCCATAGCCGAGTTGCTCGTTCCAATATCCATTTACTCACCACCATGGGCACGCGCGTGCGCGTCGTAGCGCCGCCGACCTTACTGCCGGCCCAGATTGAGCGGTTTGGCGTGGAAGCCTTCACCGATATGCGGCGCGGGCTGGCCGGTTGCGACATCATCATGATGCTGCGCCTCCAGACCGAACGCATGAAGGGTAGCTTCGTGCCCTCGATCCGCGAGTATTTCCACTTCTTCGGCCTCGACCGGGACAAGCTGGCCGCCGCCAAGCCCGACGCCTTGATCATGCATCCTGGACCGATGAACCGGGGCACGGAGATCGACAGCGAAGTGGCCGACGATATCGACAGAAGCCTGATCCAGGAGCAGGTTGAGATGGGCGTGGCCGTTCGCATGGCCTGCTTGGAGGTGCTTGCGGAGAACCTGCCGGACCCGAGCCTGAGGAATGCGCCGTGAGTGCAGCGCTTTCGGGTCGCCGCGTCGCCTACCTCAATGTCCGCCTGCTCGATCCGGCGACTGGGCTCGACATGCCGGGCCAGATCCTAACCGAGGGGGGCCGCATTCTCGATATCGGCGCCAAGCTGTTCGAGCCGACCCTGTTCAAGGACGATATGCCCGATGGCGCGGAGGGCATCGACTGCAAGGGGCTGTGCCTGGCACCAGGTCTGGTCGATATGCGCGTGCAATTGCGCGAGCCGGGTGAAGAGCACATGGAAAACATGGCCTCCGCCAGCCAGGCGGCCGCAGCTGGCGGTGTCACCACCATGGTTGCGCTGCCCAACACCCAGCCCGTGATCGACGACGTGTCTCTGATCGAGTTCGTTGCCCGGCGGGCGCGCGAGGTAGGTATTACGCGCATTCGTACCTACGCCGCCCTGACCAAGGGTCTCCAAGGCAAAGAGCTGACCGAGCTGGGCCTGCTCACCGAGGCGGGCGCACTCGGCTTCACCGACGGCACTCAAGCTATCGTCAACGCGGTCACCCTGCGCCGCGCCCTTAGCTATGGCCGCATGTTCGACCGCATGGTCATTCAGCATCCGGAAGAACCATCTCTGGCCCGTGATGGCGTCATGAACGAGGGTGAGATCGCCGCACGCCTGGGGCTGTCAGGCATCCCAGCCTGCGCCGAAGTTATGATGATCGAGCGCGATCTACGCCTGGTCGAACTGACGGGCGGGCGTTACCACGTCGCCCATATCTCCACCTCCGAATCCGTGGCCGCAATCCGGCGCGCCAAGCGCCAGGGCCTGGCGGTAACCTGCGATACGGCCCCGCACTATTTCGCGCTGAATGAAACCGCTGTTGGCGATTACCGCACCTTCGCCAAGTTGTCGCCGCCGCTGCGGGACGAGATGGATCGGCGCGCCATCGTTGACGGCCTCGCCGACGGTACGATCGACGCTATCGCCAGCGATCACGCACCCCATGATCAGGAATCCAAGCGATTGCCTTTCGCCCAGGCCGCCTTCGGTATCATCGGCCTGGAAACCCTCCTGCCCCTCACGCTGGAGCTGGTACACAACGGCCAGATGACGCTGCTTCATGCGCTCGGCGCCCTGTCTCATCGACCGGCCCGAATGCTCGGCCTCGACTGCGGGCGATTGGCGAAGGGGGCTCCGGCCGACTTCATCCTCTTCGACCCGGATCGCCCCGGCCGTATCGACGTGACGCGCATGCGGTCCAAGTCAAAGAACAGCCCATTCGATGGCCGCCCGGTTCAAGGTAGCGTGTGGCGGACAGTGATGGGCGGGCGAACTGTGTTCGACGCCGACGCGCCCAAACAAGCGCGTGGCAGCCGGGGAGACTAAGCCCATGCCCAACCCGCTCGGCGATCTCTCTTATGTCTGGCCGTTTTATGCTGCTGCAATTCTGGGCTACCTCATCGGGTCGATCCCCTTCGGTCTGATCCTGACGCGGCTCGGCGGCTATGGCGATATCCGGGCGATCGGCTCTCACAGCATCGGCGCCACCAATGTACTGCGCACGGGCAGCAAGAAGCTCGCGCTCGCCACCCTATTACTCGATGGTGGTAAAGGCGCGGCCGCCGTTCTGTTCTTTGACCAATGGGGCCCCGACATGGCCGTGCTAGCCGGTGCCGGTAGCATTCTCGGCCACAACTTCCCAGTCTGGCTGAAGTTCAAGGGTGGCAAGGGTGTCGCCACGGCCGCGGGAATTATGTTGGCCGTAGCCTGGCCGGTCGGTCTGCTCGCGCTGGCGAGCTGGCTCGTCATGGCGTTCCTGTTCCGCTACTCCTCGCTGGCCTCCCTGACTGCGGCGGCGCTAGCGCCGATCTACGCTTGGTACCTTCAAGGATCGCAGCCGGCTCAGCTCGCCCTTTTCCTCGCCGTGGTGATTTACATCCGTCACCATGAGAATATCGGACGGCTCCTCAAAGGCACGGAATCGAAGATCAGCTTCGGCAGCAAGAAACCCTGACGGCTACGCCGCGATCCCGCGCAGGAACTCCAGCACAGCCCGGTTGAACTCGACCGGTTTTTCGATGTTGGACAGGTGCCCGGCTCCCGGGATCAGTGCCAGCCTAGCCCCGGCGATGGCATCGACGATCTCTTGGGAAGCCGATGGCGGCGTCAGCTTATCCTCCGCGCCGCACACCACCAGGGTTGGCACCTTGACCGTGCGCGGATCGAAGCTGCATTTCCATGTTCCCCTGGCCTCCAGAGTTTTCATGTAAGAGACCTTGTGCAACGCCGAGATGCTGTCGATCAGGCGCTGGACGATCTCAGGCGGCGCATCGGGCGCGACCAGGGATTTAGCGACGGTGGGCGCGATATCCTTGGGCTCCTTGCCCTCCTGTAACGGCTTCAGGCGCAGCCGAATAAACTCGGCATTGGCATCGGGCGACGGTCCCGAGCCGAAAGTGGCGCGGGAGTCGCAGATGGTCATG
>SHVW01000065.1 GCA_009694085.1 Alphaproteobacteria bacterium
TTCTCAGCGCAGCGCTTGAAGACTCGGGAAACTAGATTGTTCGGCTGGGGTGACAATCCGAGGTAGGTAAACGGGGCACCGCAACAGGCTCGGACGTAAAGACCTCACATCGCAGATCACGTATTGAGCCGTTCAAGCGATTGCCCTGCGGGCCATTCATCTCGTTGCTGACGCGGCGATCCGGTCCGCCTATCCTGCGTGTCCGGCGTTATAGGGGACATGCGTTGTATTATCTTGGCGTTGATACCGGCGGAACCTTCACAGATTTCGTCCTGTTCCATCGCGGCAGCGGTGCCATCGCGACATTCAAGGTCCGCTCCACGCCCCACGATCCCGGTGCAGCCATCGCGGTGGGGCTGCGGCGATTGGCGGCGGATCACGGCGTGCCCGGACGCGAAATCGAACGCTTCATCTTCGGCACCACCGTTGCCACCAATGCAGTGCTGGAAAAGAAGGGTGCCGCCACGGCGCTGATCACCACGCGGGGTATGCGCGACGTGCTGGAAATCCAGCGGCAATGGCGGCATCGGCTGTTCGATCTGCACCTGAAGAAGCCGTCGCCTCTCGTGCCGCGCCGCCATCGCCTGGAAGCGGACGAGCGGGTCGGTGCCGATGGAGCGGTCTTGCAGGCGCTGACGCCGGAAGAGATCGACCGGGTCGTCGGTACACTGGCCACCTTGCCGGTTGAGGCGGTCGCCGTCGTGCTGCTCTTTTCCTTCCTCACGCCGCAACATGAGCGAGAGATCGCAGCGGCTATTTCTGCAAGCCTCCCGCGCCTGCATGTCACAATTTCATCGGAGGTCAGCCCCGAATTCCGCGAATACGAACGCTCCGCCACCACCGTGATGAACGCCTACGCCATGCCGAAAATTCATGCGGTGGCCGATCGCTTGGAAGCGGAACTCGGTGCCGCCGGGTTTGCCGGTGCCTTCAGCATCATCCAATCCAATGGCGGGTTGATGGGCTTGGCGCGTATGCGCACCCACCCAATCAACACCCTACTGTCCGGTCCGGCCGGCGGCGCTGTCGGCGCGGCCGGAATCGCCAAGGCCGCCGGCCATCCCAATGTGCTGACCCTCGACGTCGGCGGCACCAGTGCCGATATCGCGCTGATCGAGGGCGGTACGGTGGCGGTGACCGCCGAGGGCGGTATCGCCGGCTACCCCGTGCGCGTACCCCAGCTTGCCGTTCATACCATCGGGGCCGGCGGCGGTTCGATCGCGCGGGTCGCTCTAGGACTGCTCAAGGTCGGTCCGCAAAGTGCCGGCGCCGAGCCCGGCCCTGTCTGCTACGGCCAGGGCGGCACGGCGCCAACGGGAACCGATGCCGCCCTGTGCCTAGGCATGATCGATCCCGATTATTTTCTCGGCGGCGAAATCCGGCTCGACCGTAAGGGCGCAACCGCCGCCATCGAAACCGCCATCGCGCGGCCGCTCGGCATGAGCGTGGATGCGGCCGCGCTCTCGATCATGGAAGTACTGGTCTCGACCATGATCGCCGGCATCCGCAAGGTCTCAGTGGAGGCCGGCCACGATCCCCGCGACTTCGCCCTGCTGCCCTTCGGCGGGGCCGGCGCGCTCTATGCCGGGCCGATCGCGGAGGAGATGGGCCTCGCCCGCATTTTCGTGCCGCGCTTCCCCAGCGTGCTCTCCGCGCTCGGCATGTTAATGACCGATATCAAGCACACCCGATCCACCACGCGCATTGCCGCGCTGGCCTCCATCGAGCCGGGCGAATTGTCCGCCCTGTTCGCCGGTTTGGCGCATAGCCTTGAGCGCGACTTGGCGGACGAACGGCTTGAGCCAGGCGCGGCGCGCATCGCCTATGCCTGCGATCTCCGCTATGTCGGCCAGGCCTATGAGATCGCGGTGGCACTGCCGGATTGGCAGCCGGGACTGCCGCTCGACATGGAAGCGCTGACCGCCGCCTTCCATCGCGAACACGAACGCAACTATGGCAACGCGGCCGAGGATGAGCCGGTCGAACTGGTCAATCTGCGGGCGACCGCGACCGGCCCGGTTCCGAAGGCGATGCTCCGGCCGCTCCCCACCGGCGGTTCAACGCCACGCCCCAAGAGCGAACGGCCCGTGTTGTTCCGCGCACGGCTGGGTTGGCAGAGCACGCCGGTTTACGACCGCGACGCACTGCCGCCGGGCTGGACTGCGGAGGGCCCCATGATGATCGAGGAGGCTGGGGCGTCGATCCCGGTATTTCCCGGTCGTCGTCTGCGCATCGATGACCTCGGCAATATCGTCATCGACGTGCCCACGGCATAGGAAGGCGCGCTATGGCAAAGCTCGATCCGGTCACGCTGGAGGTCGTCGGCAACCATCTGATCTCGACCGTGCGCGAGATGGGCACAACCCTGATGCGCACGGCCTATTCCACCATCATGCGCGAGCAGATGGACTGCACGACGGCCCTGTTCGATCCACAGGGCCAGTTAGTCGCCCAGGCCGACCATGTGCCCTCGCATCAGGGCACGCTCAGCCATGCGGCCAAGCATGTGGCCGCGCAGATGAACCTGGAACCAGGCGATGTCGCGATCATGAACCATCCCTATCGCGGCGGCACTCATCATCCCGACATCATGATTTTCAAGCCCGTGTTCCATGACGGCGCCATGGTCGCGCTGTCGGCGGCACTCGGCCACCACCTCGACGTCGGCGGACGCTCGCCCGGCAGCGTGGCAACCGATGCCCGCGACGTGTTCGAAGAAGGCCTGCTCATTCCGCCGATGAAACTCTACCGGGCGGGCAAGCTGGTGCCCGAGGTGTTCGACTTCATCGAGGCTAATATCCGCGTGCCCAAGAAAACCTTGGGCGATATTCGCGCCGAGGTCGCGGCGGTCACGGTGGGCGAGCGGCGCTACCAGGAACTCTGCCGCAAATATGGCGGCCCGGCGCTGGGTCAAATCATCCAAGGTCTGCTCGATCACTCCGAAACCATGATGCGGCGCGATCTCGCCGCCCTGCCCGACGGACGCTACGAGGCCGAGGGGTTCATGGATAGCGACGGTATCGTCGACCAGCCCGTACGTATCGCCGTCGCCGTGACCCTCGACCGCGGCGCCGTGACCGTCGATTTTACCGGATCGAGCGATCAGGTCCGGGGACCGTTCAACTGTTCGGTCTCCTCGGTCAATTCCGCCGTCTATTGCGCCGTACGCTACATGGTCGATCCCGCGATCATGCAGAACGAGGGCTGCTATCGCCCGATCTCCATCGTCGTGCCGCCGCGCTCCGTGGTCAGCCCTCAAGCACCGGCGCCGCTCAGCGGGCGCTTCCACACCATGGAGCGCATCGCAACCACCATCGTGCTCGCCTTCAACCGGGCGCGCGGCGCCCAAGCGGTCGGCGCCAACCACGCCCATCTCGCCTCATTCTCCGCCTCCGGCACCTTTCCCGGCACGCGCGATCCCTGGGTGTTGTTCGATATCACGGGCGGCGGCTGGGGCGGCACATCTTCGGGCGACGGGCTTGATGCCACCTTCGGGCTGATGGCGAATTGCCTGGATACGCCAGTCGAGGCCCTGGAGTTGGACTACCCCCTGCGCGTCGAGCGTTACGAATTGGTGCCCGATAGCGGCGGGCCCGGCCAGTTTCGCGGCGGGTTGGGACTGCGCCGCGATGTGCGCTATCTCGCGGGCGAGGGCTATTTCACCAACCGCTCGGAGGCGCAGAAATTCCCGGCGGTCGGCACGCTCGGCGGCCGGCCCGGCCAACCTTCGCGCCAAGCGTTGCGGCGCGCCGATGGCACGGTCGAGACACTGCCATCCAAGATCACGAACCTGACGATCCGGGCCGGCGATGTGGTGGAGATGGTGACTGCTGGCGGTGGCGGCTATGGCAATCCCGGAGAACGCGATCCGGCACTGGTACTAGCGGATGTGGCGGATGGCAAAGTCAGCGCATCCGCGGCGCGCGAGGCGTATGGCGTTACCGTTGCAACGACTGGCGGACCGGTTAGCTAGCAAACCTTGCCCGGCGCCGCCCGCTTTGCTACCCTATGTCCTCCGACTGGTCGAGCGAGGATCGCCATGAGCGTCGCCGTCAAGCAAGCCTTGGACCCAATCATCAACCGCACCAATATTCCCTGCACGTTCGACCAGGGCGTTGGCGTGCGTGCGCGCATCGGCATCATCCAACTCGCCACCGACCAGACCGCCGAGCATGAGTTCCGCCAGATCATGGGCCGGCCCGGCGTGGCGACCTATGCCAGCCGTATCTACAACGACAACAACATCACGCCGGAAACGCTCAAGGCCCTGGAGGGCGAGGTGGGAAAGGGCACGGCCCTGATCATGCCGGGCCGCAAGTTGGACGTGGTCGGGTTCTGTTGCACTTCGGGCGCCATGATCATCGGCGACGACCAGGTGGCGTCCCTGATCCGCAAGGTGAGACCCGGCGTCGGCTATACCTCGCCCATGGCCGGCGCCATCGCAGCCATGAAGGCGCTGGGCATGCGGCGGGTCGCCATGCTCACACCCTATGTCCAGGCGATCAACGACCTGATGCGCGCCTATATCCAGGCGGCCGGCCCTGTTGTGCCGGTCATGGGTTCGTTCACCATCGCCGACGATGCCAAGGTCGCCACCATCACCGAGCGCGCCGTGCGCGACGCCGCCATCGCGCTCGCGCGCGAGACCGCTGTGGACGGCGTGTTCCTCAGTTGCAGCAGCATCCGCGCGCTCGGCGTGATCGAGGAGGTCGAGGCCACGCTTGGCCTGCCCATGATCTCGTCCAATCAGAGCATGGCTTGGCACATGCTGAGGCTGGCCGGCATCAAGGACGAGGTGCCGGGAATGGGGCGGCTGCTGCGGGCGCAACTCGCTTAAGCAGCGGCCAGCGTCAGCCCCGTCGTATCGATCGCCGGCTTGCGCCCGGCCATCATGTCGATCACGACCTTGGACGAGCCGAAGGACATGGTCCAGCCCATGTGACCTTGGCCGGCGTTGAGCCAAAGGTTCTTGTGCTTGGACGGCCCCAGGATCGGCGTGCCCTTCGGCGTCATCGGGCGCAACCCCGCCCACATGCTGGGATGCTCGTAGTCGGCGCCGTCGGGGAACAGCTCGCGCGCCACGTTCAACATATGGGTGAAGTCCGAGGGTTTGTGGCTGGTGTCGTAGCCGGAGAACTCGGCCGTGGCGGTCAACCGCAGGCGATCGCCCATGCGCGACCAGGCGACCAGATTGTGCTCGTCCACCCCGCACAGCCGGGGCGCGCCGTTCTTGCCGGCGATGGGGATCGTCATGGCGTAGCCCTTGACGGGATAGACCGGCAGGCCCAGGCCGATCTGGCGGCCCAGGATCGGCGCATAGGCGCCTAACGCCATGACATAGGCATCGGCGGTGAAATTGCCGCGATCGGTCGCGACCTTCTCGATCCGGTCGCCCGCCGCCTCGATGCGCTTGATCTGGGTGGACCAGTGGAATTTCACGCCAAGCTTGTCGGCGCAGTACTGGGCCAGACGCTGGGCAAAGACATGACAATCGCCGCTCTCGTCGGTCGGGCAATAGATGGCGCCGGCCACCCGGTCGCGCATGCCGGACAGCGCCGGCTCCAGCTCGACCACCTTGGCCGCGTCGACCGGCTGGAGATCGAGGCCGTTATCGGTGAGAATTTTCATGTTGCGGACGCCGGCATCGAAGAACTCGGCCTGGCGATAGAGATAGAGCGCGCCGCCGGTGACGCGGTGATAGTCGAGCCCGAGTTCGCCGACCAGCGCTTGGAGCGAGGATTGGGAGTAACGGCACAGCCGCAGTTTGTGCGCGGTGTTGATGGCGGTGCGCTCGGCCTTGCACTCGCTCAGGAATTTCCAGCACCACAGCCACATATAGGGATCAGGCACCAGCTTCAGGCGCAGCGCCGTGTCGTTGCGGAATAGCGATTGCCAGAGAATCTTCGGCGCCCGCGGCGAAGCCCAGGTATAGGCATGGCCCGGCGCGATCATCCCGGCGTTGGAAAAGCTGGTCTCCTTAGCCGCGCCATCTTGCCGGTCGATAACATGGACTTCGTGGCCGTCGCGCGCGGCGTAATAGGCGGTGGTGACGCCGATGATGCCGCAGCCTAGAACCAGAACTTTCATGACATGCGCTCCCCTAATCCGCGATCGTGGCGGTGGCTTCGATCTCCACCAGCAGGCCCGGTTTGGCGAGAGCCGTAATGGCAACCAGCGTGCTCGCCGGGCGCGATTTGTTTTGGAACCGGGCGATTTCGCCGATGATGGCCTCGCCGTCGCGAATGTCAGTGCAATAGATCACAAGGCGCGTGATGTCGTCCATGTCGGCGCCGCCGCGTTTCAGCGCGGCAACGATCTTCTTCATGGTCGCCCGGGTCTGTTCGGCGGCATTGCGCCCGACCACCCGGCCCTTGGGGTCGAGGCAGGTCGTGCCGGAAACGAACACATGGGGGCCGACCTTGACGGTTCGAACATAGAAACCCGTGATTTCGGTGCCATCGGGCAATTCCTGGCGTTTCATGGCCGCGCCTCCTCCATGCATTTTGGGTGCGGAAAAATTCGACTTCTACGGCCCAGGGAACTCTGCTGTAATACTGCCAAAGATACGGCGGCGTGCCAACCCCGCGCTGCCGATGAGGGAGTTCAACCGAGAAGGAGACAACAGACATGGCAATCTATCGTTTGGCACCTTTGGTGGCAGCTGCCGCGGTGGCGTTCGCCGCCACGGCCGGACTGGCTCAGAACATCACGCTGCGCATGGCCACGATCGCGCCGAAGACGGCGGTGTACAACACCGACATCAGCGATCCCTTCGCCGCCCACGTGGCGCGCCTGACCGACGGCAAGGTCAAGGTGGAGGTCTATGAGGGCGGCGTGCTTGCGCCAATCTTCAAGATCTACGAAGCGGTCGAGGACGGTCGCGCCGATATCGCGGTCGGCCCGCCCACCTTCCTCGGCGGCCAGGATCCAACCAATCTGATCATCTCCAGCTTCCCCTCCGGCCTGGGCGTCGACTCGCTCATCCCGTGGCTCTATCACGGCGGTGGGCAAGAGATGCTGACCCAGCATCGGCGCGAGAAGATGAAGATGCACTCGTACATCCTCGGCGCGGGGCCGTCGGAAATCTTCGCTCACAGCCACAAACCGATCCGCACGGTGGAAGACCTGAAGGGCATGAAGTTCCGCACGCTCGGCAATTGGGCAGCCATCCTCAAGGATGGCTTCGGTGCCTCGCCCATGGTGGTGCCCGGCAGCGAACTCTATGGCATGCTCGAGAAGAAGGGCGTGGATGCCATGGAGTATTCGATGCCCAGCGAGAACAAAGCGCTCGGCTTCCAGGAAATCGCCAAGTACATTATTATGCCCGGCGTCCATGCCGGTGCCTGGTCGTTCGAAATGGTCATGAAGGCCGAGAAGTGGGACGCGATGCCCAAGGACATTCAGGAAAAAATCCGCGTTGCCGCGAAGCTCACGACTTATGAAAGCCTGCATTCCATCATCATGAAGGATTTCGCCGCCCTCGAAGATCTGCAGAAGGGCAAGAACGAAATCATCATCCTAGATGATACCTTCAAGAACAAGGTCAAGGTGGCCAGCCGCAAATGGGCAGAGGACGCCGCCGTCAAGGCCAAGGCCGAAGGCAATCTATGGCCGGAAAAAGTCGCGAAGTCCGTCTTCGATTTTCAGGATCGCTGGGCCAAGCTGTCGCCCTATATGGTGATGGACCATAAGTTCCAGTAAGCGCTGGGGAGGCCGCGTCGTTTGGCGCGGTCTCCCTTCGTTTCGGTAGACATCGTGAAATCTCTTCTCTTGCGTCGCGTCCTGCCGCCGATCGACGCGATCGGCTACGGGCTTGCCATCCTAGCCATGGGGCAGACGGTCCTATTGAACCTCGTCATGATCTACGAGGTGATCGTCCGCTACGGGTTCGATGCACCGACCCTGTGGGCCAACGACCTGACCTACATGACGAACGGCACCCTGTTCCTGCTCGGCGCGGCCTGGACGCTGCGCATGAACGCCCATGTCAGAATTGACTTTCTGTCGACCCTTTTCCCCGTCCGGCTCCAGCACTTCATCAACCTCGCCTTCTATGTCTGCCTGTTCCTGCCGCTGATCTGGTATGTCGGCCTGTCCCAGGGCCAGAAGGCCTGGCGCGCCTGGGTCAAGGGCGAGCTCCAAAACATGAGCGCGTGGGAGCCCGTGGTCTGGCCGTTCTATACCGGCATCACGATCGGTGTTGTCGGCCTCGGCATCCAGGTCGTCGCCGAGGCGATCCGTCATGCCATCGGCTTGGCCGATCCCGAGGCCGTACCGCGCCCTGGTTCGGGTGAGCATGTTCAAGTCTAGGGCTACGCCATGACGCCTGAAATGCTTGCGATCATGATGTTCGTGGCGTTGTTCGTGCTCGTCTTCCTGGGCATCCCGATCTCGTTCTCGCTGCTGGCCACGTCCTTCGTCTTCGGCCTGTCCGTGTTCAGCGAGAAGGTCGTGGGGTCCCAACTCTCCGGTATGATCCTGCAGACAGCGCAACAATTCCTGCTGTCGGCCGTGCCGCCTTTCATCATCATGGGCTGCATCCTGGAACGATCCGGCATCGCCGAGCGGCTGTTCCAGACCATGCAGCTCTGGATGGGCCGGTTCCCTGGCGGGCTCGCTCTGGCGACCATCACCATGGGGGCGATCTTCGCCGCCTCGACCGGCATTGTCGGCGCGGTCGAGGTGGTGATCGGCGTCATGGCTATCCCGGTCATGCTGAAGTACCGCTACAACAAGGACCTGATTGCCGGCACGATCTGCGCCGGCGGTTCGCTCGGCACCATGATTCCGCCGTCCCTGGTGGCGGTGATTTATGCCTCCGTCGCCAATATGTCGGTCGGTAAGCTGCTGGCGGGCATGGTGATCCCCGGCCTGTTCATGGTGACGTTGTTCCTGATCTACATCGTTATCCGTTGCGTGCTACGCCCCCAGGATGGGCCGCCCGTGCCGTCCGACCAGATCAACGCCAGCTTCTGCGAAAAGATCGTGATTTCCGTGACCGGGCTGGTTCCGGCCTCGCTGTTGATCGCGGCCGTGCTCGGCTCGATCTTGCTGGGCATCGCCTCGCCGACCGAGGCGGCCTCGGTCGGTGCGCTCGGCGCGTTTCTACTGACCACCGCCTATGGCCGGCTGAGTTGGCCGGTGGTCACCGACACGCTCCGCCGCACGATCCTGATAAACTGCATGATCATGTTGATCGTGGTCGGCGGCACCATGTTCTCCTCCGTCTTCCGCGTACTCGGCGGGGAGAAGTTGGTGGCGACCATGGTGGTCGATCTAGGACTTGGCAAAGGGATGGTGATCTTTGTCTGCATGGCCATCGTGTTCGCCGCCGGGTTCGTCTTGGACTGGGTGTCGATCGTGCTGATCTGCCTGCCGATCTTCCTGCCCCTGGTCGCGGTCATGAAGATCGACCCGATCTGGTTCGCGGTCATGATGGTGATCATGATCCAGACATCATATTTGACGCCGCCCATGGCACCTTCGATCTTCTATCTCAGATCGATCGCACCGCCTGAGATTACCTACAAGGATATGTGTGTGGGCGTGGCGCCTTATGTCGTCTGCCAGCTCTTGACGCTGCTGGTGGTTATCCTGTTCCCGGAACTGGCGACCTATCTGCCCAAGCAGATGTCGGGCTTCTGACGAACGCACGAGGCCGGATCCCTGTCCGCCTCTACATCGACGATGGGTGAATGAGTGATCAGCGCTCACGTATCGACATCGGCACCCAGCCCACCCCCCATTCTAGACCGGCCGGTGCTCGATACCCTGGTGGAGTGCCTCGATCGAGCCGATCTGGTTCGCTTGCTGGATCAAATCGCGATCGAACTACCGGCGCTCGCCGACCAGGTGCGCGCGGCATCGCAGGATCGCGACCCGACCTCTCTGATGCATCGGGCTCACAAACTGGCCGGCCTAGCCGCTAGCTTTGGCGCCGCCGCGCTAGCCGCAACGGCGGACCGGATCGAGCTAACCGCGCGCGCAGAACGGCGAGAGCCCTGTGCCGACATGCTCGCCAATATGACTGGCGCTGTCGGTCTGGCACTTCGCGCTATCGCCGCCTGGCCTGTCGAACGCGCCATTTAGCCTGTGATGGAATCGATAGGTTTGCAACCGTGGCGGCGCGCGGGGTGCCCCAATTTTTTCAAACCGTTTACATCTCGATCAAACGCCGTTTGCACGCCTGGCCCCTAATGACATGGTCCAAACGACGCCGTCGCGCCTCTACCACGACGTCAAACCAGAAGCGGGTGCCATGATCGACACACTCCAAGACAATTCTACCCTCGTCCTTGATCGCTCGGTTCTTGAGGATCTTAAAGATGGTCTCAACCAATGCGATTTGGCGCGTCTGCTCGACCTGACAATCGTCGAGTTCCCGGCGTTGTTAGAGCGGGTGGTCATAGCGTGGCGCGAGGGAAACCCGATCAACCTCGCGAACCAAGCGCACAAGATAACCGGAATAGCCGTCAGCTTCGGCGTCAACGAACTCTCGGCAACCTCGGATTTGATTGAACGGGAATGCCGCACCATGCAGCGGACACCGAGTGCCGATTTGCTAGACGATCTGGTCGGCGCCACCAACTCGGCGCTCCAAGCCATTGCTGCCTGGCGTGCCGAGCACGCGATTTAGCCAGTAGCGGAGGCGGCGATCTTGTAGCCGTACCCGGGCACCGTTACGATCAGCCGCGGTGCCTTCGGGTCGCTTTCGATCTTGCGCCGGACCCGGCCAACCAGCACGTCGATGGTCCGGTCAAACGGGTCGGCGCCGCGACCCGCCACCGCGCCGAGCAGTTGATAGCGGGTTTGCACACGCCCAAGTCGGCTGGCTAGGGTTGCGAGCAGATCGAACTCCGCTCGGGTCATATGCACCTCATGACCGGCAGCGTTGCGCAAGGAACGCCCGCCAACATCGAGCGTCCAACCGTCGAAGCGCAATACGCCCTCGACTGTACTTTCAATAGTTTGGCTTGCCTGCATACGGCGCAGGAGTGCCCTAACCCGCGCCAGAAGCTCGCGCGGATTGAACGGCTTAGTGATGTAATCATCGGCCCCGACCTCGAGACCGACGATTCGATCGATCTCGTCGCTTCGCGCCGTCACCATAATCGTACCGATACCCGGCCGGCCGCACACTTCGCGGGCCAGCGCCAACCCATCTCCGTCGGTCAGGTTAAGGTCGAGCAAGACGACCCGGGGTTGGTCCTCACCGATCCGCCTACGTGCTTCCGCCGCACTGGCAGCCGAGCTAACCTCAAACTCGGTTGCCAGCAGCGTGGTCAGCAGGTCTCGCGTGACTACCTCGTCCTCGATCACGAGAGCCCGAACACGGCTACCGTCCCGCCCGCTTGTTTTCGCTGCCTGATCCATCAGCCCCCATAACCAACGTGGGTATAGCGGATTTCCACTTGGCTTACCAATGCCTGACACAGCGCCACGGAAACGGCGGCGCACGCGGTGCCCAGCCGGCACCCGTTCGACACTCCAGTTTTTTCATGCCATTTACACTGCGGTCAAATGCCGTTTGCACGCTTAGCCTCAAATGGCATGACGCCGATGGCGTCGTCGAACGATGATCTGGGCCGGTATATCGGCATCGATGCGAATGGATGCGGGAGAAAACCATGAATAGCGCTGCCATCGATACCGCCAGCGACGATCGGCGAAATCCATCGCCAGCCCTCCCTGTATGACAACGCCAATACCGAGCACCTTCGCGTCCTGGCCTGGAAAGCGATGGTTCATGCGCCGTTGATGCTCTGGCTTCACGCCACGGCGCTACGCCTGCGGATGGAGCGCCATCTGCGCCGGCTGCGGAATGCATCGTCGCGATACTAGTCGGATTCACACACCTCCGCGCACCCGCTGCCGAAGTGCCAGGCGCGAAATCTTCCCCACCGGCGTGGTCGGCATGGCGTCGATAAAGTGGATTTCACGCGGCTTCTTATAGTCCGCCAGACGATCCCGGCAGAGCGCGACCAATTCCTCCGCGCTCGCCGCCTGCCCCGGATGCAGCACCACGAACGCCGCAATGCGCTCGCCCCATTTCTCGTCCGGCGCACCGACCACGGCAACCTGAGCGACAGCCGGATGGCGTTCGATCGCGGCTTCGACCTCTTTGGGCCAGACATTGAAGGCGCCGGTGATGATGATGTCTTTCTTGCGATCGACCAGATAAAGAAACCCATCGCGCGCTCGACGCGCCATGTCGCCCGTTCGGAGCCAGCCATCTACCAGCGTCCTCGCGGTCTCGACCGGCAGGTTCCAATAATAGGCCATATTATTAACGCTGCGCACGGCGATCTCGCCGGCCTCGCCGGGCGCTACGTCGCGCCCGGCATCGTCGACCAGCCTGAGTTCCATGGTCACGACCTCGCGGCCGATCGAACCCAGCCGCGGTCCGAATTCGCTTTCATCCTCCACATGCTCATGCGGGTGTAGCATGGTGGTAATAACAGGCGCTTCCGACAAGGTATAGACCTGGGTGAAGATGCGGCCGAAACGCGCGATCGCTCGGCGCAGCAGCGGGACCGGCATGGGAGCGGAGGCATAGTTGAAGGTGCGCAGACTGGAAATGTCGGCGCTGCCGTCATCGGCCTCCAGCAAAATGTGAATCATGGTCGGGACCATGTAGACCCATGTCACGCGGTGGCGTGCGAAGTCGCGCCAGACCGCGGCGGGGTCGAACTTCTCGCGCAAGATTTGGGTCGCCCCAACGGCGCAATAGGACGGCCACATATAATTCAGCCCATGGCTGAGATGGCCGAGATGGAGCGCCACGTCGCTTTCGACCAGCTGGTTCTCGCGCAACAGATCGAGCACGATAGCGACATAGCTGCGGTGGGTATGGACGATACCCTTGGGCCGCCCAGTGGTACCGCCGGTGTAGCGGATCAGGATCGGATCGCTGTCGTCATACCGCACCGCCGCGACAGGCGTGGGATCGTCAGTGGCCGCCGCCGTCGCATAACTTGAGCACCCATCGGTGTCGCCGCCAACGCTGAACACAGCGCCGAGCGACGGTATTTCTCCCCGTCGAGCGACGATGCGTGCGGCGTAATCGGAGTGAGCAAATACGACACTGGGCTGGCAGTCTACTAGGGCATAGAAAACTTCGTCGACATGGAAACGGATGTTGAGTGGCACCTTCACCATGCCGGCGCGCATGACTGCCATCTCGATCGCCAGGAAGGGAATGCCGTTGGGCAGAATCAGCGCGACCCTATCGCCCCGTTGCGCCCCAGCCAACATCAGCGCGCGGGCCAGGCGATTGGCCAAGCGATCCAGCTCGCCATAGCTGACCTGCCCGCCATCGTCGATAACCGCGATCTTGTCGGGATGGCGCGCCGCCGGGTAGCTGAAGAAGCGATCGAACTCCGTCATTTGCGCTTGGCCGCCCTGCCCTCCGCCCGCCGTCCCGCCTTGAAGAATTGGTCGAGGCCGGCTTGTGCCTCGCCCGACGCGCTGACCAGGGCGGCCATGGATCGCTCCAAGCGCATGCCAACCTCAAGGGGCGCCATCAGACCGCCGCGCACGGCCTCCATGGTGTAGCGAATGGCCGTCGGCGCGCGCGCCGCGATACGGCCCGCCAGCTCCAAGCTACGTTCCATCAGTTCCGCCCGCGGCCAGACATGGTTGACCAAGCCAAGCCGATAAGCATCGACGGCACGAATGGGTTCGCCCAGAAGCAAATGCTCATAGGCCGCGCCCAGGGGGATCAGTCGCGGCAAACGCTGGGTCCCGCCGCCGCCGGGAATATGGTCCAGCGCAATCTCGGTTTGAGCGAAGCGGGCGTCGTCGGAGGCCACCCGGATATGGCACGCTATGGCCAGTTCGGTACCGCCACCGAAAGCGGCGCCGTGAACGGCGGCAATCACCGGCTTGGTCGAGCGTTCGATGATCTCCAGATTGGATTGCCAAGCATCCATAACATCGTCCGTGCGCAGCACGGACATGTTCATCATCTCCGCCATGTCGCCGCCGGCGCAGAAATGGGGGCCGCGACCGGCCAGAACGATAACGCGCACGCGCCGGTCTCGCCCCGCTTCACGCACGAGATCGCCGAGCCGCCACATCATGGCGATGGTTATGGCGTTGCGCTTGCGCGGCCGGTTCAGCCACAGAATGGCGACCGGCCCTATATCCTGGCGTTCGATATGATCGCTTCCCATCATTCCGCTCCGCGCTATGCTTGCCAGTCTATGAGCCCATTCGAGGAAATGCCATGTCGCTCGACATATACAAGACCGCCATCGTCACCGGCGCAAGTCGCGGCATCGGCGCCGCGTTGGTGCGCCGGCTGCGAGCCAAGGGGTTGACCGTCCATGCCGTGGCACGCTCCGCCGATGCGCTCGACGCGCTTAAACGCGAGACCGGCTGCGTGCCCCACGCCCTCGACGTGGCCGACCGGGCAGCCGTCGTAAAAACCTTCGCCGGCATGCCGGTCGATGTGCTGGTCAACAATGCCGGCATACTCGCCCCGGCCGGTGCGATTTTCGATCACGATGCCGCCAGCGTCGATAAGCTTTTCCAGATCAACGTCGCCGGCGTGATCAATTTCCTGGCTGCCGCGGCACCCGGCATGAAGGCGCGCCGGCGCGGTCATATCGTCAATGTCAGCTCCATGGCCGGGCTGATGATCTCGCCCGGCATCCCCGTCTATGCCGCGAGCAAGGCGGCGCTCCACAGCCTGAGCCAAACGCTGCGGATCGATTTGCACGGCAGCAATGTGCGCGTCAGCGAGATCGCGCCGGGTCGCGTCAAATCGGGCATGCATTTGCAGATGATGGACGACCCCAAGGCGGCGCAGGAGCGCTATTACGACGGCCTGCGCTGCCTGGAGCCGGAAGACGTGGCCGACGCCATCATGTTCGTGCTCGCCGCACCCGAACGCATGGATGTGACTCTGATGGAAATCAACCCGACCGATCAGAGCTATGGCGGGGTGAACTACCATCGGGCCCAGGGCTAACGAGAAAATTGACTCCGAAACTCCACTAGGGTTCCGCAAGCTTGGGCCGGCGCGACCACTAGGCGCTGGCCAATTTCGACCGCCCGAATGTCGGACGCAATCGACGCCTTTGCGTGCGCCCGGTCTTGGACGCGGAAGGCGAGCGCCACCAGATGGTCGCGCTCCAACCGCCCCGGCGCGATGCCGACATAGCGCTCGGTCACGGCGGCCGGGGTCAAGATCTCCAATGGCGTCTTACCGACCACAACCGATATGCCTCCGGCGATCGGCATGACCGCGCCCGGACCGAAAGCGCGCGCCCAAGACGCGACAGCAGCGGCCGGATCGGATGCAACCATGACCACGGCCGCAAGCGCCTGGGCCGTATTGGCATGGTGCATCAATTCGGGCAGCCAGACGGTCTGGCGCGTGAGATGGCCGCAGACGAAGACCTCGGCAGCGGCCAGAGAGCCCGGGGGGAACTGGGTGATTTTGAAGGCCGCCTCGCCCTTGCCGCCGCCGGGCAGGTCGACCGGGCGCGAGAAAGCGAGCGTGTCGGTTGCGGCCATGCCGAGGGCCCGAATCTCCTGGCACGCCTTGTCGGCATCGTCGGTCTGCAACGCAATCGCCGTCAGCCCCTCGCCATTGCGATCCAGTTGGCCGCGCCATTTGCTGTTGTGGTCGGTTGGGTTGACGATGCCGAGCAGCTCGAAATAGTCCTGCTGCAACATGATCGTGTGGTTGGCCGAGCCCATATGGGCGCTATGGAAGCCGCGCGGCGAGATCGTGAAGCCCAGTTTCTTATAGGTCGCCGCTGCCGAATCCAAATCGCGCACGAGGATAACGCAATGGTCGATGCCGGTCAGATGCTTGGGCAAAGGGGATCTCCTGTTTTACGATTGCGGCGGCAGAGTCGAATAGGCGCCGCGGCCAAGTGCCACCACGCGGCCTGCTTTGTCCTTGACCTCGACATCGGCGAAGCCGATCGATTTGCCCGCGCGCGACGTCCGGCCCGCGGCAAACAAATCCGTGTCGATGGCGGGGCGGAGATAGTCGATACGAAGATCGATGGTTGGCAAGCCGCGCCCGACCATGGCGATCAGCGCGAAATCGCCGACAATATCGATCAGCGCCGCCATCGGGCCGCCATGCCATTGCTTGGTGCCGGGGCCGCGCTCGAATTCCGGCTTCCAGGGCAACCGCACTTCGACCGTACCGGCTTTAGCGTCGCAACCGATCAATTCGATATTCAGGAATTGCTGAAACCCACCGGTAGCAAGGTAGCGCTTGAGCCTATCCGCGATGTCCTCAGCCATGACGATCTCAGGGCTCCACGATGACTTTGCCGAACACGGTACGGTCGTCCAGCCGGCGCATGGCCTCGCGCGCTTCCTCGATCTTAAATGTCTTGTCGATCACGGGGGTCATGGTTCCGGCCTTGATCATGGCAAGCAAGGCTTCGATATCATCCTTGGACCAGCCATTGGAGCCGACTATGTTGAGTTCGAAGGTCCAGATGTAGCGGATGTCCGTGGGTGGATCGTAGCCGGCGGTGGCGCCGCAGGTCAGCATGCGGCCGTCGCGCCGAATCGTACGGAGACTGCGCGCCCAGGTATCGCCTCCAGTGAAATTCACCACCACGTCGACGCCGCCCGCCTCGGCCCCTCGCCCTTTTGCGTGGCCCACGCGCGCCTTGCCATAGCGTGCCTGGCAGGCCTTGACAAAGTCTTCGGTCACATAATTGATGACATGGTCGGCACCGAGTTGCCGCAGGCGCTCCATCTTCTCTTCCGACGAAGCGCAGGCGATGACGGTGGCGCCGGCCTGCTTGGCGAGCTGCACGCAGCATGTGCCCACCCCGCCAGACGCCCCTAAGATCAATACCTTCTCGCCCGCCGCAATCTTGCCGCGCCGGATCATCATGCGATAGGCCGTGCCATAGGCCGTGGGCAAGGCAGCGGCGGCGGCATAACTTACAGCCGGATCGAGCCGGATCAATTGGTGCGCACGCACGCGCACGAACTCGGCGAATCCGCCATCGCTGGTCTCGCCGGTCAAGCCACCCTCGACCCGGTTGATCGGATCGATCACCACGCGGTCACCGATCTTCCAGCCCTCGACCTCCGAACCGATTTCGACGATATCGCCGGCGAGATCGATGCCGACGACCAGCGGAAAGTTCAGCCGGATGCCCGGCATGCCTTTGCGCGTGAAAACATCATGGTAATTGAGCGAACAAGCCCGCATGCGCAGCACGACGTCGCCCGGACCCGGCTTGGGATCGGGATAGTTGGGCTCGAAGACCAGCTTGTCCAGATCGCCATGTTCGTAAAGGACGACAGCGCGCATAACCTCGCATCCCTCTTATCGATATCTTAGGCAGTCTATCAGGTCGAATTCTTCGCACCAGGGGCGGTCCGATAGATCGGCCCCGATCTGGCGCTCCCTTCCTTATCGGTCTTGATCGTGCCGATCTCTAACGCCACGGTAGCTCCCGGTGCGAGCGAGCCGCCGAGATGGGCAAACACGCGCAGCCCGCCCTCGATATCGACATAGCCGGCATCGAAGGGAACAAAAAAGCCGGCGGCGGCCTGATGAATGCGCGTTGCGCTATAAACCGTGCCGCGCCGTCCGATCTTCGCCGGCGCCATGGCGCCCTCCGTCCAACATAACGGACAGAGTCCGCGATGACCGAGCACAAGTTTGCCGCACTTGCCGCATTGGGCGCCGACCAGATAGGCGCCCCGATCGTCCGAGCCGAGAAGATCGGGCCAAATTTGAATAGGCTCGGGCAAATCGGCTAATCCCGGGTCAGCAGGGTGACACAGGTGGCGCCCGCTTCCAGGCTGACGCCGCCCTGGCTGTGGGCCAGCGCGACGCGCGCGTCCTCCACCTGACGGCCCGTCGCGGTTCCGCGCAATTGCCAGGTCAGCTCGCAGAATTGGGCAACCCCGGTGGCGCCGAGCGGATGGCTCTTGGCCAGTAGCCCGCCGGACACGTTGACCGGCACGCGCCCACCCAACCGGGTCGTGCCATCCAACGCCAAGCGTGCACCCTCGCCTTTGGCGCAGAGCTGCAAACCCTCATAGTGCAGCAACTCGCCGCAGGTGAAAGCATCGTGCAGCTCGACCGCATCGACCGCGTCGGGGCCGATGCCGGTGGCTTCATAAGCCTCGATCGCGGCGCGGCGGGTGGCACCGAAATCGGTCAAGTCTTTTTGCGTACCATCCGACATCCAGGACGCGAGCGCCGAGGTTCTAACCCAGGGTCCACCGCGACCATGGGCCCTCGTCCATTTCTCCGATGCCAACACAAGGGCGGCCGCACCAGATCCGTTGCGGCAGCATTGCAGCAGGGTCAGCGGCTCGGCGATCGGGCGGCTTGCCAACACCTCGTCACGGGTCACTGGGTCGCGAAACCAGGCATTAGGATTGCGCCCGGCGTGGTAGCGGCTCTTGACCGCGATCTCGGCGAAGCCCTCCACGGGCGTGCCGAACTCGTGCATGTGCCGGCGCGCGGCGAGCGCATACTGCGCCGGCGCGGTAATGCCCATGGCCTGTTCCAAATCGGGATTGACGAAATTGATCAATCCTCGCCCCATTTTCTCCGCACCGATGACGAGCACGCGGTCATACTGGCCCGCCGCGATCGCCAGCCAGCCCGCGCGCACCGCGCTCGACCCGCCGGCGCAGGCGTTCTCCAGATTGAGCACGGGGATTTCAGGAAAACCGAGGCCGCGCAACACGCGCTGGCCCAGCACCTCGCCCTGATAGAGATGGGCGGCAAAGACGGCCTGCACGTCGTCGCGGCCGAGACCGGCATCGGCCAGCGCCGCCACCACGGCCGCGCGCGCCAAATCCTCGACCGTCCGATCCTCGTGCTTGCCGAACGGCGTCATGCCGACGCCAAGGATTGCCGCCTTGCCCTCGATCATATTCGATAACCCAACATGGCCTGCCCCGATCATGCCTCGTCCCTGCCCTGCCCGACAATAGACCTGTTGCAAAAGTAGCTTGGGCGCGGGTCGGTCGCAAGGTGTGCGAGGCGGCTCGGTTTCAAAAGCCTGTGACGAGATTGACGATGCTGGCGACGATGGCGAACTTGGCGGCGTAGGCGGCTCTCGGATAGCGGTATCTGT
>SHVW01000066.1 GCA_009694085.1 Alphaproteobacteria bacterium
TGCGCGAAAACTGGCTCTCCAACCGCATCTTCAAATCCTATGACGACATCGTCGATCACTGCTGCGAGGCCTGGAACAAGCTCGTCGATCAACCCTGGCGCATCATGTCCATCGGATTGCGCGACTGGGCCAATGGGTTCTGATCACTGCAGATTGATATTAGCGGGCGATGTGGGCTATGTCGTGCTCGTGCATCGGAACGGCGCGGGCTTTGAGGTTGAGTTCGCGACGCTAGCGGGCGAAATAGTGTCGGTCGTGACGGTTCCGGCTGGTGCCGTGCGCCCGGTCGGCGCCGGAGAAATCGCCCATGCGCGGCGGGTGGCGTAAAGCGGTGCTAATGCTAATACCGACCCCGTACGGAATGCGGAGTGCTTGATTGCCTAGGCATCGTCCATCCCCACCTTCCCTTCGACAAGGAGCAGGCCATTCCGGCAGTGGACGCGGTTAAGGACTTTTTTGAGCTCTATCGCTCGCCCCCATGCCACCACCTCCCGCCGAGCACGATCCCGCGACAAGCGAGATGCTCCGTGCCCTTGAAGCGTTCGCCTAGCACGTCCTCGAACTCGAATTTACCCTTCTTGACTTCCATCACGGTCGCGTCGCCGAGCAGGCCTGTTTTGAGCGTGCCGCGGTCGGATTTGCGGACGGCGAGCGCGGCGTTGATCGTGTTGGCCCGCACGATTTCGGCCAGCGGCATGCCCATGGCGAGGAATTTCGACATGGTGTGGAGCAGATCGTAGGCCGGACCCTTGATCGACAGCACGTGCACGTCGCTCGAGATCACATCGGGCAAGAAACCGCTTTTCAACATGGCCTTCGCGGTTTCATAGCCGAACGAGCCCTTGCCGTGGCCGATGTCGAAGATGACGCCGCGCTTGCGCGCCGCCGTCACGTCGGCATGGACGCCGCCGCCGGGTTTGGACGGGTTGTTGGGGAAGGGCCGGAAGCAATGGGTGATCACGTCGCCGCCGCGCATGCGTGCCATCACGTCGGGCCGATGGGGCGGGGGATGGTCCAGGTGGGCCATGACGGGCAGGCCCAGCTCCTCCGCCGCCTGGATCGCCATGTCGAGCGGCGCCATCCCGGTTTCGCCGCCAGCGCCGCGCCCGATCCGCACCTTGATGCCGACGATTAGATCGGCATGCTCGCGCCCGACGCGCACGCATTCGCGCGGGTCGAGCAGGCGCAGATCGGCGCATTCGCCGACCATGACCGCCGCGCTGAAGGCGAAGATGCCAGGAAAGGAGATGTTGAGATAGGGCAGGATGCGGCACTCCGCGCGCTCGATGACGTGTTTGCGGAAGCCCATCATGTTGGCCGGCCCAGCCGTGCCCGCGTCGATCAGCGTGGTGCAACCGGACTGCTTGGCATAGGCATCGGGTTCCACGCCGACCGAGGTACCGCCCCAATAGACATGGGTGTGCAGATCGATCAGGCCGGGTGTCACGATCTTGCCCGTGACGTCGCGCACGTCTTTGGCTTTCTTGGCGGCCAACCCCTTGCCGATCGCCGCCACCTTGCCACCGGCGAAGGCCACGTCGGCCACGCTGTCGAATTTCTGCGCGGGGTCGAGAACCCTGCCGCCCTTCAGAACCAGATCGAACACGTGTCCCCCCTTACGGATGTTTGACGCGAATGCCCAAGCGCTGCGAGATCGCCTCGGCCAAGGCCAGCAAACCCTCGTCCCGTCCGCGCCCACCGACAAGCTGGATGCCGACGGGCAAACCGTTGGGACCGGTGGCAAAGGGCAAGCTGACGCAGGGCGCGCCAAGCAGCGACCACATGGAATTGAAGACGGGATCGCCGGTCGTGTCCAGCCCAACCGGCGCTTCACCGGCGGCACTCGGACAGAGCAACGCGTCCCAGCCGCTCATCAGCCCATCGAAATCGCGACGTGCGGCGGCGATTGCCGCCTGAGCACGTTCATAGCTGCCATCGGGCGCGGCAAGGCCGGTTTCGATGAAGCTGCGCAGCTTGTCGCTCAACAGACGGCGCTGTTCAGCCCATTCTCGCGTCAAGGCACGGCCGACCTCGGTCGCGATAGTGATGCGGTGATGGGGATTGAGGCCGGCAAAATCGGCGGGCAGTTCGACCGGCCGCACATCGTAGCCGGCCGGCGCCAACTTGGCCACCGCAGACTCGACGGCCGCGCGCATTTCCGGCATGGCCGAAGCCATCGCAGGGGTCATGGTCACGCCGATGCGCGGTCGCGCCGGAACCGGCCCTGGAACAAAGCAAGGCGCGTCGAGCAGAACCTGGGCGAGCAGAACTAGATCTGCGGCATCGCGGGCGAACCAGCCTACGGTATCGAAACTGCGAGCGAGTTCGGCAACGCCCGTGACGTCGGTCCGCCCCAGGGTCGATTTGAAGCCGAACACGCCGCAGAACGAGGACGGGCGGATCACCGATCCGCCCGTCTGCGTTCCCAGTGCGACCGGCACCATGGAGGCCGCGACCGCTGCTGCCGAGCCGCTGGACGAACCGCCCGGCGTGCGCGTGGGGTCGTGGGGGTTGGCGGTCGGGCCGGGGTGGAGATGGGCGAATTCCGTCGTTACCGTTTTACCCAGCACGATGGCGCCAGCAGCAAGCAAGCGATCGACGCAGACGGCATTGCGTGCAGGCCGATGGCCGGCGCGGGTGGGCGAACCGCATTCGGTCGGCAAGTCTGCCGTATCGATAATGTCCTTGATGCCGATGGGCACGCCATGGAGCGGCCCGATCGGCATCCCTTTGTCGCGTGCAAGTGCCGCCCGCCGCGCACCCTCGGCATCCAGCCTCACCCAGGCGCGACTGGAGTCCGCGGCGGAACGCACCAGGCAATCCTCGACGAGATCGACGGCACTTAGCCGCTTGCGAGCGATCGCAGCCGCCGCAGCGGCAGCGGTTAGCGCCTCAGGCCTTGCGGTCATTGGCCAGATGGGCGACGCAATCGCCCCGCTCGACCCGGCCGAAATGACGCTTGCAGATGACCATGCCGGAATTTTTGTAGAAACAAGGCACGGGTGCGCGCGCGGGGTTGTCGACGAAATGAACCTGGCCGCACGGGTCGCCTTTCTTGATCCACTGGCCGAGTTCGGCGAACGGCTCGAACAGACCGGGTTCCGGCGCGTAGACAAAATCCTCCTTGCCGCCCACCACCATCAGGCGCGTCGGCTTCGGCCCCAACTCCGGCTTGCCCACCATGATGCTGGCATGGCGCAGCAGGTTAAGCAGGCCGCGCTCGACCATACGCACGGACGACACCGAAACCGATCCGCCCCCGCCGAATTCGCTGCCGACGGAAACCACGCCGCGCAGGGTCGAGGCATTGGTCGAGTAGCGCGCGTCTTTGTTGGCGGCCCAGACGATAGCGTGCTCGGCGCCGAAGATTTTGAGCGCCTCCATGCCGCGCGCGTTGATCGAGGCATCCTCGCATTCATGAATGCTGATAAAGGGCACATAATCGAGGGACGATCCGCCGGAATGGAGATCGGCATAAAGATCGGCCATGGGGAACAGCACGGAGTCGATGTAATAGGCGATCTGGCGCGTCGGCCCGCCATCGGGATCGCCGGGGAAGGAGCGGTTCAGATTGCCCTGGTCGATCGGGGAGACCCGCGCACCGTCCAGTGCCGCCGGCATGTTAGCCGCCGGCAGGATGATGACACGCCCCTTGATCTGATCCGGTTCCAAGCTGCGGATCAGCTTGGTCAGCGCCACCTGGCCCTCATACTCGTCACCGTGATTGCCGGACATCAAAAACGCGGTGGGGCCCTTGCCGTTCTTGATCACGGCAATGGGAATCATGAGTTCGCCATAGGCCGAACGGGTCACCGAATGGTGCAGATAGAGCCAGCCGACCTGCTTGCCGTCGCGCTCGTAGTCGATCTCGGTCCAAATGCGCGTGCCCGCCATAATTCCCTCCCCGGTCCTAGCAGCGGCAGTCTAGACGCAAACGCGCAGGTGGCGGAAGGGTCGATGCAAGCCTGGACTCGTTGAGGCGCTCCGGCCATCATCTTGCTCTGGATCACAAAACCACCGAGGCTCCAATGCGCCTGTTTGCCGCCACGATCGCCACCGAAACCAACACCTTCTCGCCCATGCCGACCAGCCTGGACGGCTACAAGGAGACTGTGTTCCTGCGCCCGGGCGAACATCCCGACGACACGCCTTTGATGTGCACGGCGCCGCTGTGGATCGCGCGCCGGCGGGCCAAAAAGGGCGGTTTCACCTTGATCGAGGGAAGCTGCTTCGCCGCCAGCCCGGCCGGGACGACCAACCGCAAGGACTACGAGTTCATGCGCGACGAAATCCTGGGTCAGCTCAAGGCGGCGCTCCCGGTCGACGGCGTGTTGCTCGGCCTGCATGGCGCCATGGTCGCCCACGGCTATGATGACGTTGAGGGCGACATCATCGAGCGCGTGCGCGGTCTGGTCGGACCCAAATGCGTGATCGGGGTCGAACTCGACCCCCATTGCCACCTGACGGAAAAGCGCGTGCGGCTGTCCGATGTGATCATCTGCTACAAGGAATTTCCCCATACCGACGTGGTCGAGCGCGCCGAAGAGGTGCTCGACATCGTGCTCAAGACCATCCGCGGCCAGGTCAAGCCGGTCTCCTCGGTCTATGACTGCCGGCAGATCGGCAGCTATCCCACCACGCTGCCCCTTATGCGCGCCTTCGTCGACAAGCTCTCGGCCATGGAGGGCAAGAACGGCGTGCTCTCCATCTCGGTCGCCCATTGCTTCCCCTATGCCGATGTGCCCGAGCTGGGTGGGCGCATCCTGGTGGTGATGGACAAGGACAAGGCAAAGGGCGACGCGCTGGCCAAACAAATCGGCGAAGAATTCGTGTCCATGCGGGGCAAGACCATGCCCACTTATCTCAATGTCGAGGACGGCATCACGGCCGGGCTCGAATTCAATGCCGCCCCCGTCGTCATGGCCGATCCGTCCGATAATGCCGGCGGCGGCGCAGCCTCGGATAACACCTCGATCCTACGCCGGCTGATCGAGCGCAAGGCCGAGGATGCCACCATCGGCCCGATCTGGGATCCGATTGCGGTTAAACTATGCTTCGACGCCGGTCTGGACGCAGAATTTCCGCTGCGTTTCGGCGGCAAGATCGGCCCCACCTCGGGTGCGCCGATCGATGCCACGGTCCGGGTGGTCGGGCTCAAGCGCGACTGCTCGCAAAGCTTCGGACCGACCCAGGTGCCGCTCGGCGACTGCGCCGCCGTGCGGGTCGGCGGGGTCGAGATCGTGTTGGTCTCCAACCGCCACCAGGCCCTTGGCCTCGAGCTTTTCCGCAATGTCGGCATCGAGCCGACCAAGAAGAAGCTGGTCGTGGTCAAATCGACCAACCATTTCATGGCGGCCTATGGCCCGATCGCCAAAAAGGTCATCTATATCGATTCCGATGGGCCCTTGAGCCGGGACTTCCGCCGCATCCCCTATACCCGGATCAACCGGCCGATCTGGCCGCTCGACGAGAAGACCAACCCGGGGCTGATCATCTGACCTCGGCTCAGTCGACGCCATGGACAATGGCAACGAGGCCGCGATCCGGAGAGAAGACATAGACGCCTTCGCCATTCCAATCGAATTTTAGGGCATGGGGCACGCAATGGTACTCGAAATCGATCTCTAGGATCGTGATCCTGGAATCGCGGCAACGGCGTACCTCGCCCTGTTGCCATAGGCCCAGGGGGAATTTGAAGCATTCATTCATGCTCGTCCTGGAGCAATCGGGCCGGATATCGGCGACCCGGCCCAACCCGTCACCGCGCTCGTTAATCCGGAAAACCTGATCGATTTTGCCGTTGCGGCGACTGAAGCGTGTCCGCTTGATCGTCATGACATCGGGCGCCCGATCCCAGGGGAAAGGTCCGGTGAATTGGATCGGGGGATGATCGGGCGGGAGAAGCGGCCTGCGCGTTACGTCAACTGGCCGCAAAACAAGTTCGCGGCTGCCATACCAGGGTGCGCCCATATAGAGTTCGGGTGAATGAATCGGCGTAAGGGCTGCCCCGACGCGTCGCGCTCGGTAGCTGGCGGCCAAACGGCAGACACCTCGCAGGCCGGCACTGGCAACGGCACCATCAGCAGAGCCACGACCAAAACCAAACAACGCATCGGCGTCTCCTTGTCGGCAGCAGCGACCATAGCGGCTGCCCCCCGCCAAATCCAGGCCGGGGCTAGTCCCATGGGGGTGTTGCGCCTCAACCTTGGCCATGCGTTAATAAAATTAATCAACAGGGGAGCGCGGGGAGCGCTCCAAACAGAGGGAGGTCAAAATGAGCAAGATTACCCGTCGTACGGTCATCCAGGGCGCACTCGCCACCGGCACTGCCGCTGCTATTCCGACTGGCATCGCAGTCCATTCGCGCCCCGCGCGCGCCCAGGCGGCCAAGCAGGTCCGCATGGTGCCTCATGGCGATTTGCGCGTGCTGGACCCGATCTGGACCACCGCCAACATGTCCGCCTATCACGGCGCCATGATCTACGACACGCTGTTCGGCTATGACGGCGACTTAAACCCGCAGCCACAGATGGTGGGTAAGCACGGCGTATCCGACGACAAGAAGACCTATACCTTCGAACTGCGCGACGGGCTGAAATGGCATGACGGCACCGACGTGACCGCGCGCGATTGCGTCGCCTCGCTCCGCCGCTGGATCGCACGCGATGGTGGCGGTCAGCACATGATGCAGCGCGTCACCGATATCGCCGCCAGCGATGCCAAGACCATCAAGATCGTGCTGAAGGAGCCCTACGGCCTGATTTACGAAGTGCTGGCCAAGACGTCGACGCCGCTGTGCTTCATGATGAAGGAAGAGGTGGCGGCGACCGACCCCAACCAGCAGATCACCAAGCATATCGGCTCCGGTCCGTTCAAATTCGTTGAGGGCGAATACCGGCCGGGTAGCCGCGTGGTCTATGAGCGCAACGCCGCCTATGTGCCGCGCAGCGAACCCGCCAGTGGCATCGCCGGCGGTAAGGTGGTCAAGCTCGACCGCGTGATCTGGGACATCATGCCCGACGCCCAGACTGCGGCGGCTGCGCTGATGAACGGCGAGATCGAGTTCTTCGAGGTGCCGCCGATCGACATCATCGGCGCCCTGGAAGCAGCACCGGGCGTCAAGATCGAGGTGTTGAACAAGTTGGGCAATGTCGGCTATTGCCGCCTCAACCACCTGCACGCGCCGTTCAATAATCTCAAGGCGCGCCAAGCCGCCCAACTCGCGGTCAGCCAGGACGATTTTCTGCGCGCCGCCGTTGGCAATCCGAAGTTCTATCAAACCTGCGGTTCGAACTTCACCTGCGGCTCGCCCATGGGCGTGGAAGATGGCAGCGACATGCTTAAGCTGCCCATGGCCCAGCGCCAGGCGCGCGCGCGCGAGTTGGTGAAAGAATCGGGCTATGACGGCAAGCCGCTGACCGTGCTGCATGCCACCGACATTCACGTCATGAACCAAGCTGCCCAGGTGATCGCGCAGAATTTGCGTCAGGTCGGCTTCAACGTGCAGCTCGCGTCGTCCGACTGGGGTGGCGTGGTCACGCGCCGATCGAACAAGAATCCGCCCGACCAGGGTGGCTGGAACGTGTTCTTCACCTGGGGCGGCGGCAACGCCACGGCAAGCCCGATCAACCTGTTCGGACATGCCGCGACCGGCCAGAACGCCTGGTTCGGCTGGCCCCAGAACGATTTGCACGAGACGTTGCGCAATGAGTGGGCCGCGGCGGCAAACCTGGAAGCGCGGCGCGAAATCACGCGGCGCATGAACAAAAACATGTTCGACTATGTCCATGACATCAAGACCGGCCAGTGGGTCGCCCCGGTTGCTTATCGCGCCGATCGCATGAAGGGCATGCTGGCCGTGCCCGAGGTTGTTCCCTGGTGGAATGTCGAGCGCGTCTGAGCGACTAGCCCGCTTCGCAGCGGGATATCCGATGATGGCAGTTGCTGACTACGGCCCGTGCCCGCGTGGCACGGGCCGTCCCGTTCCGACAGCGGTGACCTGATGGCAGCCTATATCGCGCGTCGTTTGCTGGCGACTATCCCGGTCATGGCGATCGTCGGCATCTTCGTGTTCATGTTGCTGCACCTGACGCCGGGCGATCCCGCCGCCATCATCGCCGGCGACAACGCGACCGAGCAGAACATCGCCGCGATCCGCGCGCGTCTCGGCCTGGATCGACCGTTGCATGAGCAATTCGCGAGCTGGGTGTGGAACACGGTGCGCGGCGATCTCGGCATTTCCATGTTCTCCAACATGCCTGTGACCAAGCTAGTCCTCCAGCGCGCGGAACCGACCATCGCGCTCACCATCACGACGCTGATCGTGGCGGTCACCATTGCGATCACCGTCGGCGTGCTGGCGGCCTGGAAGGTGGGCACCCTGCTTGACCGCGCGGTCATGGGCTTCGCGGTTATGGGGTTTTCCGTGCCGGTCTTCGTGGTGGGGTACTTGTTGGTTTACGTGTTCTCCATGAAATTAAAGTGGCTGCCGGTCCAGGGCTATGTCTCAATCGACCAGGGATTGTGGCCTTGCCTGCGCAACTTGATCTTGCCTTCGGTGGCACTCGGCCTCGCCTATGTCGCCTTGATCGCACGCATCACGCGGGCGAGCATGCTGGAGGTGCTGGCGGAGGACTACATCCGCACCGCCAACGCCAAGGGCGTAGCGACCTCGAACGTGCTGCTACGCCACGCGCTGAAGAACGCCGCCGTACCCATCGTTACCGTGATCGGCATCGGCGTGGCATTGCTGATCAGCGGCGTCGTCATCACGGAAAGCGTGTTCAACATTCCGGGCGTCGGACGCCTGGTGGTGGATGCCATCGCGAGGCGCGACTATCCAATCATCCAGGGCGTCATGATCATCTTCTCCGGCGTCTATGTGCTGGTGAACTTGGCGGTCGACCTCGTCTACACCTTCCTCGACCCGCGCATTCGCTACTGACGTGACAACCGCAATTATTGCCGCCGACTGCCCCGCCCCCGCCATCGCTGACCGGCTTCGCATCTTCGCGCGGCGGAACCCCACCATTGCCATCGGCGGCACCCTGCTGGCTCTGGTCTCACTAGCCGCCGCCGCGGCGCCGCTGATCGCTGGCGATCCCATTGTCTTCATGCCGATCAACCGACTAAAGCCACCGTCAGACGAATTTCTACTCGGCACCGACAGCCTCGGTCGCGACGTCTTCGCGCGCACCATTTATGGCGCGCGTATTTCGCTCCTGGTCGGCTTGACCGTGGCCCTGTTCGCCGTCGCCATTGGGCTTGGCATCGGCCTCGCCAGTGGTTACTACCGCCGGGTCGACGCGGTGGTCATGCGCCTGATGGATGGCATCATGGCGATCCCCGCAATCCTGCTGGCGATCGCCCTGGTCTCGGTCATGGGATCGAGCGTGCGCGTCGTGATCGTCGCCATCGCCATTCCCGAAATACCTCGCGTCGCCCGTCTGGTTCGCTCGGTCGTGTTGTCCGTGCGCGAGTTGCCCTATGTGGACGCCGCGCGCGCCAGCGGCTCGAAGGTGCGCAAGATTCTGCTACGCCATATCCTGCCCAGCACGATCCCGCCCCTGATCGTGCAGGCGACCTATATCTGCGCCTCCGCTATCCTGGTCGAGGCCGGGTTGAGTTTTCTTGGTGCGGGCACGCCGCCGGAATTCCCTACCTGGGGCAACATGATCGCCCAGAGCCGGCTCTACCTGGCGATCGCGCCCTGGACCATCTTCGCGCCCGGCGCCTGCCTGGCGCTGGTCGTGCTCTCGATCAATCTGCTGGGCGACGGGCTGCGCGACCGCCTCGACCCCCGGCTCGCCCGGCGAATGTAGCCGTGGCCGACGCGCCCGTTCTCGCCGTCGAGGGGCTGAGCACTCACTTCTTCACTCAGGACGGTATCACCCGAGCGGTCGATGGCGTCAGTTTCCATGTCGATCCCGGAGAAACCCTGGGCATCGTGGGCGAGAGCGGCTGCGGCAAGAGCGTCACTGCGCTGTCGGTCATGCGCCTGCTGCCGCCCAAGATGGGCCGCACGGTGGCGGGCAGCGTGCGTTTCGACGGTGTCGACCTGCTCGGCCTCGACGAGACCGCCATGCGCGATATCAGGGGCAACAGCATTGCCATGGTGTTCCAGGAACCCATGACCTCGCTCAACCCCGTCATGACCATCGGCGACCAAATCGCCGAAGCCGTCATGATCCACCAGAAGAAGTCGCGCACCGATGCGCTAGCGCGCGCGGGCGAAATGCTGAGCCTTGTGCGCATCCCCGATGCCGACCGACGCGTCGGCGATTACCCCCACCAGCTTTCCGGCGGCATGCGTCAGCGCGTCATGATCGCCATGGCGCTGTCGTGCAATCCCAAACTGCTGATCGCCGATGAGCCGACGACCGCACTCGACGTCACCATTCAGGCCCAGATCCTGAAATTGATGCTGGAGTTGAAGGAACGTCTGGGCGCGGCGGTCATGCTGATCACCCACGACCTCGGCGTGGTCGCCGAGACGTGCCAGCGCGTTATCGTCATGTATGCCGGCCGCAAGGTGGAGGAAGCGCCGGTGGCCGAGCTGTTCGCCCGGCCGCGCCACCCCTATACGATCGGCCTGATGGGTTCCATTCCGCGCGGCAAGCGCGGTACGGTCACACGCGGCCAGCGCCTACGGCTCAAGGAAATCCCCGGCATTGTGCCATCGCTGAAGGAACCGATTCCGGGCTGCGCCTTCGCACCGCGCTGCGGTTTTGCGACCCCGCGCTGCGCCGCCGAGGCGCCGCCCCTTGTTACCAGCAGCACCGGACATACCGTCGCCTGTTGGGAAGCCGAACGCGTGGCAAGCGCCGCATGAGCACGATTTCTCCCATCCTTGAAGTTGCCGGGCTGACCAAACATTTTCCGATTCTGCGCGGCCTGTTGTCGCGCACCGTCGGCCATGTTCAGGCCGTGGATGGCGTGTCGTTCACGCTCCAAGCGGGCGAGACGCTATGCATCGTCGGCGAGAGCGGTTGCGGCAAGTCGACGGTCGGGCGTTGCATCCTGCGCCTGATCGAACCCAGCGCCGGCACGGTCAAGCTGGACGGCGTCGACATCACCGGCCTCGACGAAAATGGCATGCGGCCCTATCGCCAGCGCATGCAGATCGTCTTCCAAGACCCCTACGCCTCGCTCAATCCGCGCCTGCGCGCGGGCGAGATCGTGGGCGAGCCCCTGGAAAATTTCGGCCTCGCCCATGGCGCCGAGCGGCGCGACAAGGTCGCCCGGCTACTCGAGCGGGTCGGCCTGCGTGCCGAAGCCATGGACCGTTTTCCCTTCGAATTCTCCGGCGGTCAGCGCCAGCGCCTCGGCTTGGCGCGCGCTCTGGCGCCGAGCCCGCGCGTGATCGTGGCGGACGAACCCGTCTCCGCCCTCGACGTGTCCGTGCAGGCCCAGGTGCTCAACCTGATGATCGATTTGCAGGAAGAATTCGGCGTGGCCTATCTGTTCATCAGCCACGATCTCGGCGTGGTCGAGCACATCGCCGACCGGATCGCCGTGATGTATCTGGGCCAGATCGTGGAACTGGCTGACAAGACCGCGTTATTCGAGACACCGCTGCACCCTTATACCGAAGCCCTCTTGGCGGCGGCGCCGATCGCCGATCCCGGGGCCAGGCGCGAGCGCCTGATCCTGGAAGGCGACGTGCCCTCTCCCATCAACCCGCCCGCCGGCTGCCGCTTCCACACGCGCTGTCCCTATGCGGTGGCGCGCTGCCGCGTGGATACGCCGGCCTTGCGGGAAGTGGCGCCCCGGCATTGGACCGCCTGCCACTTGCGCGAACCCGGCGCCGCACCGGGGCCGTTGAAGCGACCGGGCTGATATCGTTTGCAGGGCTTTCCGCGTTCTGTTAGAGGTCGATTCGGCCTGGGTCTTGGGAGGCTCTTGACGTCTTCTTGACCGGGCGACCCAAGGGGGCAGCGGTGGACGATCTCAGCGGCGCGCGCACCATCGGGACGGCCTTACGGATACCCACGATCGAGCGGATCGAGACGACGGCCTTCAGCGTGCCGTTCTCCATTTTCCTGCGTTCCGGCCGGCAGATGCATGTCAAGACCGCCGATCACGTGCTCGTGCGCGTGATTGCCGACGACGGCACGACCGGCTTCGCCGAGGCCATGTCGTATCCGGAGATATTCGGCGAGTCGCAGACCTCGATCACCCGCGCCGTTGCAGATTGGATTCTGCCACGCATCAAGGGCATGGCGCTGACCGATCTCGAGCGGATCTGGGAAAAACTCGACATCATTCAGGGCAATCCGTCGGCTAAGGCGGCGGTCGACATCGCCATCCACGACGCCCTTGCCCGCAGCTTGCACATTCCGCTCTGGCGCATGCTCGGCGGGTATCGTGACCGAATTCAACTGACTTGGATCATCGGGCAAGGCACCGTCGAAGAGATGGTGCGGGAAGGCGAAGATGCTCTGGCACGCGGGTTTCGCGCCTACAAGATCAAGATCGGCCTCGATCCGGCCAAGGATGTCAGGGCGGTTGCCGCGCTTCGCCGGGCCCTGGGCGACGATGTGCTGCTCTACGTCGATGCCAACCAGGCCTACAGCTATGCCGATGCGGTGCGCGCGCTGCCGGCCATGGAGGCCGAAGGCATCGCCATCATCGAAGATCCGATGTCCAACGCGGATATCGACGGACGGCGCAAGCTGGCCACCCGGCTGCGCGTACCGCTGCTGGGCGACGAATGCGTGCAGACGCCCAACGACCTCAAGCGCGAGATCGATCTCGGCATCCTGCGCATGATTAATCTCAAGCCGCCGCGTTCAGGCTATTTTCAGTCGCGCAAGATCGTCCACCTGGCCGAACAGGCGGGCTTTGCCTGCGTCATGGGCACGTTCTTGGAGACCGATATCGGCGTGCTCGCCTGCGCGCACTTCACCGCGGCGCATCGTGCCTTCACCTATCCGGCCGAGCTGACCTATGTGTTCAAGATGAAGGACCGCATCCTGCAGGAACCGCTTCGAGTCGAGAACGGCACGCTCTTCCTACCGGATCGGCCGGGCATGGGGGCCGAGGTCGACGAGGATAAGCTGGCGCGCTACCGCGTGCCCGTGTGAAGTTCGTGCGGCCACGGAGGCCGATCGGCGTCATCGTAACGGGGAGATCGCCGCCATGAATAAACCACTGAAGCGCCTGATGACTGCAATCGCGCTGGGCTGGCTATCGCTTGTTACCGCCCACCCAGCTCTTGCACAGGCCACTTATCCGAGTAAGCCCGTGACTCTGGTCAACCCGCTGCCGGCCGGCGGCGGCGTCGACATCGCGCTGCGCGGATTGGCCAAGGAGATGCAGCCCTTCATGGGACGGCCGGTCCTGGTCGAGAGCCGGGCCGGCGCCGGCGGCACCATCGCCGGACAATACGTCGCCCAGGCCAGCCCAGACGGCTATGTCATGGGCGTGTTTCAGTCGACCCAGGCCATTCCCGAGATCTACACAGCCTTCCAGAAACCGCCCTACACCAGTGCGGACATTCGGCCGGTCGTGCGCTATATGACCCTGGTCTATGCCATGCCGTCGCGCGCCGGGGCGGAGTGGAAGACGCTGCCTGAGCTGATCGAGTATGCGAAGAAGAATCCGAACAAAGTGCGCTGGGGCCATACGATCGGCCGCGGCCATCCGCTCCACCTGCTGTCCTATTCGTTGTTCAAGAAATACGGCATCAAGGTCATCGAGGTGCCGTTCAAGGGCGCGGCCGATGCCATCACTTCGCTGCTCGGCGGCCATATCGATGTCGCCTTCGGGATCTCCGTGACGGCGATTGAAGGCCATGTGCGCGCGGGCAAGATGAGCATCCTTGCCATCCACAACCCGACGCGGCTCGCCAGCCTGCCCGACGTGCCGACCTTTGCCGAGCAGGGGGCCGATCCCGGCGTCGTGCCGGTCTACAACACGATCTTCGTGCCCAAGGCAACGCCCGACGCCATCGTCAAGCGCATCCACGATGCCGTGAAGGCGGCGCTTGAGACCCCGGCGCTCAAGGAATATGCGGCCAAGAACGGGTTTGAGCTCTATTACGGCTCCGAGCAGGACGCTCTGGCTGAGCTCACGCGCGACCGCGAGGTTTCTTCCAAACTGGTCGAGGCGCTGCTCAAGGAGTAGGGACAGAGCCGATGGTTCCCGGCGGGGTCGCTTTCGCGGTCGTCTGGTCGGCGATCGGCCTGGCCGTGTGCGCCGGAGCAACCACGTACGGGCTGGGTTCGCTCGGTCAGCCGCAGCCCGGTTTGTTCCCCTTCGTGGTCGGCGCCGGAATCGTCCTGCTCGCGACAAGCGAAGCCATAGCCTGCTGGCGCGCGCATGCACCATCGACACGGCTGCGGCTGGGCGAGCATGGATCCGCCGTGATCGTCGCGCTTGCCATCTTGTGCCTGTATGCCCTGGCTTTCGAGCGACTAGGATTTGCCGTTTGCACCTTGTTGCTGTTCGTCGCGCTGTTCCGGGCGCTGGCGGGTAGGGGCTGGCGCTTCTCGGTGGCGGCCGGCCTGCTCGCCACCGTTGTGTTCTACGTCGCGTTCGAGTACGGCCTCAAGGTCAACCTGCCGCGCGGGCCCTGGGGGTTCTAGGCGATGGGGGGATTCTGACCGATGGATGTGCTGCCCTATCTGCTGCACGGCTTCGAGGTCGCGCTTCGTCCGGACAACCTGCTCTACTGCTTCCTCGGCGTGCTCGGCGGCACGCTGGTCGGCGTGTTGCCCGGCCTGGGTCCGCAATCCGCGATCGTGCTGCTGCTGCCGGGCATCGTCTACCTTGACCCGGTCTCCGCCATCATCATGCTCGCCGGGGTCTATTACGGCTCGATGTATGGTGGCTCGACCACCTCGATCCTGGTCAATATCCCGGGCGAGGCGGCCTCGGTGGTCACATGCATCGACGGCCACCAGATGGCGCTCCAGGGCCGGGCGGGACCGGCGCTCGGCATCGCGGCGTTCGGCTCGTTTATCGCCGGCACCTTCGGCATCGCGCTGCTGACGGTGGCCGGCGCGCCGATCGCGGAGTTCGCGCTCCGCTTCGGCCCGCCCGAGTATTTCTCGCTCATGTGCCTCGCCTTGATCGTGCTGATTCACCTGACCGGCACGTCGCTGCGCCGGGGGCTGATCTCGGCCTGTGCCGGCCTCTTTCTCGGCACGATCGGCATGGACCTGGTTACCGGCCAGCCGCGCTTCACCCTGAGTTTCACCGTGCTGATGGACGGCGTCGGCCTGATCCCCATGATCATGGGCCTCTACGGCGTTACCGAGGTTCTGCTCAACATCGAGCGGGGCATCCAGCGCACAGTGGTCCAGCACAAGATCGGCAGCCTGCTGCCGAGCCGTCAGGACTGGCGGGAGTCGGCAGCGCCGATCGCGCGCGGCACGCTGCTCGGCTCGGTCCTGGGCATGCTGCCCGGGGCAGGCGTGGTTCTCGCGAGCTTTCTGTCCTATGCGGTCGAGCGCAAACTGTCGCGCCATCCCGAACGCTTCGGCAAGGGTGCCATCGCGGGCGTCGCCGGGCCGGAATCGGCGAACAACGCTGCCGCCCAGTGCGGCTTCATCCCGCTGCTCACCTTGGGCATTCCAGCCAACGTGGCGACTACCCTGCTGCTGGCCGCCCTCGTGCTGCTGGGCATTCAACCCAGCCCGATGCTGGTGCAGAGCCACCCGGATCTGTTCTGGGGCACGATCGCCAGCATGTATGTCGGCAACGTCATGCTGCTCGTGCTCAACCTGCCGCTGATCGGCATCTGGGTGCAGGTGCTGCGCGTGCCCTACGCGCTGCTCTTTCCGGTGATCCTGCTGTTCTGCATGCTCGGCGTCTACATGATCAACCGCAACGTGATTGAGATATGGATCATGCTCGGCTTCGGCGTGATCGGCTATATCATGAAGAAGACCGCGTACGAGTTCGCACCCCTCGTGCTCGCCATGGTGATCGCGCCCATCTTCGAGAATGCGTTCCGCCAGTCGCTCATCCTATCGCTTGGCAGCCTGTCTACTTTCGTGACTCGGCCCATCTCGGCGACCCTACTGGCCTGCGCCGCGCTCCTCCTACTGGTGCCGCTCGTACCGCAGCTAAGGACCGTTCTGGGCCGGCTGAAGGAATAGTTGTCAGCCCCGGCGGTCGCGGCTGAAGTTGGCGGAGTCGCCCTGGCCAAGGCTAGGTTAGGTCCTCCCGCCGCACACCGGCAGCGTCTGCCCTGTGATAAAATCGGCACCAGCGCATAAGAATAAGATGGCGTCCGCGATGTCAGCCGGTAGGGCCATGCGCTTCAAGGGCGTGATCTCGACCGAGTTGTCCTTGCGCGTTTGCGGCCAGGGCCGGGTCCAGGGGGTGTCGACCAGGCCCGGCGCCACGGCGTTGACCCTCACATCCGGCGCCAACGCGCGCGCCAGATTGCGCGTCAGATTGACCACGCCAGCCTTGCTCGCACCATAGGGGATACTGCTGCCTGGGCTGGTCAGGCCGGCGACCGAGGCCAGGTTGACGATAGCGCCTTTGGTCTTTTTCAAATGGGGTGCCGCGGCCCGCGCGCAGCGAAAGGTGCCGATCAGGTTGGTGGACAGCACGGCGGCCCAACCTTCTTCGGTTAGGGCGTCAAGCTGCTCGAACGGAACGGGATCGGGCGAGATCGGCATACCGGCATTGTTGACCAGCCAGTCCAAGCGACCGAAGGCGGCAATTGCCGCATTGACGATGCCGTCGATGTCGGCCGGCACCGCCACATTGCCCGGCGCGGGGGCAACGTTGAAACCGGCCGCCTTCAACCGCGCAACTTCGCGCGGGCCGGCCGGATCGCCGGGCAGGTGGTTGAGCGCCACACTAGCGCCGCAGCCGGCGAAGCGCTCGCAGGTAGCGAGCCCGATGCCCGATGCGCCGCCCGTGACCAGCACGGCACGGCCGGCGAGATTTGCCGTCATCAATGTCATGTCAGCTCCGTTCTAGGGGTTGCCGCGAAGGCCCAGTTCCTTGCGCACGTCCTCGGGACTCAACACATCGGCGCCGAGCAGGCGGATGATTTTGACCGCCTTTTCCACCAGTTCGGCGTTGTCGCGCGTGAGTTTGCCCTTGTCGATGTATAGATTGTCCTCCAGCCCGACGCGGACATGGCCACCCAGCAGCACCGTCTGGGCCACCATGGGGAACTGCATGCGCGAAATGCCGAAGGCGGCCCAATGGGCACCCACCGGAATCTGGTTCTTCATATAAGTCATCGATTCCGAAGTCGCTGGCATGCCCCAGGGCACGCCGAGCACGATCTGATAGAGCGGCGGGGCCTGGATCAACCCTTCCTCGACCAGGCGATTGGCCAACCGGACATGGCCGCCATCGAACACTTCCAACTCCGGCTTGGTGCCGACCGAACGAATGAGCCCTGCCATCTCGCGCAAATGAGCCGGCACATTCATGAACACATACTCGCCCATGTTCATGGTCGCGACGTCGAGACTGCACACCTCGGGCTTGAGTTCGAGCACGTGGGACACCCGGTCGGCCGGGGTCGTGATCGTTGTGCCGTCGGCGGCGCGCTTGGGGTCGTTGCGGTCGGGGATGTAACGCCCGCCGGCACCGCAGGTGAGATTGATGACGATCCGGCTGGAACTGGCTCGGATGCGCTCGACCACCTCGCGGTAATAGCGAATGTCGCGGCTGGGCTTCCCGGTGGCGGGATCGCGAACGTGGATATGGGCGATGGCAGCGCCCGCCTCGCCTGCCTCGATCGCAGCGCGCGCAATCTGCTCGGGCGTCACCGGAATGTCCGGATGCTTGTCCACCGTGTCGCCGGCGCCGGTCACGGCACAGGTGACGATGACCTTGTCGCGCATTATGCCTCCCGCTTGTTCATTGAGCCGCTGCCTGGGTTTCGGCACGGACGATCAGATAATCCACGGCGTTGCCGATATCGGCCTCCATGGTGCGTAGCTGCCCGCGTTCCGTGCTGGTATAGCCGGGAAACAGAAGATTGACATGAGGGCCCGTGCGCAGCCACAGGCTTTCCACGATGCGCAGTAGGGCCGGCATGTGTGCCGCGCGATAGATGGTGAAATGAAAGCGGTGGATGGCCGTGGTCATGGCCTTGACGTCGCCGGTGCCGCGTAGCGCCACGATCGCCCGATCGCAGCCCTTGATCTCCGCGATCGATTCATCGCTAACCTGCATCACCGCGCGCTCGGTCGCCAGACCTTCCAGCATAACGCGGATATCGCGCAACTCGCGCAGATCGGCAGCCGTCAGCAGCGGTACCTTCATCCAGCGGTTGGGGGCCATCTCGATAGCGCCTTCGGCCGCCAACCGACGCACGGCCTCGCGCACCGGCGTCGGGCTGATGCCGAGCAAGCTGGCGAGGCCGCGAATCGTCATCTTCTGGCCCGGCTCAAACCGGCCGGACATCAGCATCTCGCGAATACGCTGATAGGCGCGCTCGTTGAGTGTGGCGCCCATTGCCTCGTCGTGGTTGCTCAGTGCAGCGATCATGCTCATCTTGCCGTCGAAGTCGTTCTCGACATTAAGCCTGTGCAAGCGCCGTCGCAATCGACCATGGCCTTCACCGGAATAAAATCTGGCTGAGGAACAATCGCGTGCGTTCGTGGCGCGCAGCCGTGAAAAATGCCGCCGGGGGTGCAGCCTCGACGATGCGGCCTTCGTCCATGAACACGATACGATCGGCCACTTCGCGTGCGAAACCCATTTCATGGGTTACCACCACCATGGTCATGCCCGCCCCAGCCAACTCGACCATGACATCGAGCACTTCCTTAATCATTTCGGGGTCGAGCGCCGACGTCGGCTCGTCGAACAGCATGATGCGAGGCTCCAGGGCAAGGGCCCGCGCGATAGCCACGCGCTGTTGCTGACTGCCGGAGAGCTGTGCGGGGTATTTGAGAGCCAATAGGCAATGACGATCGTAATCAGCGCGCTTGTCGGCGTGCTGAAAAATCCCTCCTTAAGCCAACGCAGGAGGCGCCGGCCCGCAGACGCGCCATCGAGCGGGAGAGCGACCGTCGTCATCGCCCTAACGCCCCCTCAAAGCGATGCGGCGGTTGAACCAG
>SHVW01000067.1 GCA_009694085.1 Alphaproteobacteria bacterium
GCCGCGTGCCCCACCCCAACCCCAGCCCATCAACCCCAAGCGCCGACCACCGACCTTCACCATCAAACGATGCAAATGGCGTCGCGGTCATGCTCGTCAGACGGAACCCAAGCCGGCGCCAGCCTCAGCACCGTGAATAGATCGGGTTAAATACTTCGATCGCGCAGCGTCAACTCCAGATGCCGGAGGATCATATCGGTATCATAGCCGCTGGCGCCCTGGATCACCTTCGGCCAATAGGTCAGGAACGGGATACCCGCGGGGTTGTCGCGCAGCAGTTCGCGCTTGACGAACGGACAGCCCATCGCCCCGATCAGATAGTCCCAAAAGAAATGCGTGCCGTTGAGCGGGCGGCCGGCGTTGATCGCCCCGAACATCGCGGCAATAAATTTCTTTTGCACGCTGCTCAACGCCTCATTGTCCAGGATACGCCCCCCCTGCACGGCTTCGATCACCGCGTTGGCGCAATCGCGATAGGCAAACAGCGCTCGGCAGCGCAGGCCCGCGCTCATCAGCCGGCGCGAGAGACCGATCTCATAGCGGAAGATCAGCCAGTTCTTGTTCTGGACATAGCGCAACGACCCCCAGAATTGGCGGAAGGCCGGGTTCTCCAGGGCGCGGCGGCCGAACAGCAGGAAATAACTTTGCAGGTGATAGCGGTACTCCCAGCTGTCGGTGATGCACCAGACATCGGCGATCTCGCCATCCATGCGATCGACGATACCGGCGAGGTCGTGAAACGGCCCATAGACACTGTCATTGGCGAGCAGAAGCCGGTCGAGCCGCGCGAGCTCCGGTATCTCCTGGATGGCGTCCTTGTAGGCGCCGAAGTCCTTGCCCGCGTTCGTTCGCCTGAGGATGAGAGCGCATCGGGGTGTCAGCCAGTCGATTGTCGCGGGCGCCAGACGCGGCGCGTTGGAGACGAAGACGATGGCGAACCCCGCCGCCTCGAGCTGGCGCACATAATGGCGCTGGAAATCGTGAACCACACCCTGCCGGTCATAGTGGTTAAAGATCGCGACACGGGTAGCACTCGCCAGATCGAGCGCGCCCGGCCAGCGCTCCACCACATAACTTTTCCCGAAAAGCCGAAAACTCCAGAGGTAGGACAAGAAGCCAAGGCACTCGAGGGCCGCATGCCGCAAGTCGCGATAGACGGCCACGCTGGCATACTGCAGCCAAGATTGGTCGCCGGTCGCCACGTCAAACCGTCCGTCCGGCCGCAAATGTCATGCGACCAGCTTCTCGGCCCGTTCGCGGACGCTCGCCGGAACCGGAGGCAATCCGGGTGGCGGCGGTCCGGTGAATTCGTGGACGATGCGTTTCACCGCCTCCCCATCGCCATGGTGGTGGCAAGCGAGCGCTTCGTGATAGCGCGCCTCCCAAACGAGCGCCCGGGGTGGCGTTTGCGTCCGGCAGCCCCTGAACGCGAGGGCGAAAAGGCGCGCCGCGCGCGGATAATCGGGCTTGTGGTTCAGTGCCATGATCCCCATGCAGAATGCGGCGTCGATGGCACGAACATGATCTGGCGCCCGCGCGTCGTCGAAGACGCCCGCGACCGGCACACCGAGGGTCTCGGCCACGGCCGGCTGCAGGCGGTCCGCCTGCTCGTAGGTTCCCGCATTGGCGAGCCGGACGAACAAGTCGAGACGAACGTCGCCGATCCGCGCCGACGGAACGCGCCAGAGCGCCTCCGGCGGGTCGCCCGCGAGCGACGGCGCGTCCAGGCGCTCGAACTCGCCGACCGCCGCCGACGGATTGACCTGCGCCAGCGCCAGGCATGCCCCGACGCGAGCGAGCCAAGTCAAGTCTTCGCTCTCGCCATCGTCCGCCCCGATCGCCTGCAAGACCGATCGCGTGGTGGCGGCCGCCCGCGCCGCGGCGCGGAAATAGTGCGTCGCCGTAACATAGTCCTGCTGTCGCTGCAGGAACTGCATGCCGCGAAAGTAGAACATCCCGCCGAGATTGAAGGGCAAGCGTGCCGAGAACGCCTCGAGTGTCGGCGGCGCGCCCCTCGGGTAGGCAATCCGGGTTGGCTTGGCCAGGTCGAGCTTGAACTGGCGCCGATAGCTGTTGCAAAGCCGCTCGAACACCGGGTCGGCCGCGTCATAATCGCCGGCGTTCACCATCTCCTTGAACAGGCGATAGGCAAAGCCATTGGCGAGCGGAGTGTCGGCTTCGCTGCTTTCGACCCGCGCTGTCAGATAGCGCCGATAGAGGCTGCGGTCCACCGACGCCGACGCCAGGAAGGCGACCGGCCGGCGGCCGGCCACGGCATGCAGGCTGTAGTCGCGCTCGATCACGCTCACATGCGCGTAACCCGCCTCTTGCAAAATTCGAGTCAATGACCCGACCGTATAGAGAATACAATGAAAACCGGCGCTCAGAAGCGGATTGAGCGCGCCATCCGGCGTATCGGGACCGATCCGGCCGGCGTTCGGTGTCGTCAACAACAAGACGCCATCGTCGCTCAACGCCGCTTGCACGGCGCCAAGAAAGGGCCGCGGGTCGGGAATATGCTCGATCACCTCCGACGAATAGACGAGGTCGAACTTCCGGCCGCCAAAGTCCGAGTCACGAGTGAGGTAGCGATTGTCGATAGGCAGGCCGAGCGCCGCGCGGCCCGCCACGGCGATGCTCGACGGATCGACACCCTGGACCTCCCACCCGAACATCTCGCGCGCGAAGTCGAGCGCGAAGCCGAAGCCGCAGCCAACCTCCATGTAGCGCCGCACATTCGCTCGCTCGATGGCAAAGAGGGGTTCGAGCATGACGTCCATGCCGGCACCCTGTTCGACATAGAATTTCACCGATGCGGCGATACCGGTCGCGGATTCGTAGGCGGGAGGCTCGAAGTCGGCAAAGAAGGCGGCGCCGCACGCCCCACATGCCAACAGGCTGAGGTCGCCCTGGCCGCCGAACCTGGAGGCAATCTGCAAGCGTTCCGTCTTCCTCGCCCGGTCATGGCAGACCGGACATGGCAGGGACGGCCCCTCCCGTTCGAGCCACGTAATGGTCATCGCGATGTTCCGAATTCCGCGGCCCCAGTTGCCGGGTATGTCGCGATCATTCGGCGCGCATGGATCTGTTGAGTGCCCGCGTCAGCGGCGCAACGATGAATTCGAAGGCGGTCCGGGAGCTGGTACGGATCGTGAGGTCGAGCGGCATGCCCGGCAACAGCGCAATGCCGGTCTGTTTGCGGAATTCGGCCGCATCCACATTGATGGCGACCAGATAATAGCTGATGCCCGATCGCTCATCGACGATGCGGTCCGCCGATACCCGCGTTACGGTGCCCTCGACATAGGGCACCAAGCGCCGGGTGATCTGGGTTGCCTGGATGACGGCGGTCATGCCCGGCCGCACGTCGTCGGCGTCTTGCGGGCGGATTTGGGCCTCGATCTCAATGGCCGCGTCGATGGGAACGATATCGAGGACCTTCTGGCCGGGGCCGATGACGCCGCCCACCGTATGCGCGATCAAGCCGACCACGGCGCCGGCCGACGGCGCCTTGATCTCGGTGCGCTCCAGCTGGTCGCGCGCCGCGACGAGGCGCGGGCCGACGTCGAAGAGCCGGGTTTGCGTCTCGCGCAGTTGATCGCTCACTTCCGTCAGGCGATCGCGTTGAAGCTGCAAGATCTGCATTCGCGCTTCACCGACCTGCTGATCGGCTTTGGCCACAAACGACGACAGCTCGCCCCGCTGGCCAACGAGCTGCGCCTGCGCCCGCTCGAGGGCGAGCACCTTGGTTTTCGGTACCAACCCTTTCTCCAATAGAAAGCGGTTGCCGTCGAGCTCGTCGCGAATGAACTTGAGCTGCTCTTCCGTACCGGTGAATTGGGCCTTGTGACCGCGAATCTGTTCATTGAGTTGGGCGATGCGCTGCTGGAGAATCATGGTCTGGCCCTTGAGGCTATCGCGGCGCGCCTGGAACAGACGTTCCTGATTGTCCGTCAACGCCACGACATCCGAACTGACTTGGCGGCGCGCCGCCAGAGCCGGGTCGAACCGGATGTCGGCGCGATCGTCTCGTTCCGCCAGCAATCGCGCCTCCAGCGCCTTAAAGGCGTCATGCTGACCGTTGAGAATGTCGACCTGGGCCCTGAGCTCGGTGTCGTTCAGCCGGAGCAAGACCTTGCCCTCGTCGACCCGGTCGCCCTCGCGCACCAGCAACTCCTTCACCACGCCGCCCTCGCGGTGCTGGACGGCCTTGCGGTTCGCCTCGACCTTGACGGTGCCGACGGTCACCACGGCGCTGTCGAGCGGGGCGAAAAAGGTGAAGCCCATCACGAACACGAAGAAGCCGATGAACACGACCAGCCCGACGATCGCCGTACCGCGCAGGCTCTCGCTGATGGGCGGCGGCAGCATGGGTTCCGCCGGCAAATTCGACGGAGCTGGCAGAGCGGTGCGAGCCATCATGCCGGCTACTCGCCCTTGCCCACGCCACCGGGCGGCTCGCCACCACCACCGCGCATGAACGCCGTTGGACGCACGACAGTCGGTTGCAGGCGAGCCAGGATCTCGGCCCTTGGGCCCACCATTTCCACCAACCCGTCGCGCAGCACGATGACGCTATCCATGGTGCTCAGCACACTCGGCCGGTGGGCAACCACGATGACGGTGCTGCCGGCCTGCTTGAACTCGCCAAGGGCGCGGATCAGGGCCTGTTCGCCATCGGAATCGAGATTGGAGTTGGGTTCGTCGAGAATGAGCAATCTGGGTTGTCCAAACAGGGCGCGGGCGAGGCCGACCCGCTGGCGTTGGCCGCCCGAGAGAATTGCCCCCGCGTCGCCGATGTTCGTCTCATAGCCGTTCGGGAGTTGCAGGATCATTTCGTGCACCCCCGCGCGCTGCGCGGCGCGGATGATCTCTTCGGGCGCGCCATCGCCGAAGCGCGCAATGTTGTCGCGCACGCTGCCCGGAAACAGCTCGATATCCTGTGGCAGATAGCCGATATGGCGCCCAAGGTCGGCCCGATCCCAGGTCGCCACGTCGGCGCCATCCAGCCGGACCACTCCGGCCGACGGTTTCCAGATACCCAGCAACAGGCGCGTGAGGCAGGTCTTGCCGGCACCGCTCGGCCCTACGATGCCGACCGACTGGCCGGCTGGAATGTTGATGTTCAGCCCCTTCAGAATGGGCCGTGCCGTATTCGGCGCCTGGAAAATCAGCCGCTCCACGTTGATCGCGCCGGCCGGTTGCGGCAACGGCATGCTGGGCGGGCGCGCCGGATGTTCGCGCAGCAGACCGCGCACCCGCATATAGGCGTCGCGGCCACCGACAATCTGCCGCCAGCTTGCGACGAGGATCTCGATCGGCGCCAGGGCACGGCCCATGAGAATGCTGCCCACGATCATCATGCCGGGCGTGATTTCGTTCAAAATCACATAATAGGCGCCAAGGCCCAGCATGGCCGACTGGAGGAATATCCGCAGCACCTTGCTGATCGAGGTCAGATGCGCCGCTTTGTCGCTGGCCAGCGCCTGGAAGGCCAGCATGACGCCGCGCTGGCGCATGAGGCGGTGCGAAACGCCCGCCTGCATGCCCATGGCCAGGATCACCTCGCTGTTGCGCAGCGCCGAATCGGTAGTCGCATAAGTTTGCATGGCCGCATTGCCCGCGAGCGAGAGCGTCCGCTTGGTGGTGATCTCGGTGATGATGGTGAGCGCAACCAGCAGAACCGCGCCGAACAAGGCGAGCAGCCCGAGGCCGGGATGCACGACGGCAATGATCATGAGATAGAGGGGAAACCACGGGGCATCGAGCGCGGCATGCAGACCGTTGCTGGTGACCAACTGACGCACGGTATCGAGGTCGCGCAGGCCCTCGGAATAGCGCCTCGAACCGGGCTGGACGCGGTTCTGGACCAGGGCGCCCAGCACGCGCTCCGAGAGGCGGTTGTCGAGGCGAATGCCCATGCGGACCAGCACCCGGGCGCGCACATCGTCGAGGGCCGCCAGAACGGCGAGGGCGACCATCGCGGCGATCGACATGAAGATCAGCGTCTCGATGCTTTGGCTCGATATCACCCGGTCGTAGAGCTGCAACATGTACAGCGACGGAATCAAATAGAGCAGATTGATCCCGGCGCTGAACAGCCCCGACAGCATGAAATATTCCCGGCAGCCAAGCAGTGTTTCTCTAATTTCGTCCGGGAGACGGGCACGCATCATCAAAAGTTTGTCCTCAAATTGCCGGAAAAGTGCCCGCGCCGCGACCGCCATGGGGCGCTCCCAGCGCGGCCCCGGAACAGCAGTCCCAGAGGCCCGGCGAGGATTCATCAAGCATCAAGGCCGATCCTCTAGCATCAAAGCCGATGTCGCGCCACCAAACGCCTCGAACGGGCGGTGGAAAAGCTCGGACAGGATTTGCGTGACTCGCGGAGTTATGTCAATGTAGTTTTGTTAAGCATCTACTGGAGCCCCGACATCGGAGGCATGGGCCGATGTCGGGAAGCAGTGTGGCGGCAGCGTCTGAAGGAAACGAACAGTGAACCCAGAAACCGTTCGGCCCAACGCGATCACGCGGCCCCTGCGCGTCGCCGCCGGCCAGTGGCTCAAAAGCCTGCGCGAAGCGAAAGGGCTCACCCAAAGGGCACTCGCCGAGCAGGTGGAGCTTAGATACTACACCTTCATATCGCAGATCGAGGGTGGCTACGGCAAAATTCCGTCAGAACAGTATCCGGCCTGGGCGAATGCCCTGGGGGTCGACCAGCAGGAGTTTGCGAAACAATTGATTTACTATTACGATCCAGTCCTTTATCGCATGTTGTTTGGACAGACGGGAAACTTGGAGGTGGATCCTGGCCTATTGGATACGTCGCCGTCGGGGACGACACGCCAAGGCGCGTGACCGTCGCGATTCCGTAACGGTAAAGAGATCGGTATGAGCGATTTGAGCGGCAGTGTCGCGCAGATCCTTCCCTTCCCGGAAGCGCCCGTGGAGCGTGCCGGTTGGGCACCCCAGGAGCTTGCCGAAGTTTACCGGTTGAAGGATCGCCTGGCGGCGGTGGCACCCGACGCGGAAGTGGCCGCCGGTGTCAGTGACGAAGGCGAGCCTTGGCTTTCAATCGGCGACGGGTCGACGGGCGACATCACCGCGCATATGGCGCGGATCGATGGCCGGTATGTGTTGGTGCGCCTCGAAACGACCTCGCCTGTGTTCGCCGCCAGCTTCCGCGATCTGATCAACCGGCTGCTCAGACCCGAAACACCGGCCGACGAAACCAGTGAAATCGCGTTCGACCTGCCGCCCGAGATGGTCGTTGAGCCGGCGGCGGCGCCCGCCTACTCAAACGGGTTGGTCGATGCGGCGGCGATGGCGGAGCTGGATCAGCGGGAGGCGGCCAATATTTTGGCGCAGATGGTGGCGGGCGCCCTGCTGTTGTTAGCGGAACTCACGCCCACCCGGCCCGCCATGGCCCTGGATAGCCCGGCGCCCGACGCCGGCGGCCTACTGTCGGGAGCACCACTTCAAGGCTTACTGCAAGCGTTGTTAGAGAGCCTCGGGCAAACGTCGGACACCCGTCCTGGCGGCGGCGCCGCCTTTGCCCTGTCGACGGAGGGCAATGCCGGAGACCCGCCGCCAGCCGGTCGCTCGCCGATTGGCGAGCCGGCGATCTCGGCCGCCCAACTCGATACGGAGATCGGCGCCAACCAAGCGCCCATTAATGGTGGCAATGGTCCCGACACCATTGCCGGCACGGCCGGCAACGACTCGATCGCGACGGCGGACGACGATGCTCTGGTTTTCGGCGGCCCCGGCAACGACACTGTCCTGGGTGGCGCCGGCAACGATGTGTTGTACGGCGGCGCCGGCGATGACCTGCTGGCCGGCGGCGCCGGCGATGACCTGCTGGCCGGCGGCACCGGCAACGACACGCTAATCGGCGGCACCGGCAACGACACGCTAATCGGCGGTGCCGGCAACGACAGCCTCGATGGCGGCGACGGCGACGATACCCTGGTGGGCGGCGACGGCGACGATACGCTCATCGGCGGCGGCGGCAACAACTCGCTGGACGGTGGCGGCGGCCGCGACACGGTGATCGGCGGCGTCGGCGTCAACATCATCCTGGGCGGCGCCGGTAACGACGTCATCGTCAGCCTCAGCGGCAAGGACACCATCACCGGCGGCGGCGGCAACAATCTGTTCGTCCTGATCGATCTCGGCTCCGGCACCGGCAGGATCACCGATCTCAACCCCGAGACCGACCAGGTTCTGGTGATCAGCGGCACCGGTCATAGCCCACCCCCGCCGGCACCCGCGGCCGTGGAGGTGGTCGGCGGCACGACACACCCGATCTACCCGCATCCGATCTAACAGGCGGGAGTCCGTCACAGCCCGGCCGTTGGCATGGCGAGGACATCCTGTAGATAAAACGCGATCGCCGTCTCGGTGTCGCCGCGATAGCGCAATTCGCCCCGGTCGAGGACGATCGCCGTATCGCAGAGCGTCGCCACCGCCTCCATGCTGTGGCTGACGAAAAATACGGTCCGATTGGAGCGTGCCGCGGAGCGGATGCGCTCGTGACATTTCTGCTGGAACGTCGCGTCGCCAACCGCGAGTATTTCGTCAACCAGCAAGATCTCGGCCGCCAAATGCGCCGCGACACTGAAGGCCAGTCGCATGAACATGCCGCTGGAATAGTGTTTCACGGGCGTATCGAGGAACCGCTCCACGCCGGCAAAGGACACGATATCGGCTTCGACGGCGGTGATCTCGTGGCGGGTCATGCCGAGAATGGCACCACTCAAGACGATGTTCTCGCGACCGCTCAATTCCGGATGAAATCCGGTGCCGATCTCAAGCAGCGCACCGACCCGCCCACGCACCTCGGCCATGCCGACCGTGGGCGCCGTAATGCGCGCCAGAATCTTCATCAGCGTGCTCTTACCGGACCCGTTCGGACCGAGCACCGCCACGACCTCGCCCCGCGCCACCTCGAAGCTCACATCCTTGAGCGCCCAGATCACCGGGTGCCGGTCGCGCACTTCCCGGCGGCCCGCCATCAGGCCACCGAGCCGTTCGTAAAGCGTCTCGGAGCCAGGCGCGGCACCGATCGCATAGCGTTTGCCGAGGCCCTCGACGCGGACCACAATATCCACGGGCGCGGCAGCCGCCGACGGCGTATTCGCTGTCGTCATACCACGTCCGAAAAGAAGCTTTCGCGCTTGCGGAAGAAGACATAGCCGGTCGCGAGCAGCAGCGCCGCGGATGCAAATCCGACCATCACCGTCGACAAGGTGGGCGGCGGTGCGCCGAGGCAAGCCCAACGGAAACCCTCGACCGTCGCAACGAGCGGATTGACCGCGTAGAGCAGGCGATAGGCCTCGGGAACGAGCGAACTCGGGTAGATGATCGGCGTCAGGAACATCCATAGCTGAGTGATGAACGGCAGCAGGTGGCCGATGTCGCGATAGGCCGCGTAAAGTGCGGCCAGCCACAGCGAAATACCCAGGACCGCCGCCGAGGCGAGCGCCAGCCAGAGCGGCACGAAGACGATCGGCCAACCGGGCATCACCTCGTATATCGCCATCAAGAGCGCCAGAGCCAGCACGGCAAACGCCAGATCGACCAGGCTCGCGACCAGCACCGCCGCCGGCAGGAAGACGCGTGGGAAGTAGATTTTGGTGACCAGATGGCCGTTTAGCGCGATGCTGGCGCTCGCCTCGTTGAGGACGCGCGCCACGAACTGCCAGACCACCAGACCCACGAAGACGAACAGCGGATAGGGCACGCCTTCCGAGGGAACCTGCACCAATATGCCGAAGAATACCGTGAACACCAGCATCAGCATGATGGGCTGGATGACGGCCCAACCGGCACCCAGCATCGTCTGCTTGTAGCGCACCTTCAGCATGCGCTGAACGAGCACCCGGCAAATCGCGCGATAGTCCCAAAGCTCGGCAAAATCCAGCGCCGGCCATCGGCTGGGCGGCAGGATCAACGCGCGACGCTGCCGGGAGCCGTCCACCGCGCCCATCAAGGCCCAACCGACGCGCGGGCCGCATATTCGCCACGCAGCATCGACATCATTCGCATGTCGCGATATTGACCACCCACATAATAGTGCCGGCGCATCACGCCTTCGGTCACGAAACCGCATTTCTCATAGACGCGGATTGCCGGCAGATTGTGGCTCGCGACATCAAGATAGATGCGTTCCAGATTGAGATCCTCGAACCCGAAGGTCAACAGCCCACGCATGGTTTCGCTGCCAAAGCCCTTGTTGCGAAAATCGGCTTCCCCGATAGCAATTCCAAGGCGGGCGTGGTGATGAACAGTGGATATGTCCGACAGGAAGCAATAGCCGATCGGCTGGTTGGCCGACCGCTCGACGACGACGAACAGATACATGTCCTGGCGTTTGCTCATCTGGTCCATCCAAGCGTCGTGCGCGGCCTCCGAGACGGGGACGTACCAGGCGGAAAGCTGGGTCAGAGCGCGATCGTTTCGCCAATGGAACAGCTTGTTCCGGAACTGGCGCACGAGCGGGCTCAGCAGTATGCGCGGGCCGAGAATCATGGCGCGGGCCAATCCTCAGAGGACATTTGCGAGGCGGACGCATGGTTTAGACGGGATTGCCACAAGGTCAAGGATTCTCGTGCGCGGCCACATCCCCGGGCGGGGCGGCGCCGCGCCCTCACCCCGCCGCCCGCTCGATGAACCGGGCCAACCTGAGGTCGCGCTCGCTCACGCCGCCGGCATCGTGGGTGCTGAGGGTGATCTCCACCCGGTTCCAAACGTTGCACCATTCGGGGTGATGGTCCATGCGTTCCGCCATCAAGGCAACCCGGGTCATGAAGGCGAACGCCGCGTTGAAATCCTGGAATTGGAAGGTCTTGGCGATGGCGTCGCGACCCGCCACGTCGGTCCAACCGGCGAGCGCTCGCAGCGCCTCGGCCCTGGCTGCGCCGGGCAATTTTTCGATCATGGCTCACTCTCCCACCCCGTTTAACGTGCGATCTGGCTATCCAGCGGCTCGACCGGTAACGTGGCGCGCCCACCGTCTAAGACGTTACCGCGCATCGCGGCACTTGACGACCGGAAGGATCATGCCACCCCCGACCTCGCTCGCCGATCTCGGCCTGCCGCTTGCCGGTCCCTGGCCCGCCAACGCCCTCGCCCGCGTCGAGGCCGGGGCCCGGCGGCAGACGACGCCAACGCCCCATGGCGACATGGTGTGGCGGGTCTGGGGAGCCGCCGGGCCGCCGCTCGTCATGCTGCATGGCGGCTATGGCTCGTGGGGGCACTGGATCCGGAATGCCCTGCCCTTGAGCCGGCATTTCACGGTGTATACACCGGACACGCCCGGCCTTGGCGACTCGCCGGCGCCGCCCAAACCGCACACGGCGGAAGCGATTGCCGCCGTCCTGGCGCCCGCCATCGCGTGTATCCTGCCCGAGGGCGCGCGCTTCGACCTGGTGGGATTCTCCTTTGGTGCCGTCGTCGGCGGTCCGACCGCGGCGTTGCTGGGCGAGCGAGTGCGGAGCTTCACCTTGGTCGGCGCGGGCGGCATGGGGCTGCCGCGCGCCCTGAGCCCGCCCCTCGAGAAGTTCCGGCACGACATGACGCCGGAAAACCTCGCGACCCTGGCGCGGCGCAATCTCGAGGTTCTGATGTTAGCGGACCCCGGCAAAGTCGACCCGCTGGCCATCCACATGCAGACGGTCAACACGCTCGGTGCCCGGGTGAAGAGCCGTTTCATCTCGCGCTCGGAGGCGTTGAAGGCAGCACTTCCCCGGATCAAGGCACCCCTCAAGGGCATCTGGGGCAGCCGCGACTCGACTGCGGCACCCTATCTCGATCGGCGCGAAGCCATGCTGCGCACCGTCGATCCAGGCGTCGATTTTCGCGTCATCCAAGGGGCCGGACACTGGGTCGCTTACGAAGCGGCCGAGCATTTCAACGCGACACTGATCGACATGTTGCGGCCAATGGCAAGATAGGGGGTAGGGCATGGGCGTCGCTGATTGGCTTAGAGGGGCTATCCCGGCAATGGCGCTGGGTGCCATGGCGCTGGCGGAGCCGGTCGCGGCCGGCCCACGGGGCTATGACGTGGCCCCGTATCTGCCGGCCGGCGAGGCACGGCCGGCAATCGCCCAGCCCATCTATAGCGCCGCGCCGCCGCGTGTCGGCCTACCGGAGATGGGCTTCAGGCCACTGCCCCCGGCGGCACCGCCGATCCACGCCACGCCCGCGCCGGCAACCACGCCGTATCGCGCCGGCCCCGGTTATGGCCCGATCGAGACCCGTTCGAGCGCGCCGGCGGCGGGCGGCCCGGCCCCGCCACCGGCCCCCGGCGTCCCAACTCCACCACCCGCCTCCAGCGTGTCGGCCGCCTCGGGCGTGTCGGCTACCGCCGCGACATGGCTGGAAGAAGTTCGCCTCGGTTTCCTCGCCCACAGCATCGGCCCGATCAACCAACATTATGAAACCGGCATGGACATCAATCCGGAAATTCTGTTCCGCTCGCCCGGTTTCCTGCGTCCCATCCTGGCGCCGCTGCCGACCATCGGGGCCACCATCAACACCGCCGACGATACCAGCATCTTCTATGCCGGACTGACCTGGCGCGCCGATTTTCTCGAACGTTTCACGGGCAGTTTCTTCTTCGGCGGTGCCGTGCATGACGGCGCCCTGGTCGACGATAAGTTGGGCACCCGGCACGCCTTCGGCTGCCGAGTGCTGTTTCGCGAGGGCATCGACCTCGGCGTGAAACTAGACCAGGCCCATGTGGTGTCCCTCTTCCTCGACCATGTTTCCCATGTCGGCCTCTGCGCCGACGTCAACCAGGGCAACGACAATTTCGGCCTGCGCCTGCATCGCCGGCTCTAGTCGCCGCGTGAAAACAGGACGCCCCGCCCCATTAACCTTGTTCTAACCCTCTCTTGTCATGGTGGGGTGGGAATGGATGGTAATTCAGGGACGAATCCGTGCCGACGGAAACCGCAACCGAGACCAAGGAAGCGACGGAACTGAGCGGCCTGGCGCTGGTTCGCGGGTGCTCTGTTGCCTGATGGCGGGGGGAAGAAATGCCTCCCGGCACCCGGCTGAGCTTCGCCCAATTTCGCGAATGGCTCTGGGCCTGGTGGCGTGGCGAGGACCCGGTTCACGACCCCCCCCCCCGCTCCGAGCGACCATGCGACCGCGCCCGGCGACCAGACCCCACGCGAGCCGGCGCAGTTCCGCTGGACGGAGCCGCATATCGACTTGGCCGAGCGCCTGTGGGGTCCCGGACATATCGGGCCCGGCGGCGACACGTTCAATTACAGGCTGATATCCCCTCTCGCCTTGGACCCGGCGATGACCGTCATGGACTTCGCGGCCGGCCTCGGTGGTCTCACCCGGCTGATGGCGAAGGAGTTCGGAGTCTATGTGGAGGGCCGCGAAGCCAGCATCGACTTGGCCGAGGCGGCGCGGGCACGGTCGGTCTTGGCGGGCCTCGGCCGCAAGGCCGGCGTAGCGCCCGTCGACCCGGACAACGCGGAATTTCGCCCCAACCGTTTCGATCGCATCGTGGCGCGCGAGATCCTGCATCAGGTGAGCGACAAGAAAAAGCTGTTTCGCTCGCTGTCGCTCGCCATGAAAAAGCGCGGCCAGCTCATGCTGACCGATTTCATGCTGGCCAAGCCAGGCGAGATCGGACCGGAAGTCTCGGCGTGGATCGACCAGGAGCGCAAGCCCTCGCACCCATGGTCGATCGAGGAGTTCAAGGCCGCCGCCAACGAGGTCCAGTTTCAAATCTTCATCTGCGAGGATCAAAGCGATGAGTTCGAGCGGCTGATCCTCGACGGCTGGAGCCGTTTCCAGGAAGGGATCAAGACGGATCCGCTGCCCGCCGACCTGGTGCCGCTCGTCTGGGACGAGGCTGAGCGGTGGGCGCGCTGCATGGCGGCGCTGCGGAGCGGGGGGCTTCGCTACTACCGCATCGTCGGCACCACGCATATTGCCCATGGCGGTTGACAGGCGGCCGGGGCCTGCCTATGGTTCGCGCCTGATTTCGATGTTGGATCAAGCTGATGAAAGTCGTCCGGTCGCTCAAGACCCTGAAGAGCCGCCACAAGGATTGCCGGCTGGTGCGCCGCAAGGGGCGGGTCTACGTCATCAACAAGACGAATCCGCGTTTCAAGGCCCGCCAGGGCTGAGAAGCCCTTTCCCAAGCTATCTTGGCAAGCCCATTCTCGGGCGCCGTTAATGTGGGACTTGCCCCATGAAGATGCCCGAGCCGGACGCGGCTATTCTCTCGCGACGCCAGGCGATCGCCACCGCGCTTGGAGCGATCGTGCCCGGCGAGGGCGTCATCGTCGACGAGGAAGAACGGCGCGCCTATGAGAGCGATGGGCTCACCGCCTATCGCCAGCTTCCCCTGATCGTGGTTCTGCCGACGACGACCCAGCAAGTCGCGGCCGTGCTGCGTTACTGCCAGGGGGAAGGCATCAAGGTGGTGCCGCGCGGCGCCGGCACCTCGCTGTCGGGCGGCGCACTCCCCCTCACCGACGGCATCCTCTTGGGCCTCGGCCGCTTCAAGCGCATCCTCGACATCGACTATGACAATCGCTGCGTGGTGGCCCAGCCCGGCGTCACCAATCTCGCCATCAGCGACGCGGTAGCCGAGCGCGGCTTCTACTACGCGCCCGACCCATCGAGCCAGATCGCCTGCACCATCGGCGGCAATGTGGCCGAGAACTCCGGCGGCGTGCATTGCCTCAAATACGGCATGACCACGAACAATCTGCTCGGCCTCGAAATTGTGACCATGGAGGGCGAGATCGTCCGCCTGGGTGGCCGGCATCTCGACGCCGACGGCTATGATCTGCTTGGCATCATGACCGGCTCCGAAGGCCTGCTCGGCGTCATCACGGAAGTGACGGTGCGCATCCTGCCCAAGCCGGCGACGGCGCGCGCCCTTCTGATCGGCTTTCAGACGAGCGAGAGCGCCGGCGATTGCGTCGCCGCCATCATCGCCGGCGGCATCATTCCGGCCGGCATGGAGATGATGGACCGCCCCGCCATCCACGCCGTCGAGGCCTTCGTCAAGGCGGGCTATCCGCTCGACGTCGAAGCGTTGCTGATCGTTGAGCTCGATGGCCCCAAACCCGAGGTCGACTATCTGATCGGCAAGGTCGAGGCGATCGCCCGTGAGAACGCGGCCGTCTCTGTGCGCATTTCCACCAGCGAGGCCGAGCGCCTGGCCTTCTGGGCCGGCCGCAAGGCGGCCTTCCCCGCCGTCGGCCGCATCTCGCCCGACTATTACTGCATGGACGGCACCATCCCGCGCCATCGCCTGCCGACCGTCCTCGCCCGCATCCGGCAGCTCTCGGCACGCCATGGCCTTGAGGTCGCCAATGTGTTCCATGCGGGCGACGGTAATTTGCACCCGCTGATCCTCTACGACGCCAATAACAGCGGCGAACTGGAGAAGGCGGAAGAATTCGGCGCTGACATCTTGCGGCTCTGCGTTGAGGTGGGGGGCGTGCTCACCGGCGAGCATGGCGTCGGGGTCGAGAAGCGCGACCTCATGCCGATCATGTTCAGCGACGACGATCTGAAGCAGCAGCAGCGCCTCAAATGCGCCTTCGACCCGAAGCAGCTCCTCAATCCGGGCAAGGTGTTTCCGGTGCTGCACCGCTGCGCCGAGCTCGGCCGCATGCATGTCCGCTCCGGCTTCACGCCATTCCCCGATCTGCCGCGTTTCTAATACGGGTCGGCCATATGGCGACGACACTCAAACCCGCCGACCCCAATCAGCTTCGCGACATGGTGCTGTTCATGGCGTCGAAGAAGACGCCGGCGGAGATCGTCGGCGCCGGGACTAAGCGCGGCCTCGGCCGGCCGCTCGACCTCGACTATCGCATCGAAACCGGCGCCCTCGCCGGCATCGATCTCTACGAGCCGGAAGAGCTGGTGATGCGCGCCGGCGCCGGCACCCGCCTCGCCCATATCGAGAGGGCGCTCGAGACCCACCGCCAGCAGCTTGCCTTCGAGCCGATCGACTATGGCCCGCTCCTCGGCGAGCCGGCGGGCAAAGCCAGCATCGGCGGCGTCTTCGCCTGCAATCTCTCAGGGCCCCGGCGCGTCAAGGCGGGTGCCGCGCGCGACCATTTGCTCGGCTTCGTCGCCGTGTCCGGCCGCGGCGAGACGTTCAAATCCGGTGGCCGGGTGGTGAAGAACGTCACCGGCTACGATTTGTGCAAGCTCATGGCCGGCTCCTGGGGCACGCTCGCGGTCATGGAGCAGGTCACCTTCAAGGTGCTGCCGGCGCCGGAGGCGACGGCGACGCTGCTGATCCAGGGTCTCGACGACCGGCGGGCGATCCGGCTCTTGACCCTGGCACTCCAGAGCCCGCATGAAGTCTCCGGCGCCGCCCATCTGCCGGCCGGGATCGGGGCCGGCGCCGCGGCCGCCGACATAGCCGGTCCCGCCACCTTGCTCCGCCTTGAAGGCGTCCCGCCGTCGGTCGAGGCGCGGGTGGCGGCGCTCGGGGAGCTCATCGGCGGCGATGGCATCGACATCCTGGACGGCGCCGCGTCGCTCGCGATCTGGCGGGCGCTCCGCGACGTGTTGCCGTTTGCCGGCCAAGCGGATCGCCCGGTCTGGCGGCTCTCGGTGCCGCCCGCGGCGGGAGCCGGCGTGGTGGCAGCGATCGGCGCGCAATTGCCGGCCGAGGCCTATTACGATTGGGGTGGCGGGCTCATCTGGCTGATGCTCGATCGGCGGGCGGATGCCGGCGCCGGCCTTATCCGCGCCGCCGTCGGGGATGTCGGCGGCCATGCCATGCTGGTTCGAGCGACGCCCGAAGTCAGGGCCAGCGTGCCGGTCTTCGAGCCCCAGGATCGTGCGGTCGGCGGCCTCACGCGCCGCATCAAGGAGGGCTTCGACCCGGTCGGCATTCTCAATCCCGGCCGCATGTACGCCGGCGTCTAGGCGGGAGCGAACAGCGGCGATGCAGACCAGTTTCAGCCTCATCCAGCTCGCCGATCCCGATATTCGCGAAGCCGAGAAGATTCTGCGCGCCTGCGTGCATTGCGGCTTCTGCACGGCCACTTGCCCGACCTATGTGCTGCTCGGCGACGAACTCGATAGCCCGCGCGGCCGCATCTATCTGATCAAGGAGATGCTGGAGAAAGGTCGCGCCGCCACGGCCGCGGTGGTCAAGCACATCGACCGCTGCCTCTCCTGTCTCGCCTGCATGACCACCTGCCCCTCGGGCGTGCATTACCAGCATCTCGTGGACCATGCCCGCGCCCATATCGAGGCGACCTATGCGCGGCCCCGCCAAGAGCGCCTGCCGCGCGATCTCCTGGCCTGGCTGCTGCCCCGGCCCGCCTGGTTTCGCCTGAGCCTCGTCGGCGCCCGGCTCGCGCGACCCTTCCGGCGATGGTTGCCGGCGGCCCTCGCGCCGCTCGTCGACTTGGCGCCAACCCGGCTGGCGACACCTTCCTGGTCCGACCGCCCCCAGACGTTCAAGGTGCGTGGTGTGCGACGCCGGCGCGTGGCACTTCTCTCCGGCTGCGTTCAGCCGGTACTCGCCCCCCAGATCAACGAGGCGACCGTCAGGCTTTTGACCCGCCATGGCTGCGAGGTGGTGGTGGTGCCCGGCACCGGCTGCTGCGGCGCTCTCGCCCATCATCTGGGCAAGGCCGGGGAGGGTCTGGCACATGCCCGCAAGGCGGTCGAAGTCTGGAGCCGGGAGATGGCTGGCGAAGGACTCGATGCCATCGTCATCAATGCGTCCGGTTGCGGGACCCAAGTGAAGGACTATGGCTTCATGCTGCGCGAGGACGAGGCATGGGCGGCAAAGGCCCGGCGGGTCTCGGCACTCGCCCGGGACGTGAGCGAACTGATGGCGGAACTCGGCCTGGCACCGACCGTGGCCGGGCCCCGGCCCGTGGTGGCCTACCATTCCGCCTGCTCCATGCAGCACGGCCAGAAGATCACGGCCGAGCCGAAGGCGCTTCTGGAACAAGCGGGCTTTGTCGTCAGGGACGTGCCCGAGGGGCACCTTTGCTGCGGCTCGGCCGGCACCTACAATATCCTTCAACCCGAACTCGCGGCCCGTCTCAAGGAGCGCAAGCTTGCCAACATCGCCCGTGTCCGTGCCGATGTCATCGCCACCGGCAATGTCGGCTGCATGACCCAGCTTGGCCCAAGCGCCTCGGCGCCGATCGTCCATACGGTCGAACTGCTGGATTGGGCGACGGGCGGGCCCAGGCCCGCCGCACTCGAAGGCATGACGCCATGAAGGTGCCGCTCCAAATTAAGGGGACACAATACATAATTAAGGTAATTATGTATTGTGTCCCCTTAATTATCGCCCTCCTCGCCACGGCAAGCGCCGAGGCGGATCAGAACGACGCCAGGCTGCCGGCGCTCTTCCAGGCGCTCAAGACGGCGCCCAGCCCGCCCGAGGCGCAGCCGATCGAGCAACGCATCTGGGCGATCTGGCTCGAGTCCGGCGATAGCGCCGTCGACACCCTGATGCGCGAGGGCGGAAACGCCATGGCGGCCCGCAATTACGAGCTGGCACTCGCTGTCTTCGACCATATCGTGGGCCGCCTGCCCTACTTCGCCGAAGGCTGGAACAAGCGGGCGACACTCCTCTGGCTGATGGACCGCAACGCCGAATCGCTGGTCGATGTGGACAAGACGCTCGCCCTCCAGCCGCGCCATTTCGGGGCCCTATCGGGGCGCGGCATGATCCGGCTCGAAGAAGGCGATCAGCCGGCGGCGCTCACGGCGCTCGAAGCGGCCTTGGCCCTCCACCCGCAAATGGAGAGCGCGCGGACGATGGTCCGCGATCTCCGCGCCAGGCTGCTTGGCCGGCCATCGCGATCGCCGCTACTTGCGTGCGCAACGGCGCGCGCGGCCGCTTCTTCAACACCCTCGACCTGGTCAACCGGCTCGAGGCCGAGGCGCGCGCCGGGCGTGCCGGCAAGATCGCCGCCGAACTGGTGCGCGCCGATCTCGTCGT
>SHVW01000068.1 GCA_009694085.1 Alphaproteobacteria bacterium
GACAGATACCGCTATCCGAGAGCCGCCTACGCCGCCAAGTTCGCCATCGTCGCCAGCATCGTCAATCTCGTCACAGGCTTTTGAAACCGAGCCGCCTCGCACACCTTGCGACCGACCCGCGCCCAAGCTACTTTTGCAACAGGTCTATTTATTAACTTATTTATGACATTGACTTGATTTATGGTGTTTCAAGCCTGAGCGTGTAAGGCGCGCCCAAGTTTATTGGGCGCTCGGCCATGTTCATCATGGGGCGGTTCTCCATGAGAACCCACATGTGGTTTTCCCCGGAAACCTACAGGGACGCCATATTCGCGAAACCGGTCCCAAGGGCGCATATCTGGTTTCCGTCGAGGATCGCGAGATCGTCGAAGCGGGACCAGCTCAGCCATCCACATAGGTACGCGCAACTAAACCGCATATGGACAATTCTGAAAGAGCGTTCGTACTATGGTGCGGCGACATGCTGCGGCTCAGCGATACCGCCTGGGAGATCTGCGATGAGCGTCCCGTTGACCGCCCACTCCACCGCTTCGGCCAAGCTTTTGTCGCCAGATGCCATATCGCAATATCACCGGGACGGGTTCTATTTCCCCATTAAGGTCATGTCGGAAGCAGCGGCATGCGCGTTGCGCGATCGCTTGGAGTCCTATGAAAAGGCGCAGGGCGGGCCACTCGATCAGGTCTATCGGCGCCATAAAGTCCACCTGCTTTTTACTTGGCTCTGGCAGCTCATCCACAATCCTAACATCCTCGATGCGGTCGAAGATCTGATCGGCCCCAATATCCTGTGCTGGTCCTCGAGCTTTTTCATCAAGGAAGCGCACGACCCCAGCTTTGTGTCGTGGCATCAGGATGCGACCTATTGGGGGCTATCGACCGACGATGTGGTGACCGCCTGGGTCGCACTCAGCCCGAGCACGATCCCCGCTGGCGCCATGCGGGTCGTACCACGCTCCCATCTGACGCCGTTCGAGCATCGTGACACCTTTGCGCCGAACAACATGCTGACGCGGGGGCAAGAGGTCATGGTCGATATCGACGATGCCACTGCGGTCGATCTGGTCCTACGGCCCGGCGAAATGTCGCTGCATCATGTGGGCATCGTCCACGGTTCCGAACCCAACCAATCCGACGATCGACGGATTGGCCTGGCCATCCGCTATATCCCGACCCATGTAAGACAGATCAAGGGGCCGCAGGACGGTGCGACGCTGGTTCGCGGTGTCGACGCATTCGGACATTTCGATAAGGATTTGACGCCGGAGACGGATTTTTCACCGGCCGTCCTAGCCTTGCATCATCGCATTTTTGATCGTCACAGCAAACTTGCCCCGGGCAAATCGGACACCTCAGGCAAGGCGGCCGCATCATGACGGCGCGGCTGTCGCCCGTAGAGGTCGCGCGTTACCAGCGAGACGGCGCACTCTTTCCGTTCCGGTGTTTTCCCGAGGCAGAAATGGCGCGGTTTGCGCGCCTCTATGCCGAGGCGGAACGCCGGGACGGTGGCCGGCTGCTCAAGCGACACAACGAAAAGCCGCATCTGCTGATGCGCTGGCTCAGCGATCTCATTCGCGATCCCGCCATCCTGGACCCGGTCGAGGACCTGATCGGCTCGAACATTCTGGCCTGGCAATCCGGCTTCTTCGCCAAGCATCCCGGCGATGGCGGTTATGTATCGTGGCATCAGGACTCGACCTATTGGGGCCTGTCGCCGCCGGATGTGGTGAGCGCCTGGATTGCGTTCACGCCGTCGACCGAGGAAAACGGGTGCATGCGCGTCATTCCGGGCAGTCACGTGCGTGACCAACTCCCGCATGCCGACACCTTTGCCGCGAACAACATGCTCAGCCGCGGCCAGGAGATCAGCGTCGCGGTCGATGAGCGTCAGGCGGTCAGCATCGTGTTGCGGCCGGGCGAGATGTCGCTCCACCATGTCCGCATGGTTCACGGCTCTAACACCAATGCTGGCAGCATGCCACGCATCGGGTTCACGGTGAGATACCTGCCAACCCATGTGCGCCAGGCTTCGGGCGCACGCGACAGCGCGACCCTGGTGCGCGGCGTCGATAACTACGGCCATTTTGAGCATGAACCAGCGCCCCGCGACGACTTTGATCCGGCTGCGGTCGCCTATCACGCGCGTATGCTGGAATGGCAAGCCCAGCTTCGCTACGCCGGTGCGGCCCGCGGGCCGGCTTATGAGCCGATTGCAGTACCGGATGCTCGGACCGGCGGATGATCAGCGCCGTGGCGGGGCGAGCGCGTTTCGCGGATAAGGTCGCCCTCGTGACCGGCGCCAGCGGCGGGCTGGGTGCGCTTTATGCCCGAACGCTCGCGGCCGAAGGCGCCCGCATTGTCGCGGTCGACTGCGTGGCCGCCCCCCAGGCCACAATGGTGGCGATCGATGCGGCGGGCGGCATGTGCCTTGCGGTCGCGGCCGATCTCACCCAACCCGACGATGTCGCTGCGATGAGCGCTGCCGCGCTTCAGGCGTTCGGACGTATCGACATCCTGGTCAACAACGCCGGCGGCGGATCGAACGGCCCCGGCACCGCCGCCGGATCGATCCGCGACGAGCGGGCGGAGTCATGGGATGGGCTCATGGCGATCAATCTGAAGACTGCTTTTCTGTGCACCCAAGCCGTTGCCGAGACGATGAAGCGTCAACGCTACGGCAAGATCGTCAACGTGTCCTCGCGGGCCGCGCGGATCAACGAAGCCGGCGTCCATCAATCGCCCGCCTATGCCAGCGCTAAAACCGCAATTCTCGGTCTGACCCGCTATGCCGCGCGCGAGCTGGGTCCGTATGGCATCACGGTGAACTGTCTGGTGCCAAGCCTCGTGCTTAGTCGCCCGGAACTCAAGTCATTCTGGAATGGGATGGGCGAGATGGCACGCGACAAATACCTGAAATCGGTCGCGCTCAATCGGCTACCGCGACCGGAGGAAGTAGCCTCAGCGCTGTTGTTCCTGTGCAGCGACGATAGCGCCTATGTCACGGGCGTGGCGCTCGACGTCAATGGCGGCTCGTTCATGCCGTCCTAGTCGCTAGCGCGGCTATCTAGTTAACAACCGTTTCCACCGTTCCACCCTTGCGCGCCGACGTAAAAACGGCTTCCAGCGCAGCAATCGTGCCGACCAGTTCGGCATCGCTCACCGGATAGGGTGCACGGCCGGCAACTGCATCGCCGAACGCATCCAGATTGGTCAATACCGCCGGCGCAGCGGGATAGTCTTTGCGCTCGGGTCGGCCGCCGCGCAAGCATTTGGTCAGCACCCAGCCCTCGGAGGACTCGGGATGGGCCTTGTCCACCACCTCGACCCAGCCCTTGTTGGCATAGAGCGCGAAGCGGCCGACGAAGGGTGTCGCCAGCATGGCGCTGATCAGGGCGTTGGTGCCGTTGGCGAAACCGACCAGCGTCGCGAGCGTGTCGCCATTGCTGAGCTGGCTGCCGAGCTGGCTCACATTGCAGACCACACGGCGCGCCGGCCCCAAGATGCTGACGGCGAGGTCGAGCAGGTGGATGCCCGTGGCGGTCATTGGTCCGGCCGGTGCGTCCTTGGCGGAGAGTCGCCAATTGTCGGCGGGCAGGTTGAGAAATTTGTCCTGACTGAAATTCGCCTCGATTTGTAGCGCCATACCGATTTCGCCACTGTCGTAGAGGCGGCGCAATTCCAGGATCGGGGGCTCGAATCGCCGTTCATGTCCGATGCCCAGTACCAGCTTGGCGGTGCGGCAGGCTTGGACGCACTCGATTGCATCGCTCCGGGTCAGGGCCAGCGGTTTCTCGCAGAAGATATGCTTGCGCGCGGCAACGGCATCGAGGATTTGGCTGCGATGCTGAGCGTGGGGCGTGCATAGGATCACGGCGTCAACTTTGGGATCAGCGAGAGCATCGCCGTAATTCGTCGAAAATGGCAGACCCTGCGCACTCGCCCACTCCGCGCCCTTGGGATCGACATCGACCGCGCGCACCAGTTTCAGGTTACGGCTGGCGGCGAGCAGGCGGCCGATGGTCTTACCCCACCAGCCCAGCCCGATGACAGCGACGGATACCATGATCGCCCCTAGGCCTTTTTCGGAATGATCGGAAGGAGCACATGGGAAGCGTAGTTCGGGCCGGTGTGCAGGGTCACGGTGGTGTCAAAGATGGGGGGCGGTCGGTCGCGCGGATCGTTGTGCAGAAAGGGCCCGCAGCCGCGCAGCTCATTCTTGAAATTGGACAGGCGCACGCCCGGACCGTCCCACTCGTAGTCCTTGCCGCGCAACGTCAACCCGATGCGATAGCCTTTGGGCACCACGATGCCGGTCGGCCAGATCTCGACATCAAGCTCGGTGATGCGGCCGGGTTCCAACGGCTGGTCTTCGTCATGGGTATGGTAGGGCCGATAAGGCAGCGACAGCTTGGTATCCAATTTGCGCCGCGAGGCGCGCAACCAACCCTGGCCGACCGGGGTGTGGGGATCGACCGTGCCGGAGAACACGATCTCCTTGCCCTGAGGATCGAACACGCGCAACACCAGAAAGACGTCGATGTCCGCAGTAGCGGAGGACAGGAACAGCTTGGCCGCAGAGGGGCCGGCAACCTCGATACCTTCCGTCAACGGCGGCGTGAGGAAGGTCAAGCCATCGCCCATGGTGGCATAGGGCATTGCCTGGTCTTTTGCGGCAGGTCGCTCGCTGAAAATCATGCCGGCGGGATCGAGATGGAAGCGGGTCCAACGCGTCCGCGCAATCGGCCATTCGTTTTCGCCGCGCTCGACGAAACGTTCACCTGGATGGCGCACCTGCAACAGCACACGCGGTTGCCGGTCCCACCCGTTTTTTTCACCCTTCAGGAAATAGCCGAAGAATCTCTTCTGCAAGGCCGTGCCATAGGGTGTGTAGAAATGGGTCCAGTGCTCCAGCCCGTGGACCTCCAGCCATTTCTGCGGCGCGGCAGCGCGCATGAAGCCCTCGAAATTGCCGCGAGGATGCATCCCCTGACCAGCCCAGCTTGCTGCCGACAAGAAAGGCGTCACCACCCTGTCCCATTCGGGCGACCGGGCGCGGTGGTAGTCGTCGTCGAAGGGATGGGCAAAGATGTCGGCGCCGAAGTCGGAGCGGTTGGCCACGAGTTCGGCATCAGACAACGTTGTGGGACCGCAGACGAGTTCGCCGGTGACCCGGCTGCGCGCGCCGCGCGCGCCCACACCGTGTTGCACGGTCTTGACCTGCATGTCGAACCAGTTGGCGAGAAAGGTCGACAGGATGCCACCGTGATGGGTCATGTCGCGGTAAAAATCGGCGGCACCCTCCCACACGCACATGGCGCTCAAATGGGGCGGTTGCAACGAGGCGACGTGCCAGGCGTTAATGGCATAGTAGGAAATGCCGTTCAGCCCGACCTTGCCGTTCGACCAGGGCTGGGCGGCGCACCACTCAATGCATTCGTAGAAATCCCGGGTTTCGCGCGGACACCAGGGATCGAGAAAACCGGCGGAGCGGCCGGCGCCGCGCGAATCGACGCGCACGCAGACATACCCGTCGGGCACCCACTTTTCCGGATCGACCAGTTCCCAGCTCTGATACTTGTTGCTCGAACCGGCGACGGCATCGGGATGCTGGGTTGATAGCAGCTTCCAGGCGCTGGGATAACCGTCCTGGAAGGCCAGACCCTTGGCATAGGGCCCATAGGTCAGGATGGCTGGGTAGTGCCGGGCGTCCAGCGGGCGGAAGATGTCAGCGCGCACGATCAGCCCATCATCCATGGCGATCGGAACATCCCATTCCACGCGCATGCCGTCGCGAATTTCCGATCTGCTGTTCATGGTCTCGCTCATATCGAGGTATAACCGCCGTCGACGACCAGGGAGGCTCCGGTTACGAAGGACGCCTCGTCGGATGCCAGAAAAACATAGGCCGGCGCGATCTCGTCGGGCTGGGCGATGCGACCGAGCGGTGTTTGATCGATCAAGTGTTTGGCCCAATCCGCGGGCAGGCTGGCGTTGCGAGGCGTCGCGACCACACCGGGAAGCACGGCGTTGACGCGGATATTCTGGCGCGCATATTCGACCGCCGCCGCACGGGACAGGCTGAGCACGCCGCCCTTGGCGCTGTGATAGACGGCAGCTCGACCGGACGCGACGAGCGCGTAGTTCGAGCAAGTATTGACCACGGCACCGCCGCCGGCCCGGCGAAACGCCGGCATGCAGGCCTTCATGCCGAGCCATGTTCCCTTGAGGTCGGTGTCGATGGTTCGGCTCCAGGCCTCTTCCGTCAGATCCTCGATGCCCGGCCGGCCGGGCACGCCGGCATTGTTGACCAGCGTCGTGAGCTTGCCGAACAAGCGCTCTGCGCGCGCGACCGCTTCCGTCCAATCGGCCATGTGAGTGACATCGAAATGCATATAGGCTGCGACAGGCGAGTTTTCCTTCGCATTTAAGCCATCGACGAGAGCATTCCCCTCGTCGTCGAGAATGTCGCCGACCAGAACTTTCGCGCCTTCTGCCACGAAGGCGCGCACAATGGCCGCACCGATGCCGTGGGCGGCGCCGGTGACGATAGCAACCTTGCCCTTAAGCCTCATCGTTTGCGCGCAGCCTTTGCCTTGGCCCGGGGCTTGGTTTTCGCCCGCTTCGAGTTCGCATCGACGGGAATCCCCCACAAGCCGTGACTCAGATCCTTGCCCGTGAGGAAGACCACGTCGCGCTCGCGCGATGCCCGGGTGCCATGCACCGCATTGGGCGGGAAATAGAGCAGTGAGCCCGGGCGCGCCAAGCCTTTCACACCATCGACCTCGAAGGCTAAGTCGCCCTCGATGATATAGACCCACTGCTCGTTCGGATGGCTGTGCGGCGCGGCCCCCGTGCCCTTGGGCATGCGCATCAGCCCCATCATGAAGCGCTCACCCTCGACCAGCGACCCCTTGGCCGTGGAATAGTCGGGGCCGCCCATGACGCTGTTGACGCTGGCCATTTCGAACAAATAGGCGCCCTTGCCGGCCTTGACGCCCTTGGGCGGCTGCCGGGTCGCTACGGTACGAGCGGTCGCTGATCGCATAGCTGGCATGATGCCTCCGTCGACCGCCTTGCGGTCGGTCAGTCGGGTTGAACGCGGGGCCGCAACTTGATCACAGGCGCCCGGACCCGACAAATACAATCTGGCTACGACGGCGACAATGTTGGATTGAGAAGCGATCAGTAGAAAATATGATGCCTGCATTCAGAAGAGATGATTTTGCCGTTGGCCTCACCGGCCTCAAATATGGCCGCCAAATCCCATTGGGAGCGCCAATATGAACTTGGGTTTCTTCACAATGCCGATCCATCCCTTGAATAAGGATTGGCGGCAGAGCCTTGGGGAAGACCGCGAGGCGTTTCTGTTGGCGGATGAGCTGGGCTTTGTCGAGGCCTATGCCGGCGAACACGCGACTGATCTGTCCGAGAACATTACATCCTGCACCATGTTTCTGGCCAGTTTGGCCGGCGCGACCAAATCGATCAAATTGGGCACGGGGACGGTCAATCTACCCAACAGCCATCCCGTTGCGATCGCGGCGCAGATCGCCATGCTCGACCACATGCTGGACGGTCGATTCATCTTCGGCATCAGCCCGGGCGGGCTGCTCTCAGATGCGGAGGCCTTCGGCAATCTCGGCGCCAATCGCAACGAGATGTTCGTGGAATGCATCGATCAGGTGCTCGCGCTGTGGTCGGGTGCGGCACCCTACGATCTCAAGGGCAAGTACTGGAACGTATCCACCAGCAAAACCCTGATGCCGGAAATTGGTCAGGGCTATGTGCCTCGCCCGTTGCAACGCCCCCATCCCGAGATCGTGGTGACCGCAGTTGCTCCGTTTTCCAAGGGCGTGAGCGAGGCGGCCGCGCGCGGCTGGGAGCCGATCTCGGCCAACTTCCTGATGCCCAACTGGGTCAAGTCCCACTGGCCGAAATATGTCGAGGGCTGTGCGCGGGCTGGCCGGATGGCCAACCCGGCGAAATGGCGAGTGGCCAAGAGCATCTTCGTCGCCGATGACGACCGCACGGCGCGCGACTACGCGATGGCGGCGAACAGCCCCTATCGGTTCTATTACAACCAACTCGTGACCAAGCTGAAGAAGAACGGCCGGGCCGAGCTGTTCAAGACCAGCCGCGACATGCCCGATGACGCCATCACCCTCGACATGGTATGCGACAAGCTCATTATTTATGGGTCGCCGCGCAAGGTTGCGGACGAACTCCTGGCCTTTCGCGAGGAGGTCGGCGAGTTCGGCACTTTGCTCTATGCCGGCAAAGACTGGTTGAGCCGTGATCTCGGCCGCCGCTCCATGATCCTGCTGGCGGAGAAAGTGTTGCCCATGATCGAAGCCGCCTGCCCCAAGTCGCGCGTGACATGAGCCGCGTCGCCATTGGCGGGGGCAGCCTGTTCACGCGAGTCGATCGATCCACCAATCCCGCCGCCCCCTGGATCATCCTGTCCAACAGCTTGGCCGCCGATCACGCGATGTGGGCGCCGCAGATGGCGGCGTTGACCCCGCATTTTCATGTGTTGCGCTACGACACACGCGGTCATGGCCTGAGCGACGTGCCGCCCGGGCCTTATGCCTTTACCGATCTGGTTCGCGACGTCGTAGCCATACTCGATTATCATCGGATCGATTACGCCGTGTTCATGGGCCTGTCGCTTGGCGGCATGACCGGACTCGGCTTCGCCCTGGCCCATCCTGGGCGCTTGTCCGGCTTGATCTGTTGCGACGCACGGGCCGACGCACCCCCGGCCTTCGTGACAAGCTGGCAGGCGCGGATCACCGCGATCGAGCGGGGCGGCATGGCGGCGATTGCCCGGGGCACGATCGAGCGTTGGTTCGGCCCCGCATTCCGTGCCGCGCAGCCCGATACTGTCGCCGCGATCGAGGCGACCATTCGTGCCACGCCCGTAGCCGGATACAAGGGTTGTGCCGCAGCGCTTATGGGCCTGGACTATCTGAAGCGGCTCGATAGCATCCGCACACCTAGCCTGTTCGTGGTCGGTGCCAACGACATGGCCGCACCGCCCGAGGCGATGCGAGAAATGGCTGGACGATTACCCAGCGCGGCCTTCTCGGTTATTCCCGGGGCCAGCCATCTCGCCAATGTAGAGAATGCACCTGATTTCAATGCCGCCACCCTCAGTTTTCTGACGCGAATACCTAGGAAAAACGCCCGGTCATGACCCGACTGCTCGAGGGCAAAACCGCTATTGTCGCAGGTGCGGCGCAAGAGCTTGGCGCCGGCATCGTGCGAAGCTTCGTCCGCCACGGCGCCAACGTGGTGGCCGGCGACCTCTCGGAGTCTGCGGTTCGGGCGATAGTCGCCGCGGTCGAGCCAACGGCCCAGGGCACGGGCATTAGAGCCATCCGGCTCGACGTGACAAAGGCGGTAGACTGGCAGGGCGCTGTCGCGCTAGCCGAGTCGGCCTTCGGTTCCCTGTCCATCCTGGTCAACACGGCGCCAGCATCGGGCCGGCCCGGGATCGAGCAAACCAGCGAGGCCGAGTGGGATGGCACCATTGATGCCGATCTGCGCGGCTCCTGGCTAGGCATGAAGACATGCATTCCGGCGTTGCGACGGGCCGGCGGTGGCGCGATTGTGAACACGTCCTCAACCTCGGCCATGGTCGGCACGGGTCACTCAGCCGCCTATCACGGCGCCATGGCCGGCGTTCTCATGTTGACGCGCACGGCGGCGATCGAATATGCCGAGCGCAACATACGCATCAACGCCGTGCTGCCCGGCCCGATAGACCCCTCGCAAATCGCTGGTCTGAGCGAGGCGCAACGTCAGGCGATCATCGCCATGACGCCGATGCGCCGCCTGGCGAACCCAGAGGAAGTGGCCAATACCTACGTCTTCCTGGCCTCCGATCTAGCTTCCTACATGACCGGGGTCGGCTTGGTCGTCGATGGCGGGTACACGGCAATCTGATCGAACCACCGGATTGGCCTATACGGGCCGGGTGCGACGGACAAACCGACTAGGAACAAGGAGATCACATGGATCCCACGCGCTGGTCATTCAATTCCGGCAATCTCACCGGCCCCTTCGTCGACAAGATCGCCGCTATGAAAGAGGCCGGTTTTACCTCCGCGACCCTCTGGCACAGCGATCTATTTCCCGTCTTTGACGATCCTGACGGCGCAATACAGCCGTTTCGGAACAGCGGATTGCGTCTATCGGCCTATCAGTTCTTACGCGACATGGAAGGCATATCGGATTCCGCGCGAGCCCATAAACTTGAGCTGGCGCGTCAGCTCATGGACCAGCTGAAGCTGATCGGCGGCGACACGCTGGCGATCGGCTCCACCATGTCGCCCACTGAAGACCGGAATTGGGCGAAAGCGGTGGAGGCGGTCCAAATGTTCGGTGAGTTGGGCAAGTCGCTCGGCGTGCGTGTCGCCTACGAGCCCATGTGCTTCAGCGAATGGATCAATGACTATCGCTTGGCATGGAAATTGATTCGGGACGTCGACCATAGCCATGTCGGCCTCCTCCTGGATAGTGCCCACGTCTTTCTGCCCAATCTGCCGTTGGACGGGATATCCGAGATTCGTGGCGACAAGATCTTTCTGGTCGAACTCAACGACTTTCCGCAGACACAGCTCCCGATCCGCGAAATGCTGAGGAATTACCGCTTGTTTCCGGGCGAAGGCGTGCGGCCCGTCGGCGAATTCGTCGACCGGGTCTTGGCCACGGGTTACACGGGCGAATTCGCGGTTGAGGTGTTCAATGCTACATACCGCTCTTGGGATGCCAGGGTGGTCGCCAAACGCGGTTTCGGCGCGATGGAAAAATTGTTTGCCACGCGATAGACGCGGCGAGCTGCAAAAAAGGGCGATTATGACGACAGCGAACATCGACGCGAATTTACCGACCCTGAACGACCTCATCTCGCTGAAAGGGCGGCGGGCCGTGGTCACTGGGGCGGCGCGCGGGATCGGCTACTGCACGGCGCGCCGTTTCGCCCAGGCTGGCGCCTCTGTTCTGATCGGCGATCGCAATGTCGACGGCGCCAAGCAAGCTGCGGCAACTCTGGCCCAGGAATGCAAAGCTACGGTGCATGGTGCTGCGCTCGACGTCCGCTCCGTAACCTCAGTGCAGGAGTTGGCCGCGACAGCGGAGCGTTTGCTCGGCGGCATCGATATTTGGATCAATAATGCCGGCGTCTTTCGCGGCGAACCCCTGGTAGAAACCACGGACGAAGATTGGGACGCCATGTACGATGTGAACCTGCGCGGCACGTTTCATGGTTGTCGCGAGGCGGCCCGGCGCATGATCGCCGGGCCGAAGCGGCCGGGCCAAGTCATCGTCAATATTGCTTCGGTGGCCGCCGTGCGTGGCCGCGTCAGCTTGGGCGCCTATAGCGCGGCGAAGGCCGGTGTGGTTGGTCTGACACGCTCTCTGGCGATGGAACTGGTTCAGCACGGCATTCGCGTACTCAGCGTCACGCCATCCATGGCGGAAACGCCGGGTGTGGCGGAAATGCGTGCCGCCGCGCGGCAGAAGGCGACAGATGGCAATTCGGTAGCCGCCATGGAGAAGGCAATTCGGGCATCTTTTCCCATGGGGCGCGCTGCGGAAGCCGACGAAGTGGCACGCGTTATCTTTTTCTGCGTCAGCGATCTCGCTGCCTTTATGACCGGCTCGAACGTCCTGGTCGATGGTGGACTGACCACCCGCTGACCTTGGTCGGCGTCAAATCGCCGTCATGCCGCCATCCACGATCAGGGACGAGCCGGTCATGAAGGAGGAGGCGTCAGAGGCGAGAAACACCACGGCATTGGCAATCTCATCGGGCCGCGCCATTCGGCCGAGCGGCGTGCCCCGTAGCATTTCGCGCCGCCATTCGTCAGAGATGTTTTTGTTGCGCGGGGTATCGACCAGCCCGGGGTGAACGGCATTGACCCGAATGTTCTCCGCGCCATATTGCGCCGCCGCCGTTTTGGTCAGAGCGACGACCCCGCCCTTGGCGCTGCAATAGGGTGCGCCGCGGCCGGTGCCGACCAGGCCGGAGGTCGAGGAGGTATTGACGATGGCGCCGCCGCCAGCGCGCCGCATGGCTGGAATGCATGTTTTCATGCCAAGCCAGCAGCCCTTGAGATCGACATTGATCGTCCGTGCCCAGCTTTCTTCGGTCGTGTCCTCGATGCCATCGCGGCCGGGCACGCCGGCATTGTTGACCAGCGTGGTCAGCCGGCCGAACCGTGCCTCCGCGATTCCGGCGATGCGCGACCACTCCTCGGCCTTGGTGACGTCGAGATGTTCATACAGGACCCGGACGGTCCCAGCGGTGGCATTGAGCCGGGCGGCGAAATCAGGGCCCTCTTCGTCGCGCACATCGCCGATCACGACGCAGGCGCCATGCCGGATGAACGCCTCGGTGTAGGCGCCGCCAAGGCCCTGGGTCCCACCCGTGATGATCGCAACCTTACCGTCGAGTGCGTTCAACTTGATCTCTCCGCCAGGCGTGCAGCATCTGCGCCGTACCTTATGGCAAGGCGGTGTTTTTCGGCAAAATTAGCAATACTTCTGAAAATGATTATCAAGGATAATGAGCTCGGCCGTGGCGGTAACGCGGCCCCAGGATATAGTGCGCGGACATTTGGGGAGGAGATAGCGCGATGCCGTATTTTACCCTTCAGGACGTGCCGGAAGAATTGGTCACGCCCAAGCATTCGACGGCGCTCGGTCGCCTGATCACGGGCGAACAAGTCGAGTTCGGCATTCTGCGCTTCAAGGCAGGCGAGGGCGCGCAAATCCACTCACACCCGCACGAGCAGATCGTCTACGTGCTGAAGGGACGCATGAAAGTGTTGTCCGAGGGCGAGGAAACCATCGTCGGGCCGGGTCAGGCGGCGTTGTTCCACCCCAACGTGCCCCACGGCACCAAGATGCTGGAGGACACTGAAGTGATCAGCGTCAAGGGCGTGCTCGACGGCGTCGGTCACAAGACGGCTTGAGCCTCGCGCCATTAGCGCGGCACGTCTTCGCTCCAGGGCCGGTTCAAACGGTGAGTTTCCTGAGCCAGAATTTGGCAAAACGCCTGGGCAGCCGGTGTCAGGGACTGATGGGATGATTCGATCTGAACCAGATCCAGCCATAGCGGCGGTTCGTCCAGCGGATTGACCGTGAAACGGGCGGGATCGACGTCGCTTGCCATCATCAGGCCGGGCAGGACAGTGACCCAATCAGTCCGCGCCACGAAATCGAGCGTTCCCATCATGGCGTCAAGCTCGATCACACGCTCGATGCGCGCGCCGTTCGAGGTGACATAGGTCTCAACCGTGCTGCGTCGCGAGTTTTGCGGCCGCGGCAAAACCAGTTTCAGCGCCGCCAAGCTCGACAAGCGCACCGGCGCCAGGTGGGTCCGCCCGACGCCAGCGCGCGACACTAGCACCTCGCGGGTACGTGCAAACAGGCCTTGGCGCAGGCCCGCACCGCCGGCGAAGGCGGGGACGACAGCAAAGGCCAGAGCGCCGGCCCGGACCTGTTCGATCAGAACGCCACTGAATGCTTCGACCACATGGATCGCAACATTGGGATGAAGTGCGACGAAACGCTCTAGCGCCGGCGCAAGGGCGCAGCGCGTCATGGTCGGCATCAGGCCGATCATGACCTCGCCGTCGATCGTGCCCGCATATGGGCGAAGCGCTTCGTTGGTCGCGTTGTAGGCGCGCAGGACCTCCAGGCAATTCCGGTAATAGACGTCGCCCGCGGGAGTCGGCACGACGCTGCCGCCTGTGCGTGCGAAAAGCCGCACCCCGAAGCGCTCTTCCAGCTTGCGGATATGCTGAGACACGCCGGATTGGGTGGCGTTCTCGCGCGCAGCGGCAGCCGTGAAGGAGCGCTCCTCATAGGCAGCCACGAACATGCGGATATCGCGAAAACTCTGGGCCATGGCCTTTTCGCCAACGTTTAAGACGCCGGCGCGTGGCGGACACTCGACGGCATCGGCTGGATCAATCGATCATCGATCCTAGTGAAACTCCGGCCCCCAGGCCAGGGCGCCCTTGGAGCGGGCCGGGCATCACATTTCATTCTGCCGCCAATCGGCTTTCCTGATTGGCGAAGCCATGGCAAATCCGCTAAGCAAATCAAGGTACAGAGCGTATCATGTCAGGAGATCGGCGCCGGATGCTACGGAAAGTGGCGGGCTGGCACCCGGGCAAGAACGTTTCGGCGTCTGGCTGAGGTGAGACACGATGCTCAGTAAATCTCAGATCGAGGCTTATAATCGGGACGGTTTCATCATAGTCCCCGGTGTCGTTTCCGGCGACGAAATCGCGCGTCTGCGTAAAATCGCCGACCGGTTCACGGAAAATGCGCGTCGTGTGAGCGCGCACGACGCCATCTACGACCTTGAGGATTCCCATACCCCGGAAAGCCCGCGAGTCCGGCGCATCAAGACGCCCCATCTGCACGATGGGGAGTATGCGTGCCTCGTGCGCCATCCCCAGATTGTCGAGGCCTTGACGGATCTGTGGGGCCCTAATGTGCGGTTCGACTCGAGCAAGCTCAACATGAAGTCGGCCGGGTTTGGCGCGCCGGTCGAATGGCACCAAGACTGGGCGTTCTATCCTCATACCAATGACGACCTCGCCGCAGTTGGTGTCATGCTGGACGATTGCGATCGCGAGAATGGGCCGATGTTGATGATCCCGGGTTCGCACAAGGGGCCGATCTTCGATCATCACGAGGATGGCCAGTTCTGCGGCGCTTTCGACCCGCGCGCCAGCGGCGTCGATCTGACATCGGCGGTGCCGCTGACCGGTTCGGCCGGCACTATTACCATCCACCACGTCCGTTTGGCTCACGGCTCTGCGCCTAACCTGTCCGGCCGGGATCGGCGCCTCTTGCTGTTGATGTACCGGGCGGCCGATGCCTGGCCGATCATGGGATTTCAGGGTTCCTACCGCGACTACGACGCTATGATCGTGGCGGGAACGCCATCCGTCGCGCCTAGGCTAGCGCCGGTACCGGTGCGCCTGCCCCTGCCGCCCGCTGACAGCCAGGGCTCGATCTATGAAATGCAAAAATCGGCGCAGCGGCGCTTTTTCTCGCAACCGGAACGAGCGGCACAGTGAAGCAAGCCGTCAACCCTGGTGTGCTGCGAATGCACGATGGTCGGATGATGTTCTTCGGCTATAAGACTTTCGTCGTCGGATGTTGCAGATTTCGACGAGACCGCGATACCGTCCGTATCTTCGATGGCCACAAAACCGCTCTCTGGCGGGTGAAAAAGAACCGTAACAACCACTCTTAGGAGGAAACCAATGAGAGGTCTCGCTGCATCCCTGGCTTCAATAGGGCTGATTGCGCTTGGAGCCGTTAGTGCGTCGGCCCAAGAATTTCCGAACAAGCCTATTCGGATCGTGGTTCCGTTCGCGGCCGGCGGCGCGACCGACACGACCGCACGCATCATCGGCGAGGGCATGCAGAAGGTCCTCGGACAACCCGTCATTGTCGACAACAAGCCCGGCGGCCTTGGCATCATCGCGGTCGAGGAAATGGCAAAGTCCAATCCCGACGGCTATACTCTCATGATGGGCAGTGGAATGGTGAACGGCGCGGTAGTGGCCGTCCATCCCACCAAGTTCTCCATCAACTACGACCGGGATGTTACGGCGGTCGGCAGGGTCGCGGACGTTCCTGCGGTCTATGTCGCGACGGCCAAGAACTTCAACGTGTCGAACTTTGCCGAGCTCATCAAGTTCGCCAAGGAAAACCCCGGCAAGGTCCGCTATTGCTCGACCGGCGTCGGTACGGCACTGCATATCGAAATGAGCATCTTCGAACAGAAGCAGGGCGTGAAGCTTACGCACGTCCCGTATCCTACGGGGCAGACCGCGCCTGACCTGATCAATGGCGATCTGCATTTTTGCTCCCTCAATATCATCCAGGCTCGGCCGATGACGAAGGCGGGGCAGATCAGGCCGATCATCGTCACGACCGAGAAGCGCCTACCAGATTTCCCGGACACGCCAACCATGGCCGAGCTGGGGATGCCCGAGCTGAATGCAAACTATTGGGGGGCGCTCTTTGCGCCCGCGGCGACGCCGCCGGCCGTGCTGGCCAAGATCCATGAGGCCATTCTCAAGGCGCACGCCATTCCGGAGGTCAAGGAGAAGTTCCTTTCCAACCAGATGATCCCTTACATGTCTCCGACCATGGATGACGCCAAGAAGTGGAACGCCGGCGAAGTCGAGCGCTGGCGCATCAACTTCAAGAACTCTGGAATTACCGTGAACTAATCGGTCCTCACTGACGCAGCGCGGCGAGCCGCTTCTTTTGGGAGGCGGCTCGCTCGCTTTGATCGCGGGTGCAAGTATTCCAAGATACTCCGATGGATAGTCCGCAGTCGGCGCCGAAATACCTTCGATATGAAGACCTGATCTGTGGGGTCGCGCTGGTGGCCCTTGCGGCTTTCGCACTGTGGGTTTCGCGCGCCTATCCCCTGGGAACCACCGCCAATATGGGGCCGGGGTATTTCCCGCGCGCGATGTGCGTGATCATCGGCGCGTTAGGCCTAGTCCTTGTGGTTACGAATCTTCTTAAGCCGCTATACGTTCCGTCGTCGCCGGATAGATTGAAGTTACGGCCTCTCGTCACGGTGGCCAGTTCCTTTGTGGCTTTTGCACTGTCCTTGAACACGATCGGGCTGCTCCCAGCGATCCTGCTCCTCATCGTGATCTCCAGCTTCGCCATCACGAAGCGAAGCGTGTGGGAGATATTGGCCATCGCCGTTGCCTTGGAAACGCTCGCGTTTCTGATGTGGTACTTGGTCAGGATGCCGGCGCCTCTGTTTGGGAAAAACTGAAATTGGATCTTTTTTCCAACCTGGCACTCGGTGCATCGGTCGCGCTCTCGGTCAACAGCCTGGGATACGCTTTCCTCGGCTGCATGGTCGGGACCCTGATCGGTGTTCTGCCCGGCATCGGCCCGGTGTCGACGATCGCGATGCTTATCCCGTTAACCTACCAACTTCAGCCAACCGACGGCCTTATCATGATCGCCGGCATCTACTACGGTGCTCAGTATGGCGGTTCGACCACCGCCATCTTGCTCAACGTTCCCGGGGAAACGTCGTCCATCGTAACCTGTCTAGATGGCCACCCCATGGCGAAGCAGGGTCGCGCCGGCCCGGCTCTTGTCGTCTCGGCATTGGGGTCGTTTTTCGCCGGCATGGTCGGTATCGTTTTGACCGCAATGCTCGCCCTGCCCCTGGCCTATGTCGGTGCCAGCTTCGGCGCACCGGAGTATTTCGCCCTGATGGTGCTTGGGCTGATCGGCGCCGTCGTTCTGGCCCAGGGTTCACCCATCAAGGCGGTCGCTATGGTGGCCGTTGGCGTCCTGATGGGGCTGGTCGGAATCGATATCGACACGGCGGTCTGGCGATTCACCTTCGGAATAACGGACCTTGCCGATGGTCTTGACTTCGTGCCCGTGGCCGTTGGATTGTTCGGCATCGCCGATGTCATCTGGCAATTGTGCAAATCAGAGGGCAGCCTCGGCGCCATGGCCAAGATCGGAAGCTGGTTGCCGACGCGGGAAGACGTCCGGCGGGCCGTACCGGCGTCGATTCGCGGGACCATAGTCGGGTCGCTGATGGGAATTCTGCCGGGCGGTGGCGCGGGCCTCGCATCCTTCGCGTCGTACATTATCGAGAAAAAAATCGCCCGCGACCCCTCGCGCTTCGGCCAAGGGGCAATCGAAGGAGTTGCCGGGCCGGAGAGCGCCAACAACGCTGCGGCTCAGACCAACTTCATCCCGATGCTGACCCTTGGCATTCCCGCGAACGCCCTGATGGCGATGATGATGGGCGCGCTGACTATCCACGGCATTCAGCCCGGCCCACACCTCCTCACCCTTAATGCCAAGGTGTTCTGGGGCTTGGTGGTGAGCATGTTCGTCGGCAATGTGATGCTGCTAATCATAAATTTGCCGCTGATCAAGATCTGGGTTTCGTTTTTGCGCATCCCTTACAGCGCGATTTATGTGGGTATCCTGGTGTTCTCGGTGGTTGGCGTCTACACGGTCAACAACAACATTCTCGACGTACTGTTTACGATTTTCTTCGGCGTGATCGGCGTGCTGCTCTACAGATTCAAATTCGAGCCGGCGCCTCTGCTGCTCGGCTTCGTGCTGGGCAAGCTGATGGAAACGAATTTCCGTAAGGCGATGATCCAATCCGGTGGCGATTTCATGATCTTCGTCGAGCGTCCCGTCGCCCTAGGTCTTTTGATTGTGGCATTGGGCCTTCTCTTGATGCTCTTGTCGCCGACCTTCTTCCGCAAGCGAAAAGAGATGTTCGCAGAATGACGATAATGGCGGGGTGGAACAGCGTCACTTCCCGGCCCCTCGACGCAGATCCGGTCCCTTACTCCTTATATTTGGAGAAGGGCCAAATTTTTGATAGCTGCTAGGCCCTGTTTACAAACATGTGTAGCTCAGACAATGGCGCATAGCGTTTCCTCCTTCGGAAACCTTGAGAACCAAGGTGAAGGCGGAAAGCCCGCATGCGTCCGCGCGCCGAACTCATGGGTTCGGCTCGGACGTTTGCGTTAGGCGAGCTGGCTGAAGCGCAATGGAAGAGAGGGACTCATCGGGCGCCACTTCATGGCGCGACCACCGGTCAGATGGTTTCGTCCTGTCCGAATTTCTTTCGGCACCCTCTTCATCTACGTCGATGCCACGTGCTGCATCCTTTGGCTTTCACCTTCGGTGACGTGATTATGCGAACGTATGTGG
>SHVW01000069.1 GCA_009694085.1 Alphaproteobacteria bacterium
TGGTAGCGGAGGAGGGATTTGAACCCCCGACACGCGGATTATGATTCCGCTGCTCTAACCAACTGAGCTACTCCGCCGGAAACCGCAGGCATTTAAGGCTAGGGGCCGGGCCTGTCAAGCCGCGCCCCGTTGGATTGCCGGCCGCGCGATCCAACCGCCGCCGAGCACGCGGCTGCCGTCGTAGAACACGCAGGCCTGGCCGGGCGCCACGCCCAATTGCGGTTCGTCGAGTTCGACCGCGGCGCCGTTGGCGACGCCCCAGGCGCGCGCGGCGACGGCGGGGCTGGCCGAGCGCAGCTTGACCCGGACCGCGCGGCCCGCGCCATCGGCTGGCAGGCCGACACGATCCAACCAATTCAGTCCATGAACGGCCACGCGGCTTTCGCCCAGCGCGGCGCGTGGACCGACCACGACTCGGCGGCGTTCGGCCTCGATGCGCAGCACGTAGAGCGGCGTCTCGCCGCTGACGCCCAGGCCCTTGCGCTGGCCGACGGTGTAATCGATCACGCCCTCGTGCCGGCCGAGCACGGTGCCGTCCTCGGTCACGATCTCGCCGGGTTCGATGGCGCCGGGGCGCAAGCGCCGCACGAGATCGCCATAGCGCCCGTTGGGTACGAAGCAGATGTCTTGGCTGTCCGGCTTGGCGGCCACGGGCAAGTCGAAGCGCCGGGCGAGCGCGCGCGTTGCGTCCTTGGTGAGCGCGCCGAGCGGGAAGCTGAGGCGGGCGAGCTGGGCGCCGGTGGTGCCGAACAGGAAATAGCTCTGGTCGCGGCCGGCCTCGACTGCGCCATGCAGCTCCGGCCCGTCCGGCCCGTCCAAGCGCCGCACGTAATGGCCGGTCGCCACGTTGGGGATGCCGAGATCTTGGGCAGTCGCCAAGAGGTCACGGAACTTGACGGTCTGATTGCACAGCGCGCAAGGAATCGGCGTCTCGCCCTTAACATAGGAATCGGCGAAGACGTCGATCACGTCGCGGCGAAAGCGATCCTCGTAGTCGAGCACGTAGTGGGGGATGCCGAGACGGTCGGCGACCCGGCGAGCGTCGTGAATATCCTGACCGGCGCAGCACGCACCCTTGCGCTGGGTGGCGGCACCATGGTCGTAGAGCTGCAAGGTGATGCCGACGACCTCGTGGCCTTGTTCCTTGAGCAACGCGGCCACCACCGAGCTATCCACGCCGCCCGACATGGCGACGACGATCCGCTTATCGTTAGGGCCGGTCATGGGCACCCCCGCTCAATCCCGCTCGTCGAGCCAGGCCATCTGGATCGCTTCCAGGATTTTCTCGTTGGAGCGATTGGGATCGTCCTTGAAATCGGGCAATTCCAGCACCCAGCGATGGAGGTCGGTGAAACGGATAGCGAGGATATCGACATCGGGATGACACTCCTCCAACTCGATGGCGATGGCGTTGACGTCGGTCCATCTATGCGGCATGGTCGAACCTTCCCCTACTTGTCCACCATCATGTTGCGCGTCGCCGCCGGCAGCGTGACGGTCAATCCGTCGAGTTCGTCGGTCACGATGATCTGGCAGCCGAGCCGCGAAGTGTGAGTGAGGCCGAAAGCGAGGTCGAGCATGTCTTCCTCCTCCTCCGTCGCCTCCTTCAGGCGCTCGTAATCCTCGGCGCTGACGATGACATGGCAGGTGGAGCAGGCGAGCGAGCCTTCGCAGGCGCCTTCCAAGCTGAGCTTGTTGCGGTGGGCGATCTCCAGCACGGACAGGCCGACGGGGGCGTCGACCTCGTGGCGCGTGCCATTGGGCTCGATGAACGTCATTTTCGGCATGTCTCTCGCTCTCCGTCAGAAAGTACTAGCCGCGCGTCGCGGCATCGATCTCGTCGACCCGGCGGCCAGCGAGCGCGGAATGAATGGCCCGGTCCATGCGGGCCTGGGCGAAGGGGTGGCTGAGGCGATCGAGCGCCTCGACCGCGTCGTTGATGGCGTGGCGGTCGCGGCCGGATAGCAGGGTTTCGATCGAATCCATCTGACGCCCGATCGCCGTGGCATCGGCAGCGGCAAGGAGCACACCATCGGCATCGACCGCAGCCTTGAGCGCCAGCAAGACGCGCCGCGCCTCGACCCGAGCCTCGATCAGCAGGCGCCGCTCCATATCCTCGCGCGCGTTTTCCATGCCGGCACGCAGCATGTCGGCCATTTCGTCTTCGGTCAGGCCATAGCTGGGCTTGACCTCGATGCGCTGCTCCACGCCCGTCGTCGCCTCGCGCGCCGTCACGGTCAGCAAACCGTCGGCGTCGACCGCGAAAGTCACGCGCACGCGGGCCGCCCCCGCCGTCATGGGCGGAATGCCGCGCAGATCGAAGCGCGCGAGCGAGCGGCACCGGTCGACCGTTTCGCGTTCGCCCTGAACGGCGTGGATGATCATGCCGGTCTGGCCGTCCTGATAGGTGGTGAATTCCTGGGCTTTGGCGACCGGGATCGGCGTGTTGCGGTCGATCACCTTCTCCACGATGCCGCCCATGGTCTCGATACCGAGGGAGAGTGGCGTCACATCGAGCAGCAGCGTATCGGAACCCGAGGTCAACGCCTCGGCCTGGAGAGCGGCACCAAGGGCTACCACCTCGTCTGGATTGATATCGGCGAGCGGCGCGCGGCCGAACAGCTTCTCCACTTCGCGACGCACCAGCGGCACACGCGTCGAGCCGCCCACCAGCACCACGCCCTTAACTTCTGCCGGCGACACGCGGGCATCGTCGAGCACGCCGGCGACCAGCTCGATCGTGCGCTGGACGAAGGGCTGCATCAGCCGCTCCAGCGCCGCCACATCCAGGCGATGGCGCGTGCGGCGTTCGCCCAGGTCCAGCCACCAGGAACCCTCGGCCTGGCTGCTCAGGCATTCCTTAGCGAGCCGCGCAGTCTGAAGCGCCAGCTTGACCTCGGACGAGGTCGGCCGCTCGGCAGCGCCAAGCTCGGCCGTGCGCTCGGCCAAGAAATGCGCGGCGACGGCATGGTCGAAATCGTCGCCGCCGAGTGCGGAATCGCCACCGGTCGCCAAGACCTGGAATACGCCCTTTTCCAGGCGTAACAACGAAATGTCGAAGGTCCCGCCGCCGAGATCGTAAACCGCGTAGAGTCCCTCCACCGACCTATCGAGCCCGTAGGCAAGCGCGGCGGCGGTGGGTTCGTTGACCAGGCGCAAGACCTCGAGCCCGGCGAGCAAGGCGGCATCGCGCGTCGCCACCCGGGCGGCATCGTCGAAATAGGCGGGGACCGTGATCACGGCACGGCCGACCTCGCGGCCCAGCGCGCGCTCGGCCCGCGCCTTGAGCGCGCGCAGGATGTCGGCCGAGATCTCGACCGGCGTCAGCCGCCTTCCGCCCAGGCGCAGCCGAACCATACCGGCACCGTCCTCGATCTCGAAAGGCAGCACGCCGCCCAAGGCCGTGACATCGGCGATGCCGCGGCCCATCAGGCGCTTGATCGAACTGACCACCGCATCCGGGCGATCCACCAGGCGCCGGCGCGCGACTTCGCCCACCTCGACCTCGCCATCGTCCAGATAAGCGACGATCGAGGGCACGAGGGCAGCACCCGCCTCGTCGCGCAGCACCTCGGCCCGGCCATCGCGCGCAATGGCGACGACGGAATTCGTGGTCCCCAGATCGATACCGACGGCCAGGCTGGCATCGGCCTCGTGGGGTACCGGCGTTTCCCCGGGCTCGTGAATCTGGAGCAGCATCTAGATCGTCCGCGCGCGGCGGAGGCGATGGAAGCGCGCCTCCTCGGCCAGCTTGGTCAAGTATCTGAGCCTTGTGGTCAACCGGCCGGCCCGGTCCAGATCGCCCGCGCGAAAGGCCGGCGCCAATTCGGTCAGGCAGTCGTCGATATCGACCTGGGCACGCCGCGCGATGACGTCGACGCTGGCCACATCGGTCGCATCGGCCAGCGCCTCGCGCAGCTCCATGGCTTCGCTGAGCAGGACCGGATCGGTCAGCGTGTTGCAGCCCTCGGCATTGACCTCGATGCCGCTGAGGCGCAGCAGATAGCCAGCGCGCGCCAGCGGATCCTTCAGCGTCTCATAGGCCGCGTTCAGGCTGGTCGCCTGTTGTTGGGACAGCGCGCGCTCGCGCGGCCCGCGCATGGCGAAGCGGTCGGGATGCAATTGCCGTTGAAGCTGGAAGTAGTGCCGGTCGATCTCGGCGGTGTCGAGTGCGAAGCCGCGCGTTAGGCCGAGGCGAACGAAATGGTCGAGCTGACCCGGCGGCTGCACGGCCTTGCAGGTGGCGCAGAAGGCCTCGCCCACCGCAACCGGACCGCGGCAGGACCAGCACGCGAACGGCGCGGGGGTGCCGGCGGCAGCGCCATGACCGGCACTGTCAATCTTGCCCCCGGGCTCTTCCCGGGGCTCGATCGGCCGCTCGCCCGTGCTGGTGCTGAGCTGAGTCATGGTCTCCGTCACGTGAAACCGCCGGGGCGGCAGGCCGTCCCGGCGGGTCGTCGTTGATAACCGGGTCCGATCTTATGGCAGATCGGCGCCCCCGAGGGCTAGACGTGGAACGATTCGCCGCAGCCGCATCGGCCTTTTTCGTTGGGATTGCGGAACACGAAGCCGGATTGCATCTTCTCCTCGACGTAATCCATCTCGGTGCCCAGGATGAACATGGTCGCCTTGGGATCGATCAGGATGGTCACGCCCTCGGCCTGAACCACCTCATCGAATTTGCCCTTTTCGTCGGCATATTCGATCGTATAGCTCAGACCCGAGCAGCCCTTGGTGCGGACGCCGATGCGAATGCCGACAGACGGCTTGCCTCGTTTGTCCAGCAGCGCTTTGACGCGCTCGGCGGCGGCGCCCGTAACCGACAGGGCCTGGGGACGGTTGAGTGTTGCCATCGTAACGAACTCCGTGGACGGCCCTACTCGGCCGCCTTTTGCTTCTGGGCCTGTTTGGCCCGGTAGTCCTCGATCGCCGCCTTGACCGCATCCTCGGCCAGCACCGAGCAATGGATCTTGACCGGCGGCAACGACAGATGCTGCGCGATATCGGTATTCTTCAGCTTGGCCGCTTCGTCAAGGGTCTTGCCCTTGACCCATTCGGTGGCGAGCGAACTCGACGCGATGGCCGAGCCGCAACCGAAGGTCTTGAACTTGGCATCTTGGATGACGCCATCGGCACCGACCCGGATTTGCAGCTTCATCACGTCGCCGCAGGCGGGCGCGCCGACCAACCCGGTGCCGACATCGCCAGCGCCCTTGTCGAGCGCGCCGACATTGCGGGGGTTCTCGTAGTGGTCGATGACTTTTTCGCTGTATGCCATGTCCCGATTTCCTTCTGAACTCATATAAAGATGTGAGGCCTCAGGGCGCGCCCGTCAATGGGCCGCCCATTGGATAGATTTGAGGTCGATGCCTTCCTGGACCATGTCCCAGAGCGGACTCATATCGCGCAGCTTCTGGACATGGGACACGATCTCCTCGACCGCGTAGTCGACCTCCTGCTCGGTCGTGAAACGACCGATACCCAGGCGCAGCGAGGTATGTGCCAACTCCTCCTCGACGCCGAGCGCGCGTAGCACATAACTCGGCTCCAGCGAGGCGGAGGTGCAGGCCGATCCGGACGACACCGACAGGCTCTTGATCGCCATCATCAGAGATTCGCCCTCGACGCAGGAGAAACTGATGTTGAGGTTGCCGGGGATGCGACGCTCGAAATCGCCGTTGAGATAGACATGGGTCAGCCGGTCGGTGATGCCCTTGTAGAAGCGATCGCGCAGGCCGCGCAGCTTCTCTGCTTCCGTGCCCATTTCGCGCTCGGCGATGGCGCAGGCCTCGCCGAGACCGACGCAGAGCGGCGTCGCGAGTGTGCCGGAACGCATGCCGCGCTCCTGACCGCCGCCATGAATCATTGCCTGCAACCGCACCCGCGGCTTGCGCCGGACATAGAGCGCGCCGACGCCCTTGGGCCCGTAGATCTTGTGGCCCGAAATGCTCATGAGGTCGATTTTCATGGCCTCGACGTCGAGCGGAATCTTGCCCACGGCCTGGGCGCAATCGGTGTGGAAGAACGCGCCACGCGCCCGGCAGATGGCGCCGATCTCGGCCATCGGCTGGATCACGCCGATCTCGTTGTTGACCGCCATGACCGAGACCAGGACCGTCTTGTCCGTAACCGCCGCCTTCAACTGCTCCAAATCGACCAAGCCATTGGTCCGGACGGGCAGATAGGTCACCGTGAAGCCCTGCTGCTCCAGATGGCGGCAGGTATCGAGCACGCATTTGTGTTCGGTCACCACGGTGACGATGTGATTGCGCCGGTCTTTGTAGAATTGGGCCACGCCATGGATCGCCAGATTGTTCGATTCCGTGGCGCCCGACGTGAACACGATCTCGCGCTCGTCGGCGCCGATGATGGATGCGATCTGGGCGCGCGACTTTTCCACCGCCTCCTCGGCTTCCCAGCCGTGGGAGTGGTTGCGCGAGTGGGGATTGCCAAACTTCTCGATGAAATAGGGCATCATGGCGTCGAGCACGCGCGGGTCCATCGGCGTGGTCGCCTGGTAGTCCAGATAGATCGGCGCCTGCGGCCGGTTCGCGCGGTCGGTCTTGCGGGGCTTAATTGCGGTCTCGGTGCTCGGGGTCACGGTTTCCTGTCCTCCAAAATCCAATACTGTCGCGGCTTATGCCGCCGGCAGGGTGATCCGGTCGTTGCCGGACATGGCCCGGCGACGCGCCAACGCCGTCCAGGCTTCGACAAAACGGTCGATATCGCTTTGTGTAGATTGCCAACTCAGGCTAACCCGAATGGCACGGCCGGCCTCTTCGGGGCCGCAGCCCATCGCGGCGAGTACGTGGGAGGCACGCACCTTGCCCGACGAACAGGCGGCGCCCGCGCTGATCGCCACGCCGGCGAGATCGAGCGCCATGACTTGAGTCTCCGCCGCCAATCCGGGCATGGCCAAACACGAGGTGTTGGCAAGGCGCGGCGCCGCGCGGCCGAAAACGATCGTTCCGGGGACGGCCGCGCAAGCGCGCGCTTCCATCTCGTCGCGCAGCTGCCCTATCTCGCTCTGCTTTTCCAGCTCGGCCAATGCCGCGGCAGCGGCAGCGCCGAAACCTGCGATGGCGGCCACGTTCTCCGTTCCGGCCCGTCGACCGCGCTCTTGGCCGCCGCCGCCGAGCAGCGGTGCAAGCCCAACCGGCTCCGCCACTACCAGAGCGCCAACGCCCTGGGGTCCGCCCAGCTTGTGGGCCGAAAGGGTTAGCAGATCGACGCCTAATTCAGCCATCGAGATCGGCAACCGTCCGGCGGCCTGTACGGCGTCGCAATGAGTTTGGGCGCCATGGGCGCGCGTCCGCTCTACCACGGATGCAATCGGCTGGATCGCGCCGGTCTCGTTGTTGGCCAGCATGACGGACACCAACGCCGGACGCTCTCCGCCGGCGAGCAGGCGATCAAGTGCATCCAGATCGATCGATCCTGCGGAAGTGACCGGAATACGGATCGCACCTGGCGCGGCAGCCAGCACCGAATCGTGCTCGATCGCCGAGACCAGGATCGAAGCCGCCTTCGTGCCCTTGAGCGCGAGATTGTTGGCTTCCGTTCCGCCCGAGGTGAACACGATCTGGGCCGGGCGCGCACCGACCAGGGCCGCGACCTGCTCGCGCGCGTCCTCTGTATAGCGTCGGGCCAACCGGCCAAAGCGATGCACCGAGGATGGGTTGCCCGTCAGGTCGAGTGCCGCCGCCATGGCCGCGCGCGCCTCTGGGCGCAAGGGCGCGGTCGCGTTGGCGTCGAGATAGGTCTGAGCGGACATGGCGATCATCGATTTGGTTGCGACGACTACTCGGCGGCCACGGTCGCGGCAGCGGGGGCCGCTACGGGTGCCGGCTTAACTTCGGCTGCGGGCCGGATCACGCCGCTTGAGCCGAGTACGCGGTTATCGACCACGCCGGCCAGCGTCACCGAGCTGAGATAGAGGTGAATCTGGTTACCCAGCTCTTCCCAGAGATCGTGGGTCAGGCAGCGGCTCCTATTCTTGTTGCAGCCTTCGGGAGAGCCAGGGGTACACCGCGTCGCCCGGATCGGCTCGTCCACCGCCAGGATGATGTCGGCGATGCGCAGCTGATCGGAAGGATGGCCGAGCAGATAGCCGCCGCCGGGACCGCGCACGCTACGCACGAGGGCTGCCTTGCGCAGCTTCGCGAATAGTTGCTCCAGATAAGAGAGAGAGATCTCCTGTCTATCGGCGATGTCGGCCAGCGCCACGGGATGCCCGTCGGTGTGCCGTGCCAGATCGACCATTGCCATCACCGCATAGCGGCCTTTTGTGCTCAGCCTCACAACCGTGTCTCCTTCGGTGAGAGTTGCAACATTACTGCGACCATTTTCATAAGCGCTCGGTTAAGCATCCGATCGAGCGGGCGCACCCATCGCCGTCATCTCGCGCCGTCCGGCTGGCGCGGGCATGCCGGACTCTCGCTCCAATTCCTCGACGCGCCGACGCAAGGCGGCCACCTCGGCCAACGTCGCCTCCATGGCGCGTTGCACCGGGTCAGGTATGTCGCGGGCCGGCGTGCCATAGGCGCAAAACTCGGCGTCCTCGCGCAGGGTTGAACTGGACAGCGCAACCTTGGCAGGGATACCCACCACCGTCGTACCCGGCGCAACTGGCGTCAAAACAACTGCATTGGCACCCACCCGCGCGCCGGCGCCGACCGTAATCGGGCCCAGGATCTGCGCACCCGCGCCGACAATCACCCCATCTTCCAGGGTCGGATGGCGCTTGCCGCGGTTGAGCGATGTGCCGCCAAGCGTGACCCCGTGATAGAGCGTCACGTCGTCGCCGATTTCGGCCGTCTCGCCGATCACCAGGCCCATGCCGTGGTCGACAAACAGACGGCGGCCGATCCGAGCGCCGGGATGAATTTCGATGCCGGTCAAGACACGGCCGACATGGGACAGGAACCGGCCCAACAGCCGCCATCCCGCCGTCCAGGCCGCATGGGAGACGTGGTAAAAGAGTAGCGCTTGGAAGCCGGGGTAGCACAAGATGACTTCGAGGCGCGTACGCGCCGCCGGGTCGCGGGCCAGAATTGCATCGATATCATCACGGAGCTTCTTGATCATGACACCCGCTGCTGTGTTATCATTGCGGCCCGCCGGGAATTAAGGGTGGACGCCCAGCATCTCCCAGCGTTAGGCTTTGATATAGGTTGTCCCAGTAATTTAGTCAAGTATGCGCGGATTTCATCCGGGAACGTTATCGGTAAAACCACACTAAGGACGTTGGTTATTAAACGGCCACCTATCGCGGCGGCCAAATTCAAGGAACCAGACAACGCATGCCCGAGGTCATAATTAACGGTCCGGAAGGCCGCCTCGAAGGCCGCTATCTGCACAGTAAGCAACCGAACGCCCCGATCGCCCTCATGCTGCACCCCCATCCGCAGCATGGCGGCACCATGAACAACAAGATCGTCTACACCCTGTTCCATTCTTTCGCGCGGCGCGGGTTTTCCACCCTGCGTTTCAATTTCCGCGGCGTCGGGCGGTCCCAGGGCAGCTATGATCGGGGCGAGGGCGAATTGTCGGATGCCGCCTCGGCGCTCGATTGGCTTCAGACCTACAACCCCAATGCTGCCCAGTGCTGGATCGCCGGTTTCTCGTTCGGCGCCTGGGTCGGTATGCAGTTGTTGATGCGCCGGCCGGAAATCGCGGGATTCGTTTCGGTGGCCCCGCCCGCCAATATGTTCGATTTCAGCTTCCTCGCCCCCTGCCCGTCGTCCGGCCTCGTGGTCTTGGGCTCGGCCGACGAAATCGTGACCCAGGAAGCGGTGCAAAAGTTGGTCGATAAACTCTCCAGCCAACGGGATATCGATATCGAATATAAGGTCGTGGCCGGCGCCAACCATTTCTTCCAGAACAAGATCGAAGACCTGGATCGTCAGGTCGATCGCTATCTCGCCGCCCAGCTCAAGAAGAGGGCCGCCGCCGCCCAGGTGGGCTGAGTCCCCGGCGTTGTCCCGGTGGGATCGCCATGATACATCCCGCCCGCCCGTGAACGTCGACCGCCGAGGCCCCCACCTGCCATGACCGCGCCCCGATCCGACTTTATCGCCGCTATCGTCGAGCGCGGCTTTCTGCACCAATGCACCGACCTGACCGCGCTCGACGAAGCGGCACGCACGGGCCGGATCGGCGGTTATATCGGATTCGACTGCACGGCGGATTCGCTGCACATCGGCAATTTGGTCGGCATCATGATGCTGCGTTTGCTCCAGAAAACCGGACATCGCGCATTCCCGCTGATGGGCGGCGGCACGACCAAGGTTGGCGATCCCTCCGGTCGCGATGAAGGACGGCAGCTTCTGACCGATGAGATCATCGCGGCCAACATGGCCTCGATCAAGCGCTGCTTTCAGCGCTTCCTCGATTTCGACGGCGCCAATGCCGCCGTCATGGTCAACAACGCGGAATGGTTGGACGAGCTGAAATACATCTCGCTCCTGCGCGATATCGGCCGCCACTTCTCGGTCAACCGGATGCTGACCATGGATTCCGTGCGTCTCCGGCTAGACCGCGAACAGCCGCTCAGTTTCCTCGAATTCAACTACATGGTTTTGCAGTCCTACGACTTCGTCGAACTGGCCAAGCGCTACGATTGCCGTCTCCAGATGGGCGGCTCGGACCAGTGGGGCAACATCGTCATGGGCGTGGAGCTGGGCCGGCGGGTCGCGGACTTATCGCTGTTCGGCCTGACCACACCGCTAATCACCTCGGCCTCCGGCGCCAAGATGGGCAAAACGGCCCAGGGCGCCGTCTGGCTCAATGCCGATCGCCTCGCGCCCTACGATTACTACCAATTCTGGCGCAACACCGAGGATGCCTATGTCGGTCGTCTTCTCAAAGTGTTCACCGATCTGCCCCTTGGCGAGATCGCGCGGCTTGAGGCGTTGGGCGGGGCCGAGATCAACGAGGCCAAGAAAGTGCTGGCTCTCGAGGCCACGGCGCTTGCTCATGGCTGCGACTCGGCAATTGCCGCGGCTGAGACCGCCCGTCGCACGTTCGAGGACGGTTCTGCGGGCGGCGATTTACCCACACTCGCGCTATCGCGGGCGAAGCTTTCAGCCGGCCATGCCGCCATCGTTTGCCTGCACGAGGCGGGGCTTGCCGCCAGCCTGAGTGAGGCGCGTCGCTTGGTGCGCGGCGGCGGCGTCCGCATCAACGACGCGGTGATCGCCGACGAGAAGCGGTTGATCACGGTTGCCGATCTGAACGCCGAGGGCACGATCAAACTGTCGGCCGGCAAGAAGCGTCACGCCTTGATCCGGCCGGCGGACTGATCCGCCGCAACCCGCCGGCTATTGCCGCTGAATGTCTCGAAACACGTTGGGCGGGCTAGTCGAGTTGCCGGCTTGATTGGGGCCGGGATTGAACAGCTTGTCCAAGAACGCACCGAGGAAACCGGGCGCCAGCGACGAGAGCAGGTTGACCGTGACGTTGGGATCGTCGATCGGGCCGCGCGCGTTGAAGTTCGCGGCGAAAATACCCTTGCCGCCGGTGATGATCGCACCCAACAAGGGAATGCGCCCAATGACTTCATTGAAGCTGTAAGCTGGGATCAGAGTGCCATTGATTTGCAGCGTCTCCGCCGCCTGATCGACTGTACCGGATACGCGAATCCCCAATGCTGGGCCAAAGGCGAGCGCATCGGAGAATTCGGCCACGCGCCCCGTGCGCTTGAATTCGGCATTCAGGCGCGTGAACGCGATGCCTTCACCGGCAGCCAGATCGCGCATCCCGGTTAGCGAGGCCACAGTCAGTACACGCACGAGCGCGGGGGCATCCACGACGTGGAAGTCATGGATTTCCAGAGTCGCGCTCGTCGGTCGCCCCGGCTTGGCATCTTCGATCGTGCCGGTCAGGCGCAACCGACCGCCCCTGACTTTGTCCGACAGGTCGAGCCGGCGCAGCAATTCGCCCGCCGCATCGGAAGCAACCACGATGTTCCGCGTGCCCGCTCCGGCACGCTGCTGGAACAACAAACGTCCCTCCTCGCCCAGCCGGCCATCGACGACGAGCAGACGAGGTCGCCGGCCATCATGGTCGAGTTCGACCGAAACCTGATCGATCGCGTGCCCCGAATCGATCAACACACGGTCGAAGCGTCCGGCCAAACGTAGCGGCGGTCCGGGCAACGGATCGCTTTCTTCGTCTTTAAGGAAGGACCGCGCATCCAACTGGCGTCCATCGAGCTTGACGGCGTAACCCCCGGGCGTCATCGCCTCGATTCGACCGGACAGATCGTTGTCGCCGATCTTAATCCGGTCGAAACTCGCCCGTTGGAATGACCCATCGCCGGCGAAGTCAACGCGCCCACGCAGATCAAGTCCTTCAGCCATGATGGAGAGCTCTGGCATTGCGACCGGGAGCCCCTTTGCCAGATCGAGCGAAAACGCCGCCGTGCCGGCGGCGCCGGCCGGTTTCGACCATAGAGCCGGCGCAATCGTCAACACGGTCGGTTTCAAATCAAGCGCCGCCTGAAGCCGTGCGCGACCGCCCTCGTTCTCGGTATAAGTCAGGTCGGCGCCGATCGTACCTTTCAAAATATCGCCTGCCGCAATACCGAAACGCTCGCGAGCCCAATCGTCGAGTTCGCCCGTAAGGTGAACGCGTCGGCGAAAGGGGGCACCATCGGCGAAGTTTTCGCGCCACTCAACTTGGGCGGGATGATCATTGAGATTGACTGAACCATCCAACGTCATACCGCGCCCGTCGAGCTTGAGGGCCAGGGTGCCCGCACCGATGGTCAAGCCGAACATGGCATTCGCCTGGGACACCTCGCGCAGATTGGCCGCCGCCGCGAGCTTGACCTGTTCCAGCGTCAGCTTCTTCTCCAACGGCAATTCGAACACCAGCCGCGCCGCCACGCGTCCGGAGGTATCCGCCGGGTTCATGCCGATTTTGCGTACATAGCGAAGCGGCGAGCTGTCCAGAACTTCCAAGGCATCTCGAAGCGGCCCACCGACTACGATCTCGCTGACCAGATCCTGATCCTTAACGTGGAGGTCGGTGATCTTGATCGTGGCTTGTTCGACGCGCAGTTGCTTGAGCGCGCCCTGGCGCACATTGATGTCGAACCGCTCGCGCGTAAATGTCGCCGTACCGGCGACGCCGATCACGGGCGGCAGCGGCTTGAAATAGTGGACCGTTAAACCCTCGAACGCCATGTTGCCGGTTAACGATTCGATGGCCGGCGCGGGTTGATCGGCGCTGGGCAGGCGCAGAACGATTGCCGCCCACGTCTCGGGCGCTCGACCGCCCTGGATATTTGCCAGGATCCAGGTGCGCGCATCGGCGGCCAACGCCCGAGGCCAGTAGAGCGGCAGCAGATCTACCGGCATGTCGCGAACCACGGCAAGCGCATCCATGCGGCCCGCCGCACCGCCGGCCAAACCCGTTGCTAGGCCGTTGATCGTCACGTTTGGACCGCCGAGATCGACGAACAAGCGATCCATTTCCAGCCGCCCAGCTTTAAGGTCGGCCGTACCGCGCGCCTCCACTCCGCGGATGTCGATCGGATCCTGATACAATTCCGGCAGAACCAACGTACCGGCCTTGCCCGCGAGGTCGAAGCGAACGGCTTGGGGCATGAGTTCGCTGTTGAGCCGGAGCGCGATCATCCCACCGACCGGCAGGCGTGCATGGTTGAGCACCGCCAGACCTGGGGCTTCGGCGGCAAGCCAGGACGGTTCGAGGTCTGTAAACGTAACGGCGACATCGATACTATCGGCCTCGGGGCGATAGAGAAGATCGCCGTCGAAGCGCGGCCGTTGTCCGGCCAATTCGAGCGTGAACGAAAGGCTGGCACGCAACCCGGCGTCATCGCGCGACAGCCGGATATCGGTGCTGGGCGCGCGCCAGACACGCCCGGCGATCCGATCGTCCAGCACCGCCGCGCCGCCGACCAAGCTGACCCGCCGCAGATAGCCAAGCGCGCGATCCGGTCGCGGCGGCGCCAACAACTCGACGATTAGGCGCTCCGCCATCTGCACCTGCCCGGTCGCACCGGCCGCAGGTTGCACCGAGCTTTCAGGTCCTGCATCGGCCAGCGCGAAATCGAAGCGGCCAGCCGGCGTGCGCACCAGCCGCGCGCTCGGACCGATCAGCTCGACCTCGGTCGGCGCGATCAACCCGCGCAACAGCGCCGCTCCACTGAAGCGTACGGAAAGGCCGGGCAAAGCGGCGATGGAACGGCCCTGGGAATCGCGGCCGACAACCTGGCTGGCGCGGACCACAAGCGAGTGATCCTCGCCATGCCACATCAATTCGGTCCGGTCGATGGCGATGGCAAACTCGCCACCCGGGTCTGACAGCGCACGCTCGACATAGGGCTTGAGCCAGTCGAGCGAAACCGGGCCGACCGACAGGCGCCACGCCGCGACGCCGCCGAGAATGGCTACACCGGCGACGAGGCCCGCCAAAAGTTCAAATGCGACCAGAGCCGAGCGGCGGATCACGTCAAACCTCCCCACGACGCGGGTCGCGTAGCCGCAGCCTTGACCGGATTCCGATGGTCACGCAAGGTGGCTCATCCTTGAGCAACCGGTCATGTCGGGCCAAACCTTTCTCTCTTCCATCACCGCTCTGTCGCAGCCGGCCGATCCCGATGCGGCCAACCGCGGACTGGAATCCTGGCGCGAGCGGGCGGCCGAAACCGAAGACCCGGCGTTGGGTGCCTTTGCCGCCAAGCTGGCAGACAACGAAGTCGGCGCCCGCCTGCTCAAGGCCGTTTTCGGCTCCAGCCCCTTCTTGTCCCACGCCCTACTCCAGGAGATGGCGTTCTGTCAGGCCCTTTTCAATCGGGGCCCGGATGCCACCTTCGCCGATTTGACCCGCGCCATCAACGATCAACTCGCTGGCGAGAGCGACCGCGGGCGAATCATGACCGGCCTGCGCCGGGCGCGCCGCCAGGCCGCCCTGCTGGTGGCGCTCGCCGACATTGCCGGCCTCTGGCCGGTCGAGCGCGTTATCGCCGCGCTCAGCGCCTTCGCGGAATGCGCGATCGACGCGGCCATGCGCCATCTGGTCGAGGCCGCCGTTTCGGCTGGTTCGATCGTACTACCCCCGGGCGCGGGTGCCGCCGGCAGCGGCATCGCCGTGTTCGGCATGGGCAAGCTGGGCGGACGCGAACTCAATTACTCCAGCGATATCGACCTGATCGTGTTCTACGACGCCGACGTGTTGAAGGCGTCCGAGCCCGAGGAGTTGCAAGGCCGCATCGTGCGCATCATTCGCGATCTCGTGCGCGTGTTGGAAGAACGCACGGGCGACGGCTATGTCTTCCGTACCGATCTGCGCCTGCGTCCCGATGCCGGGGTAACGCCCGTCGCCATCTCGATGGATGCGGCCGAGCTGTACTACGAAAGCATGGGCCAGAATTGGGAGCGCGCCGCCATGATCAAGGCGCGCACCGTGGCGGGCGACCGCGCGGCGGGGCAAGCTTTTCTCGACCGCCTCAGACCCTTTCTGTGGCGGCGCCATCTCGATTTCGCGGCGATCCAGGACATTCATTCGATCAAGCGCCAGATTCAGGCTCATCGCGGCGGCGGCACGGTCGCCGTGCTCGGTCATAACGTCAAACTCGGGCGCGGCGGCATCCGCGAGATCGAGTTTTTTGCCCAGACCCAGCAGTTGATCTGGGGCGGCCGCGATCCCAGCCTGCGCGTCGCCGCCACCTGCGACGCGCTGGCCGCCCTTGCCGAGGCCGGGCGCATCAAACCCAAGGTCGCAGCCGAGTTGACCCGGGCCTATCGTTTCCTCCGTCAAGTCGAGCATCGCATCCAGATGGTCGACGATCGGCAGACCCACTCCATTCCCGCCGACGCTGCCGGACTACAACGCCTGGCCCTGTTCATGGGTTATCCCGATACGGCGCCGTTCGAGCGCGACCTGCGCCTTCATCTCAATACCGTCAGCGAGTGCTACGCCGCTTTGTTCGAGGGGGCCGCGCCCCTATCCGGCCCGGGCAATCTGGTTTTCACCGGCACGGAGAACGACCCTGAGACCGTGCGCACCCTGGAACGGCTGGGCTTCAAAGACGGTAATGCCATCGCTGCCACAGTGCGCGCCTGGCATCACGGCCGCTATCGCGCCATGCGCAGCGAACGCGCACGTCAACTTCTGACCGAGATCAAGCCGGCGCTGATGGCGGCATTGACGCGTACCGCCGAACCCGACGCCGCCTTTCATCGCTTCGATCAGTTCCTGGGCAAGCTGCCGGCCGGCGTGCAGATTTTTTCCCTGTTCCACTCCCGCCCCGAACTGCTCGACCTGTTGGTGGAGATCATGGGCGACGCGCCCGTGTTGGCCGAGCATCTCAGCCGCAATCCCGTCCTGCTCGACGGCGTATTGACCGACGACGCCATGGCGCCCTTGCCGCCGGTCGCGGCACTTCAAGACGATCTCATGCGCGCGCTGGATCAGGCCCGCGACTTACAGGACGTGCTGGATCTTTCGTTGCGCTGGGCCAACGATCGTAAGTTCCAGATCGGCTTGCAGATGCTGCGTGGGAAGCTCGACGGCGTCGGTGCCGGAACCGTGCTGGCCGATGTGGCCGACGCGGTGATCGCCGCGCTGCAACCGCGCGTAGAAGCGGAGTTTGCCCGCCAGCACGGCCGCTTCGCCCAAGCCGGCACGGCAGTGGGCGGCATGGCGGTGATCGCCATGGGCAAGCTGGGCGGGCGAGAGCTGACCGTCGCGTCCGACCTCGACCTCGTCTTCGTCTATGACGTCGGCGGCGCCGAGGATGCGATGACGCTTCAGTCCGATGGCGCAAGACCGCTGGCGCCCATGACCTATTTCACACGGCTCGGCCAACGCCTGGTCGGCGCGCTCGAGGCCCAGGCCGGCGAGGGCCGGCTTTACCAGATCGATCTGCGCCTGCGGCCGTCGGGCAACAAAGGGCCGCTGGCCTCGGCGGTCGATGGTTTCGAATCCTATCAGCGCAGCGAGGCCTGGACCTGGGAGCACATGGCGCTAACCCGGGCGCGGGTGGTGACCGGCCCGCCCGCCCTGCGTCAGCGCATCGCCGCCAGCATCGCTCGCGTACTGACCCAGCAGCGCGATCCGGCGAAGCTGGTCGCGGATGTCGCCGAGATGCGCCAGCGCATGGCCCAGGAGCACAAGGCCAAGGGGCATTGGCAGCTCAAACATGCGCGCGGCGGCTTGGTCGATGTCGAGTTCCTGGCTCAATACCTACAACTTCGCCATGCCGCCGAGCGGCCGGACGTGTTGTCGCCCAATACGGCAGAAGCTTTTGAACGACTGGCGGCTGAATCTGCCATCGACGGCAAAACCGGCCATCGCCTGGCTCAAGCCGCGCACTTACTCACCCGCGTTCAGGGCTTGATCCGGCTAACCGTCGGCGAGGGTTTGGCTGAGTCGGCTTTGCCCGCCGGATTGAAAGCGCGGCTGGCACGCGCCGGCGACGAGCCCGATTTGGACGCGCTCAAGACCCGGCTGGCCGCCGCCATGGATTTCGTGCGCGTGTGCTATGAAAGCCTGATCGATACGCCGGCCGCACGTCAAAAACTGCTGTCAGACCCGGAGACGAATTCATGAGCAAGAAAGCTGCCCCCGCCCAGGACGACCAACTGCTGGGCAAGACCGCGCCCGATTTCACCCTGGCGACCGATGGCGGCGGCACGGTGCAATTGTCGAAGCTGCGCGGACATCCGGTCATCCTCTATTTCTATCCCAAGGACAACACGTCGGGCTGCACTGCCGAGGCATGCGACTTCCGCGACAACCGCGCCGGCTTCGCCAAGACGAAAGCCGTCGTGATCGGCATATCCAAGGACAGCGTCAAGAGCCACGATGGCTTCAAGGCCAAGCAGAAACTGAATTTCGCGCTCGCCTCGGACGAAGACGGTAAGGTCTGCGCCGCCTATGGCACCTGGATCGAAAAGAGCATGTATGGCCGAAAATATATGGGCATCGACCGCGCCACCTTCGTGATCGACGCCAAGGGCAAGGTCGCGGCGGCCTGGCGCAAGGTCAAGGTGCCCGGCCACGTTGCTGCGGTGTTGACGGCGGTGCAGGGGCTGGCGTAGCGCGGGCAGGCTAGCGGCGCGGCTGCACGTCCGGATTGACCACGTTGATGGGCGCACCCTGGACATAGGCCAGGATCTGGTCGAAGATGTCCGCGAACTGGATCTCATATTCGTCGCGCGTGACATAGCCGATGTGAGGCGTTGCCACGACATTTGCCATGGTCAGCAACGGGTCGGTCGGGTCGCGCAGCGGCTCCCGCTCGAACACATCGACAGCCGCCATGCCAGGTCGCCCCGCCTTCAAGGCATGCACGAGCACCCCGGGTTCGATCAGCCCTGCTCGGCTGGTGTTGACCAGCAACGCAGTCGGCTTCATGCGCGCAAGATCGGCGCCCGTGACAATGCCACGGGTGGCGGGAACGAACCGCATGTGCAGAGAAATGATGTCGCAGGATTCGAAAAATGTGTGCTTGTCCGGCGCTGTCGCGTAGCCGTCCGCGATCGCGCGCTCGCACGACTCCGCGCGCGCCCAGCCTAGGGCGTGTCCTCAATTAGGGGGTTCCCAAGCATCGATTTGCGTGATTCATAGGAGGTCGGCTTGTTGAGGAGCTGACCAATGACGCGACGCTATGGCTTGCGCGACGCCCAATGGGAGCGGATCTAAAGACGGGTTGCCCGGCC